>JAKZYH010000437.1:0-3608 GCA_047514575.1 Acidobacteriota bacterium | reverse complement strand
CACCGAGCCTAAACGGGCAGCACCTTGCAGAAGAAAGGCTGCACAGTTCACTTGCTGGAACGCTGAATCTTGGCCCAGCTGTCCCGCAGGGAGACGGTGCGGTTGAAGACCAGGCTGCCGTTGGAAGAATCCCGGGAGTCGACGCAAAAATATCCGGTACGTTCAAACTGATAACGGTTTCCCGGTCTGGCAGCAGACAGGCTGGGTTCCAACTTGGCCGAATTCAGAATTTCCAGCGAGTTTGGGTTCAGGTTGGATCGATAGTCTTTACCCTCTTCGGTCTCGTCCGGGTTCTCCTTGCTGAACAGATAGTCGTAGAGGCGGACCTCTGCATCCACCGCATGAGTGGCCGAAACCCAGTGCAGCGTAGCCTTGACCTTGCGACCGTCAGGAGCGTCGCCTCCCTTGGTGGCAGGATCGTAAGTACAGCGGAGCTCGATGACCTCTCTGGTCTCGGGATCCTTGACCACGCCCGTACAGGTAAGGAAGTAGGCATAGCGCATCCTGACCTCGCGACCGGGGGCGAGCCGGAAGAACTTCCTGGGAGGGTCCTCTCGAAAGTCGTCCTGTTCGATATACAGAACTCGGGAGAAGGGGACCTTTCGGGTCCCGTCCTCAGGCTCCTCTGGATTGTTGATGGCGTCCAGCTCCTCGGACTCGCCTTCGGGGTAGTTCTCGATCACGACACGCAACGGGCGCAGGACCGCCATCACCCTCTGAGCCCTGCGATTGAGATCCTCGCGCAGGCAATGCTCGAGGAGTTGGAACTCGACCACGCTATCCTTCTTCGAAACACCGATCCGTTCGCAGAAGGTGCGAATCGATTCGGGGGTGAAGCCGCGCCTACGTAGTCCAGAGAGAGTTGGCATCCGGGGATCATCCCAGCCGTCTACATGCTTCTCATCGACCAATTGGACGAACTTCCGCTTGCTCATGATCGTGTAAGTGAGCTTGAGGCGTGCGAACTCGATTTGCTGGGGATGGTAGATGCCCAGCTCGTCCAGAAACCAATCGTAGAGAGGGCGGTGATCTTCAAACTCAAGGGTGCAGATGGAATGGGTAATTCTCTCGATCGAATCCGACTGCCCATGGGCAAAGTCGTAGGTAGGGTAGATGCACCATTTGTCACCCGTCCGATGATGAGTGTCATGCAGGATGCGATACATGACCGGGTCCCGCATATTCAGGTTCGCTGAGGCCATGTCTATCCGAGCCCGAAGCACGTGAGCACCGCGGGGGAACTCTCCGGCCCGCATACCTTCGAAGAGGGAGAGGTTTTGCTCCACGGATCGATTGCGATGTGGGCTCTCCTTGCCGGGCTCCATCAAAGTCCCTCGATATTCTCGGATCTCGTCGGCGCTGAGGCTGTCAACGTAGGCCTTGCCCTGTTTGATCAGCTGGACGGCAAATACGTGGAGACGGTCAAAGTAGTCGGACGCGAAATACAACCGGTCTTCCCAGTCGAAACCGAGCCAGCGGATGTCTGCCATGATGCTCTCGACGTATTCCGTTTCCTCCTTGGTGGGGTTGGTGTCGTCGAATCTCAGGTTGCAGAGACCTCCAGACTCGGCCGCCAGCCCGAAATTCAGACAGATCGATTTGGCATGGCCGATGTGGAGATAGCCGTTGGGCTCGGGAGGAAACCGGGTATGGACCCGACCGCCGAATCGCTTTGTTTCTGTGTCGGCAGCAGCAGCACTTCGGACGAAATCGAGTGATCGGTCTGCGTCGTCGTTGTTCACATGATTGCCTGTGTTAGCTTGGAACAGGGGCACGGTATCTCTCCAACTGAATTTCCAGCGTAACAGTCGAGATCCGGTTGCCGCAAGGTGATGAGAACTCCGGTGAAGGCAGGTGAGGGGAAGATACCTTTGCTCTGAAGGCTATGCTAGCATGAGCACACCGCACAATACTCGTCTCTTGGACTCGGAGAACTGTGATGAAGCAAGTCAGTCTTTTGTTGGCTGTGTGTGGCCTGTCGGCCTCTTGGATCAACGCTCAACAGCTTCCCAAGATACACGAGGTCGAACCTCAGCCCTTTGTAGCACAGGTGGTGCGACTATCCGAGGCCATGACCTTCCTTGGGAGCAGCCTAAGGCCCGACGACCTGGGGCGCATCCAGCGACTCCGGGAGGAAGCTCCGACGCCTTCGGTGGTGACCCGGCTTCAGGAGATCCTGGACCCCTACTGCCTCGCCATGGTCGATATCAACCCCGAGGCCCGAGTCAAGGTGATCCGCGGGCCGGCCAAGGCCCAGCTCATGCAGGGGGGATGGACAAGTTTTCTAGTCAAGGTCCACAACGCGGCAGTGGTCAACTCGGCATTGGTGGTGGAGAGTCCAAACGCTCTTCCGTCGCTCCACAAGTCCACCGGGGCCAAACGAATGAAGGCGGAACATGCGATCTCAAAGGGCGATCTGGCTTCCCGCTTTCTGGAGCTGTCCCTGTACCGTCGCCGCCCGCTTCAGGCGAATCTTTCCGGTCTTCAGCTCGAGTATGTGCTTCTTCAGGCCTATTCAAGAGACACAAGGACTACGCGAGGCGAAGATCGGCTTCCACGTGGGGCAGGGTACTCAGGATATTGGTTTTCGAAACGCCATAAATGTCCTGTTTAACTGTCTACCCGCCGTTCCCGTCACTCTGAGGGTGAAAGATCACGATGGCTCGCCGACCATGGCGTCCTTCATCATCACGGATGGAATCGAGAGGATTGCCCAGGACCCGGAAACGAATCCCTTGCCGGGTGACTACCGCCACGCGCTGGCACTGAAACAGCCCTGGGACAAGACTCGAGGAATCGGAGATACTCCGGTAAAGGCGAGTCGCCTGGTGGGAGTATATCCCCTACCGTCCCGAAGATTGGCCCAGGGAGAAGATCCTGACTTTTTCTTCCACCCGCAGATCTACCGCGCGGACGGAGAGAAGGTGAAATTGCCTCCGGGAACCTATGAAGTCCAGTACGGGCGTGGTCCAGAGTATTTGCCGTTGAGCAAGCGGCTGACCGTCCCTGAAAACGTGGAAGCGTACGAAGCAAGCTTTGAGCTGGAGCGGTGGATCAATATGGCGAGCTTGGGCTGGTGGAGTGCCGATCATCACGTGCATGCTGCCGGCTGCAGTCATTACGAGAGTCCCGACGAAGGGGTCCGCCCCGAACACATGTGGCGCCAGGCCTTGGGAGAAGATCTGAACATCGCCTGTGTGCTCACCTGGGGCCCTTGTTGGTACCATCAAAAGCAGTTTTTCGAAGGCAAAGTTCATCGGCTGTCCGGACGCGATAACCTGATGCGGTACGATGTTGAAGTCTCGGGCTTCCCATCTTCCCATGCCGGACACCTCTGCCTCCTGCGTCTGAAGGAAGACGACTACCCAGGCACCAGTCGAGTGGAGGAGTGGCCCAGCTGGACCTTGCCCATCTTGAAGTGGACCCAATCCCAGGGTGGATTGGCAGGATACTCGCATTCTGGCTGGGGGTTGGAGCCTCTCGAGCCCACCCATGAACTTCCCAACTATGCCATGCCCAAGTTCGATGGCATCGGGGCCAATGAGTTCATAGTCACCGTCACCCACGATGCAGTGGATTTCATATCGGCAGGCGACACACCTCTGCCC
>JAKZYH010000436.1:0-3471 GCA_047514575.1 Acidobacteriota bacterium | reverse complement strand
TTCGGAAACCCTGGGCTGGATGACGCAATCCCGTTGGGACTGACCTTCCTGGTTTTGTTGAAAATGCCCATTTCCCGTCCTTTTGAAGGCTCGGGAAAAAGACAACCTGATCCGGGTCTAAGTGGCAGGGATTCGCTGTCTGGATCTCGGTGATAAGCAGCCCGGCCCTGGCTACTCAGTCCTCATCTGCAGCTTGAAATCCATGGGACCATTGAGGTTGAAAACTGTGGTGGGTGGCTAGTTGCCTAGAGCGATGCCGCAGATGCAGCTCATCCATTTCCTGCTGTTCCAGGCGTTCGAGGTTTTGATCGTACTCTCTCCGTTCCCGGTCCCTGAGCGCCTCAAAGACCTTTCGCTGGCGGCTCGCAGAAACGACAAGATCTCTCTGTTCGGTGGTCTTGGTCTCAAGCTTGATTGCTTGGGTACCCAGCTGTCGAACCTGTTCGCGAAGGTGTGACTGGTAGCTATCCGATACCGTCAATTCCTGTGGAGAAAGTTCCTTCCTTCCCCTGAGATCCCGCCCCGCCCGACGCATCGCCTCCATGTGCTTTGCGATCGTCGACTCAACTTCGCTGCCCTGACGGAGTAAGTCGTTCAACTTGATCAGCTCGAGCTCTTCGCGAAGGCTGTAAAAATCGAGTACCGATTGAAGTCTGAAGGAGAATCTCTTCATATCACCAGCACTTAGTTCTTGAGGAGCTCGACCTGTTCACGTAGGGCCGTTTCCCAATCGACAACTTCGTTAGACTCTTGCCGAAGATAGAGATTGATTCGATCAATCTTACTCAACGCTAAATCGATCTTGGGATTTGTCCCTTTCGAATAAGCACCTATGTTAATCATATCTTCAGCTTTCTGGTAGACGGCCAGGAGCTCCCGAATCTGACGAGCCGCGGCTGCCTGCTCTGCAGTGACCAGGTCCGGCATGAGACGGCTGATGCTGGAGAGCACATCGATGGCTGGGAAATGGTCCTTCCAGGCCAGAGGTCGGGAGAGCACTATGTGGCCATCGAGGAGTCCTCGTACGGCGTCGGCGATAGGCTCGTTCATGTCGTCCGCCTCTACCAGAACCGTGTAGAAACCGGTGATACTTCCCTTTTCAAAGTTTCCAGCTCGCTCAAACATACGCGGCAGCAAAGAAAAGACCGAAGGGGTATAGCCCTTGGCGGAGGGAGGTTCTCCTGCCGCCAGGGACACCTCGCGTTGCGCCATCGCTACCCGGGTCACCGAATCCATGACGAGCAGGACATGGTGCCCTTGATCCCGGAAATATTCCGCAATCGCAGTAGCTCCGAGGGCGGCCCGAACGCGCATCAGGGGAGGACTATCCGAAGTGGAAACCACCACCACGCTCTTCTTCCTACCTTCTTCTCCCAGTTGACTATCCACGAACTCGCTGACTTCCCTGCCCCTCTCTCCAACCATCGCAATCACCGTGATCGATGCTTCAGTGTGACGGGCCATCATGCCGAGCAGTGTACTCTTACCAACGCCGCTCCCCCCGAAGATACCGATACGCTGACCCCGACCCACACTGATCAAGCCATCGATGGCACGGACGCCACTTCCCAGGGGAGTTTCGATTTTTTGACGTCCCAGCGGGTTGTATCCTGCTCTTTGCAGGGGATAGCGATCCTGGCTCGCTAGCGGCCCCTTGCTATCCAGAGGATTCCCGTTCGAGTCAACGACACGGCCCAACAGGGCCTCTCCCACACCGATCGTGGCCCGGAGTTTCTTCGAAACGACTCGATCGCCGAGTTTCACTCCGCCTACCTCACTTATGGGCATCGACAGAATGGATTTGTCACGAAAGCCAATTACTTCAGCCAATACCGGATCCTCGCTCCCCTCCGAGTAGATCTCACAAGTCTCGCCCACGCTTGCGGGGGGACCGTCGGATTCGATTACCAAGCCGACGGCCTGACGAACACGTCCCCATACCTTCAAGGGTTCGCTGGTTCTTAGTCGCTCCCGGTAGACCTTGAGATTGACCGATTTAGGGTTGTCCTCCTGCTCGGCTACAGCCGCTTCAGTCATGGTGAAACCTCGGTGCGGGTAAGGGTCATTATCTTGGACTCTGCCGACACCTAGAACTTGGCCAGCAGATCTTTCTCGACCTCCTGGAACTGGGCCGAGATTCGTGCATCTGCACTTCCATATTGGGACTCCACCAGACAGTCCCCTCGCTTCAGATCCTGGTTGACCTTGAGGAGTACCTTCCAGTCGTCTCCATCCGCAGCAAGCTCTCCGATGCAATTCTGCAGAACTTCCTGATCCTTGGGACTGACCCACACGGTCACCTCACTCTTTACGGTGAGTTTCTCCAAGGCTACCCGGACCAGGGTCACAATGATCTCGGCATCGATCTGGATCTCTCGATGAACCAGCTTGCGCGCAATCTCGAGCGCTAGTTCCACGAGGTCGGTCTCGGTATGGGCAACGATCTCGTTCCTGAGGCACACGACTTCCTTCAGCGATTTGGAGAAGCGCTTCAAAGCAGCCTCGATCCTTCGCTCCGCCATTTCCATTCCGGATCGCTCTCCAGCGGCGAAGCCTTTCTCGAACGCCTCCCGTTCGATCTCATTCAGATCTCGCTCTTTTTGCTCCTCCGGAAACGGCTCAACAGGATCTTCGAAGACAGCCGCAGGCTCCTCGAACGACTCCAGGCTGGAGAAATGGAAAACCTCCGCGCGGTCCGCATCTACTAATCTACTAATCGACACGCCTCAGGTCCTCCTCGCCGGCTGGCGTCTATCATTCAAGTCGAAATTCGTGCGAACGACAGAGAAAATGATGCTGTTGTCCGCTCTCTCCTCGGTACTTGGATTCATGTTGCTAACGAGTCAAGTCGTTCGCGGCTCTGTCGGATCGCCAATGCTCGTGGATGATAGTCGATCGTTTGGAGCTTGGTGCTTGTGATTTGGAACTTGTTTGTATCTTGTTTCTTGTACCTTGGAATCTTTTAAGTCTCAGGTCAGACCACATACTCGTCCCCCCCAGCGCCACCCAGTTCGATAAGGCCATCCACCTCCATCTGACGGATCGCGGATAACACCTCCTGCCGAGATACTTCGACTTCCTTCAGTTGGATCGGACCCAAGGCCCCAATATCCTCTTGCAGCATATTGGCAGCTCGAGTCGACATATTGCGGAAGAAGTGCTCTGAGAGCTCCTCCGGAGCACCTTTGAGCGCCCTGGGGAGGGCCTTCTTGTCAACACCCTGGATGACCTTCTGCATGACTGCATCATTGAGCAGCAAGATATCGTCGAAGGTGAACATCAGATTTCGAATTGCCAGAGCCAGATTTCCATCCTCCTTCTCGATGTTCTCCAGAAGGGACCGGCTCATCCTACGCTCCATGCGATTGAAGATCTCTGCTACGGAACGGAGCGGGCCGTCCCCGTCCTGGTCGTACTGACCTGCCTCGCGCAGTTTGGAGACGATGACCTGGGTGACCTTGTCCTTGACCG
>JAKZYH010000435.1:0-7709 GCA_047514575.1 Acidobacteriota bacterium | reverse complement strand
ACGGCTGCCTGGACTGCTGGGAGTACCCCGCCTACTCGACCGGTCCTTCAGGGCCGGGGGGGCGGGCAAGCGGCTGCTGGAGCCTGCTTCAGCGGGCTTCTCGGGTAAAGGCTTCAGCCGGGCTCCGGGTCCACGAGGGCTGAAGCCGCCGCTCGAGAAGGACCGTAAACGGCCCTCGGGGGAGGGAAGAGAAGCTGCTGACCCCGGCGTAAACACCGGGTCTAATACGCTTCGCGCCAGGCCGCTGAAGCGGCCTCCTGGAAAGGGCCACAATACTGCCGAGTGTTTCGCGTCGGATCGGTCAAAATCTCAAATATTTTTGGCGAGGATTAGCTATCCGATTCGCCCACCAGCATGAGCTCTCGCCGCATGGTCGAGCTGTTCAAGGCTATCGGCGCGCAATTCGAGCTGCTATTGTCGAGCAAACCACTTTGTTAGGAGAAATAATGGAACGTTTAGAATTGTCCAGGGTCGAGTCAGGTCGTGGGTCGGTCCCGGCTCGGATGAAATCTCAACTGTCGCTAGAACGCAGCGTCCTAAGCTGCTTCATAATCCTTTTCTCGGCGTGCGCCTCCGAGGCCCCAGAACCTGAAATCCCATCCATGGCGCCCACAGTGGCTACTCTTTCTGCCAGTGCGCTAGGGACGTCGGCCATGACGGTCAATGGGAGCATTCACCCCCACGGAAAGCACACCACCTATTACTTCGAATTCGGGAGCTCCACTGACTACGGGTCCAAGACAGACGCACGGCCTCTGCCGCCTCAATTGGGCGCCTACTACCATGAGACCTGGGATGAAGGCTTGGGTGGCTGGTACAGTTGGCTGAAAGACGAGCACTTCGCGAGCGGAGGTGTCTCCAAGGGCTACATCAGGTTCCATGAGCCCAGCAACCACGATCGCAACCACGACGATGGTATCGGAACGCTCCACCTGACCAAATTCCTGATGAGCGGTGAGGTGGCCGGCGGAGATTCAGTCAGGGCTCACCTGGGTGGAGGAGACCCTGACCTAAGGGGGGCTAGAGTATCCATTGGAGTGCGGGGTAACGATTTTCAGCCCAATGGCTCTGAGGTCATGTGGTGGACCCAGAGTCAGAGCAATGTTGAGGTTGGCAACGCCAAGGGCTGGAAGCGCGCCAACTGGGCCTACACCGGCTTTACCCTCACCGACTATCTCAGTGATGGCGAGTGGCACAGGGTGGAGTACAGACTTCTCAACGATGCCGATCAGTGGACTTACGGAGGAAACAACCCGACGCTTCAGGGAGAAGAGAGTGCCAAACGCTACGCCTATTGGTCTATCAACGATGCTCAGGCCCACGTCAACTGCGACTTCTTCCATCTCGAGGCGACTGTGGATACGGACAATCCTCCCACCGGTTCGCTCGACTTCGATGAGCTCCAAATCGCTTACCGGAACCACTCTCTGGTAGTCCCCAGCAATGGGGGGAAGCTGGTTGAGTGGCCCCAGACAGGAGGCGATCCCGGTACACTGACCGACGGCTGGCGGCACGGCGAGGGACGTGGATGGCACAGTGCCGCAAATCCCACTGCACCTCTGGAGTTCGTCTATGCCTTCGAAAACCCGGTCACGATCAAGACAGTGCAACTTCACCAGAACCCCGAATGGCCAGCGAAGGAGGTCGAGCTGCTGGTCTCGGCGGATGGCAAGGAGTACTCCTCCGCTCTGAAGAAGGTGCTTCCTCAGTCGGGCGAACCGAATGCCAATTTTGGATTCACCCTGGATGCCGGGCTCTCCCTCGAATGCAGGTTTCTGAAAGTGCGGCTTAATTCGGGTTACCAGAGCCAACACTGGGGACTGGGAGAAATCGAGGTTTTTGGCAGCGGAGCCGTGATGCTGCCGGACGACGATCTCTACTACGTCAACCTGGACCTTGAAAATCTAACCCCAGGGAACGTTTATCACTATCGTTTGGTGGCGAGCAGCAGCGAGGGGACGGTCTATGGCGAAGATCGCACCTACGGTCTCCCGGCCAGCAACCAGCCGACCGCAGTCACCGGGAAAGCAAGCCAGATCACGGCCTCCAGTGCCAGACTAGAGGGAAGAATGAACCCTCTGGGACATCGAGCGGAGTTCCACTTCGAATACGGAACCACCCCCAGCTACGGCTCGAAATCACCCGTCCGTGATGGGGGATTGCAGATCACTCCCCGCACCACCTTTGAGCGTTTGACTGACCTGAATCCCGAAACGACCTACCACTACCGCCTGGTAGGCAGCAACCAGGAAGGGACCACCCACGGAGAGGACGCCGCCTTCACGACTGGCTCCAAGTCCCCCTGATCCGGGATATGTAAGGCTGCCAGGGAGACTACCTAGGCGTTCGCATGTTCGGTGTTCTTCGGTTTGTGATTCAGCCTTTCTCCCTTGCTCTGGAGAACGCAACCAGCGGAAATGCTGAATCACAGGATATCGAACAGGCGAGTTTCGAAGGCCGGAAAAGACTGGCGCGGGGTGTCACGGGAACCAGCAGAAAAGGCTAAGCCTCCAATCGGATGGAGTTCCCCTCCACTTGGGTCTTGAGAATCACCGGATTGGACCAGAGCCGACGCACGTGAGCTAGCGTCTTCTCCGCCGATCCCAGCTCAAGATCACGACCATCGTGGTGGTGCCTCAGCAGAAGCGTAGAGTTTTCCCCATGGCGTGAATCCTCTACTTTGATCACCGGCAGTGAGCCCACTCCCACGTTCCTGACCAGGATCTCTTTGACGTCCCTCCAATGCTCAGGGCTGGAAGTCTTGGTCACGACTCGCACCTGCCCATTGTTGGCGCTCTTCTGACTCTCATGCTGGAAGAGGTCCAGCTCTCGCATCACAGCAGGTGTCAGGAAGCGTCTCAGGAAGGAGGCGTCCCGATCTGTTTCCCGAACCTGGAAGAGGACTTCGCAACCCTTTTTCTTTCCACTCTCAGGGGGGACCGCGTCCCGTTCCTCGAAATCGATTTGCATTTTATCGAACCAGGCGCACTCGTCCCGTCTCAACAGCTCCCTGTCGAGACATCCGTCATACCAGATTCTGAGCGCGTTCCAGACGAAGAAGCCCAGATGATATGGGTTGACTCTGTTGGGATGAGGAGCCAGAACCTGGGCATGCTTCACCATGAACTCCATGCGCTGGTCAGGGGACAGGTCTAGCGAGTCAAGGATCTGCTTGTGCCAGTAGCTGGCCCATCCCTCATTCATGATCTTGGTTTCCATCTGGGGAATGAAATATCGGGTCTCCTCATCCACGATGGTCAGCAGGTCCCGCTCCCATTCGGACAGTCGACTGTTGTTGTCTCGGAGAAAAAGCAGCAGATCTTCGTCCTCTTCCCCCGGCTGTCCTCCGGGATTGTTCTTGGGATCCTGAGACTCTTCCTGCTGCACACTGTTCGGCTTCACCACGGATTGATTGCGGCGGCACTGAAGCGATATCGCATGTGCCGAGTCCAGCACTCCTTCCACTCGATCGATTCCGATGCTCGGGTCTTCGATATACCTGCGGATCCGGTTGGCATGGACCTTGAAGAGGTCAACCGCCAGCTCCGCCCGGGTGTGGCGAAAGGTGAAGTTGTTCTTGAAGAAGTCGTTGTGTCCATACACGTGAGCGATCGTCAGGACCTGCATCAGGAGTGAGTTGTCCCGCATCAAGTACGCCAGACAGGGATTGGAGTTGATGACCATTTCGTAGGGGAGCCCAGTGACCCCGTAGTCGTACATGGTTTTCAAGCGCTCGTATGCCTTCCCATAGGACCAGTGCGGGTAGTGTGAGGGAAGCCCGGAATAGGCCATGTAGCCCAGCATCTGAGCCTGGTCACTGATTTCGAACTCCTGTGGGTAACAGGAAAGTCCCAAATTCAGAGCCAATTCTTCTATGTGCTCTGCCCAACGTTCGAGATCGGGTATTTCGTATTGGTTCATCGTTGCTCTTCCAGGCGAAGAAACTCCTTGAAGGCAGGCCAGATATCCTGTTTCTGACGGATCGGGACCGACTTGTAGTTCTCGGCTGTGACCGCGGAAGAAAAGAAGTCCAGCAGACTACTGTTTCCGGAATAGGAGCCCGGGGGCTTGATCTCACCGTAGCCGAACAGATTACAGGCCTGGCAGAGTTCGAGTGCCGCCGCCAGGGCCTTCGCGTTGTCCGAGCCGAAGTTGTCCCCATCGGAACAGTGGAATGCGTAGATGTTCCAGTGGCTGGGGTGGTAGCGTTCTTGAATGATATGAAGGGCTTTGTTGTAGCCTGAGGAGATGAAGGTTCCGCCCGATTCACCCCTTCTAAAGAACTCCTCTTCTGTTGCTTCCCGGGCCTCGGTGTCGTGAGAGATGAACACCACCTCGGTGGCGGCATATTTCGTTGAGACGAAGCGGTGGAGCAGAAAAAAGAAGCTCCGAGCTAGGTATTTCTTCGCCACGTCCATTGATCCAGACGTATCCATGATGCAGATGACGACTGCATTGGACTCACGCCTGAGCTTCGGGTTTCGATGACGAAAGCGGAGATCACGCTCCCAGAAGGGTGACCGAACCGCCAGCGAAAATCCGGCCCGCCGAGCAGGCCTCGGAACCATCTCTGCCGCAACGCCCAGATCGGGATCCGGAGCCGCGTTTCCCTCTGACACAGAAGAACGTCGAGCAATCTGGAGTCGGCGTACGCGTTCGATGGCGCTACGGTGAAGTGAGAGGCTTGCCCGGACACCCTTCCGTCGATAGCCCAGAGACTTCTGCTTGCGCTCCAGCTCTATGGTTTTCAGTTGCTTGCGCTCTTGATTCGGCAGCTCCAGGTCCTCGAACATGATCTCAATCAGCTCATCCAGGGTGATCTCGGTTTCGTAGTAGTCGGAGCTGGCTGTATCACCTGCCTGCTCGGAACCCGGCTGAGGAGTCGAATCGCGGCCGATCACCTGTCCCGGCTGGGTTTGGCCTTCGCCCTGACCTACTTGCGGATGATTTGCCCCGAAGCTGAAGCGGTACTCTTTGATCCCACGTATCGGTACTTTGACGATCCGATCCCGACTCTTGCCGATGATCGCCTCCTCGGCGATGATGTCGGCGATGTTTTCCCGGATCGCCTGTCGAACCTTGAGACGGTGGCGGGAGCGATCTCCGGCGCTGCGATCGCTTCGCTGGGCGTCTGACGGTTGCCATTCGCGGATCACGATATGAGACATAGTCCTCTCTCGAGAGATGAATCGGCCCTGCTTCAGCGTGCGGGAAAGCTCCTGGATCGGTTGATCCCTGGAGCCCTCCCCCAAAGCTGGCGGCTAGACGCCTTCTCCTCAATCCTTCCAGAGGTTGTTGGCAGCGTAGTTGAGAACCAGGTCCACGCAGTGGGAACAGTAGCCGCTCTTCAGAAGGCTCTGGACCATCAAGTCGTACTTCTGACTCTGTTCCTCGTCCCGAGATCGGCTCTTGGTCACGATTCGGCTCATTTCCCGTACCGACGTCATCAGCCGCTTCTCGATCGCTTCTTTGAGGGGCTCATAGCTGCGATAGGAAAGGTTTTCTCCCCGTCGGTTGGAGGACCAGAGATAGGCAATCACTTCTTGTCTAAAACCTTCTGCTGCCGTTCCCACGACGGCGATCTGTTCCTCGATCGACTTGAGGAAACCCTCATCGGGTTCAAGCTCCTCGTGAGTCCTTGAATCCAGGACCTTGGTCTTGTTCACGGACGCCTCAACATGGTCCAGGTAGTTCTGGAAGAGTTGTTCCGCTTGTTCCTGGTAGGAATAGACGAAGGCCTTGGCGATTTCCTTCTCTATCACTAGCAGATACTCCTTGTGGAGCGTGTCCTGGAGCAGTTCGAGGTAGACCTTGCGGTCATCCTCGGGATGGTCGGCCTCCTTGACCATCTTGATCAAGGCCTCCCTGACACTGATGGGGTTGATGCATTGACCACCGAGGCCGTCGGAGCGCGCGTTGTCCAGCGCCTTCATGATGAATCGGGTGGAAATGCCGTCCATCCCTTCGTCGCGAGCGTCATCGTGCAGTTCGCGTACGTCGACTTTTCTGAGCTTTCCCTTTTCCACGACTTTCTCGCCGTTGTAGAGCCGCAGCTTCGTCATGAGGTCACACTTTGGGTTGGGGTGAAGTCGCGTAAGGATGGCGAACATCGACGCCATCTCCAGCGTGTGCGGGGCCACATGAACCCGGAAGTCTGATTGCCGGATCATCTTCTCGTAGATCCGGACTTCCTCTGACAGGCGGAGATTGTAAGGCACTTTCACCACCACGATTCGGTCCAGAATGGCTTCGTTGGTGTGGTCTGACTTGAATCTCTGCCACTCGGCTTCGTTGGAGTGGGCAACGATTGCGGTATCGACGTAGATCATTCCGTGGCGCCCGGGAGCGGGTATGACTTTTTCCTGGGTAGCCGTGATCATGGCGTGCAGATACTCGATTTCGTTCTTGAAGACCTCGATAAACTCGACCAGGCCGCGGTTGCCAACGTTGAGTGCTCCGTCGAGGTCCAGCACCCGAGGATCGCCCTCGGAGTAGAGATCCAGCTTGGAGATGTCTTCCGACCCGATCAGGACGGATGTGTCCTGATTGTTCGGGTCGACGGGTGGCACAGCCGCGATGCCGACGCGGCTGCGGGTAGAAAACTCGCGGGTGACGATCGGCATCTCTTCGTACCGGGTCTCGAACTCCTGCTTGAGTCGCGTCCGGCAGATAGGGCACAGATCCCCTTCGATTCGAACCCCCAACATCTCCTCGAAGGCAGGCCTGAGGTGACGGGGGAGGAGGTGGAGCGGCTCCTCGTGCATGGGACAGTCTTCGATGGCATAGAAGGGCTCCATGTCTTCGAGTCCCGATTTGATCTTCTGGACGAGGGAACTCTTGCCCGAGCCGACCGGACCCATGAGGTAGAGCACCTGTCGGCTCTCTTCCCCTTTCAAAGCAGCAGAGCGAAAGTAGCGAACGATCTGGGCGACGGTCTTTTCGACACCGAAAAACTCCTTCTGGAAGAAGTCGTAAACCGGCACCGGCTCGTCCTGGTAGAGTCGCTTTGCTCGCAGATCATCGGTCTCGAGGAGCTGGCGAGATCCCGCTTTCATGATGACCTCGTAGATGCGGGCATGAGCCAATCCGGCAGCGGACGGGTCATTCCGGATCAGTTCCAGATAGTCCAGAAGACTGCCCCTCCAAGTCTTTTTCGAGTTGGTTTCGCGATCTCGAAGGATCAGATTCTTCAGGTCTTGCTTTTCTAATGCTCCTTGTTGTGTGCTCATCATGTACCCCCTTAGTTCGACGAGCAGTGGCCGTATTTCGTTCAACAACAACTGTCCAGTCCACCTCGCCTACCCGTGCCTCTGCCTTTCCCTTTGCCTTTGTCCTTGCCTCTGACTTCGCCCTGACCTCATCTGGTGTGGGTCGATCGTTGAACAACGCCGGTTAGCCCTGGTTCCAGCTAGCATCGGGGCGCCTACCCGGACCACGAGGCAAAGGCAAGGGAAGAGGAGAAATTCAAGAAGAGGCGACCGCCAAGGACCTAATCTTCTTGACACCGTCCAGTGGGTACAGTATACGAAGGACATCCCACTACAATGCGTGTTGGAAAACCACGCTTCTAAGGAGGACCGATTATGGGTTTCTATATGAGAATTTTGGCTGTGTTAGGTGTAGCTGTGATCCTGGTGGGTTGTGGTGGCGCACCCGCCCCCGAGACTGCCGAGCAGCCTCCGGCAGAAGAGCCCCCGGCAGAGAAGCCG
>JAKZYH010000434.1:0-5588 GCA_047514575.1 Acidobacteriota bacterium | reverse complement strand
CGATCTCTGCGTGGGTCGTCGTCGAAGATGGCCAAGCATCGACTTCCTCCTCCCGCCTTGATCTCGCCTCACAAGCCCCCTCTGCAAACGTCACCGTAGACTTAAGACGCTCTGT
Organism: Acidobacteriota bacterium; assembly: GCA_047514575.1. GTDB lineage: Bacteria > Acidobacteriota > UBA6911 > RPQK01 > JAJDTT01 > CAUZIZ01. Next base: position 5,473 of record JAKZYH010000434.1, on the reverse strand, counting down.
ATAGCAGGGACAATCAGGAGTCTTCGTCGATACCCTCCGTACTTGCCGCGCCCGGGGATTCGTGCTACATTCCGCAGCGCATCGGAGGTGGCAAAGATGAACCAGCCTGCCCCTAAGAATCCTTCCCAATTCAAGCCTTTCGTTCCTGCACAGACCGGGCTTCCGGAGCTCACGATCAAAGCGGTCGTGCTGGGTGTGATCATGGCGATTCTGCTGGGAGCCGCAAATGCCTACCTGGGCATGAAGGCCGGACTCACCGTGGCCGCTACCTTCCCAGCAGCCGTGGTTGCGATGGCCGCGCTGCGTCTCTTCCGGGGATCGATACTCGAGGAAAACATTGCCCGAACCACCGCCTCCGTAGGAGAGGCACTAGTGGCCGGGGCGATCTTTACACTGCCGGCGTTCGTGATCAGTGGTGTCTGGGACGAGCTCCACTATTGGGAGTGCACTCTGATCATGCTCACCGGAGGCGTCCTCGGCGTCCTCTTCATCATCGTGCTCAGACGCACCATGGTCGAAGAAGCCCATCTTCCTTTCCCCGAAAGCGTGGCGGCGGCAGAACTGGTCAAGTCTGGCCAAGGTGGCCAGACTGGTGCCGGCTACGTCTTCGCCGCCATGGGTATCGCCGGCGTATGGGAACTGCTCAAGAACAGTAACGGGATACAAGTCATTTCCGACTATACCCGCACCTTCATCACCCTGGGCAGCTCTCGTATCGAGATTGTGGGAAAGAAGTTGACCTATGCCGGAGGACTGCTACTCGAGTCTCCGGCCGCCTCTCCGGCATTGATCGGTGTCGGGTTCATCGTCGGACCATCCATCTCGACCATCGTCTTTGCGGGCGCTCTCCTGGGATGGCTATTGCTAGTGCCTCTGAGCGTCTTCTTGAACCCCGAACTATCCAGCGGAATCACCGGGACCGATTCCTGGATTGGGTTGAGCGAGGAAGTCTGGTTGAAACAGGTCAGGCCGCTGGCGGTGGGCACCATGATCGTGGCCTCTTTTCACACCCTCTTCAAGCTTAGAAACTCCCTTTTCCGTGGCATTCGTCGGGCCGTCAAGGATCTGCAGACCACCAAGGAGAGCGGTGGCGAGAGTAACCGACTCAACATCGACCTGGACTTTCGATGGATTGGCGCTGCGATCGCCTGTCTCTCGATCCCGCTGTTCTTCCTTTATCTTCATTTCAGCGGCTCCGGCCCGGGATCGGCGCTCCTCACCGTGGTCATGATCGTCCTGGGCTTCCTTTTTGCCGCGGTGGCCGGATACCTGGTGGGTCTGTTGGGAAGTTCCAACAACCCCATCAGCGGACTCACGCTCAGCACGCTGCTCATCTCTGCCATTCTGATGGTCATGATTGGAGTCACCGGGGAAGCAGGCATCATGGCCGTCCTGGGCGTCGCTGGGGTGGTTTGCTGCGCCGCCGGAATCGCCGGAGACATGATCCAGGATCTGAAGGTAGGCCACATCCTGGGAGGCACCCCCTGGAAGATGGAAGTGGCGGAGATGATCGGGGTCATCATCGCCGCCTTCGTGCTGGTCTGGCCACTGATTGCAATGGATCGGGTCTACGGTATCGGAAGCCCCGAGTTACCCGCGCCCCAGGCGGGCTTGATGGCTTTGATGTCCAGAGGCATCGTCGGAGGTGAGATGGCCTGGCCCTTGGTGATCGCGGGCATCTTCTTCGCGGTTGCCCTGATCCTGATCAAGGCTCCCTCACCGATGCTGATCGCGGTGGGCATGTACCTTCCTTTTCACTCCACCGCAGCCATCTTCGTAGGCGGGATCTTTCGCTGGATTCTGGATAAGAAGCTGGCCAAGAATGACGTGCCCTCGGAAGGCCGGGCCCGCGCCGTCAACTCAGGCGTGCTCCTCTCTTCCGGTTTTATCGCCGGTGAAGCGCTGATGGCGGTTTCATTGGCCTTCCTGGTCCTGGGCTCCGACCTGTTCGGCTGGGGAGATGTGCTTCCCAGTATCTCAGAGAACCCCTGGCTGGGAATGCTGATCTTCGGGTTACTGCTGTACCTCCTCGTGAAAGTCCCGCTGGGCGCCTCTCAGAAGAAAGGTGGTCCCAGCATGAAGCTCGAATCATGAATATGGACTCTGTCCTCAACTATCAGCCCCGACGACTCCTCGAGTGGCAGGAGGACCAAACGGGACAGGCGGTACTCCTGCGACCCAAGTTTGGTGAATCTCGCTTGGCGAGATGGTGCTCGAAGTACTTTCAGAACCCCCACTACCGAATTCGCCTCGATGATATTGGGACTCTAGTGTGGAAATCGTGTGACGGTAGCACGACGTTATCGTCGATACTTCAGTCCATGCGAGAGCACTTTGGGACCGGCATAGAGCCCGCTGAGGAGCGACTCTGGCAGTTTCTGCAAACCATGCTGCGTTCGCGCCTGATCGAACTGTCATGCCCGGAATCGAAGACTCGGTAGCGAAACAATCTCCGCCCCAGGGGATCCTCTCCTCCGTCCAACTGGCGCCTCTGACCACCATGGGCGTGGGTGGACCAAGCCGCTGGTTTTCGGACATTCGAGATGCAGAGAGTCTAGCGAAGGCCTATCGGTGGGCGAAGGGTCAGGGCCTCCCGATATTCTTCCTGGGAGACGGCAGTAACGTGCTCTTTGCCGATCTGGAATTTCCCGGTCTGGTCCTGCGAAATCGGACCTCGGGAAGGGAGCGAAGTGGCAGCCAGATTCTGGTTGCCGGAGGGGAGAATCTGGGCGATCTGATTCGTTGGACCAACCAACATCAGCTCTCGGGAATGGAGCGGATGTACGGGATTCCGGGAACCGTTGCAGGTGCGCTGGTGGGAAACGCAGGGGCTTACGGGCAGGAAATCTGCGAGTCCGTCACAGAGGCCAGCGTTTGGTCAGCTGATGGAGGAATTCGCCAGCTCACACGATCCCAGCTCGAGTTCGGCTACCGGCACAGCGTTTTCAAAGAACGAAAAGATTGTTTCATCCTCGACTGCACCCTGGATCTGAAAGAGAGCCGGGAGAAGCTTCAAGAGATTTCCGATTCGATCCTGGAGACTCGACTCGCCAAGTATCCGAGGGGCCTGAAGTGTCCAGGAAGCTTCTTCAAGAACGTGTTGGCCACAGAGCTTCCGGATCAAGCCCGTCTGGACATCCCGGAAGACTTCGCCCAGTTCGGCAAGATCCCCGCAGGAAAACTGCTAGAGGCGGTGGGTGCAAAAGGCGCACGCTCGGGGCACGCACTGTTCGCAAAACATCACGCCAATCTGCTGGTCAATGAAGGGAATGCCACTTCCAAAGACATCGTGAACCTTGCCAACAAATATGCGGATCGCGTGCTCGAGCGCTTCCACCTTTCGCTGGAACCTGAGATATTCATCGTGGACGATCAGAAATGTCTACAACAATAGTGCCTTTGAACAGAGGCGCGAGCCGCAAGTTTGTCATCAGAGGAGGGAGCCAACTGGAAGGGGAATATCCAGTCCAGGGAAACAAGAACGCTGCCCTACCTCTGATCTGCGCGGCGCTGCTGTCTCGTGGTCCAGTACTCCTGAGGCACGTCCCGCGTATCGATGACGTAGACAACCTGCTGCTTCTGATCCAGGCTCTCGGCGTCGAAACCGAGTGGCAGAATGGGGAGCTACTCCTCGACTCCAGCAATCTCGAATCCAACGAGCTGCCAGCCCGACTGGTGGAGCGGCTGCGGGGCGCAGTTCTTCTGTTGGGACCACTGGCAGCAGTCTTCGACCAAATCTCTTGCGCCGTTCCCGGAGGGTGTCCGATCGGACGCCGCTCCTTCGATGTTCACTGGAAGGTATTCGAGGCGGCTGGCTACTCGGTTGACGAGAACCCCGGCAAGATCGAGTTGAAAAGGACGGCACAGGTCAGGGAACCCAACGTCTACCTGGAAGAGTCGTCAGTTACGGCTACCGAGAATGCCCTTCTGCTCTTCAGCGCTCTGGGCACAGGTACCATCGAAAATCCAGCCCGGGAACCACACATATTCAGCCTGATCGAGTTTCTCAACCTTATGGGCTGCGAGATCGAGCTGCATCCCCTTTACTTCCGGGTTGTGCGAGGATTGGATCAGGCTGGGCGAGAAATCGCGTTCGATGTCCCTCCCGACTATGCCGATGCCGGGACCATCGCCATCGCCACCGCTATCACCGGCGGAGACGTGCTTATCCGAGGGATCAGGAATCAGGAGATGATGGGCATCCAGACGGTGCTTCGTCGATTCGGTATCGGGTTGGAGTTCGTAACTGATACCGATCTGAGAGTAGGACCTTCGGCTTTGAAGAATCCTTCGCAAGTCACGGCTGGACCCTGGCCACTGTTCCCCACTGACCTGGTCAGTCTGGCCATCGTACTGGCTACCCAGACCTCTGGATTGTGTCTGATTCACGACTGGATGTACGAGGCTCGAATGTTCTTCGTCGACAAGTTGGTGCGCATGGGGGCCCGTATCACGATGTGCGACCCTCACCGGGTTCTGGTGGAAGGACCCAGCCAACTGCGAGGAAAACGCCTGGAGTCTCCTGACATTCGGGCGGGTATGGCGCTCTTGGTCGCGGGCCTGTGTGCCGAAGGTGAAACCGTCATCGAACATGGTGAGGTCGTGCTCAGAGGTTATGAAAAAGTGACGGGGAGATTGCGTAACATTGGGGCCCAGATCTCGGAGGAGTAGGGTCTGCGCAAGAATAACTTGGTAGAATTGGCGCTCAGATTTGCACCAGATTTGGCCGCGAACGATTGAGCGAAACCGCAGGCGTAGCCAGGTCTACATTGAGGATTTCGCGATTGAGGAGTGGCCGAAGATGGTGTGAAGATAAGATGCCAAAATGCCAAGTTATTTTTTCGCAGACCTTAAGGGCGACACTGGTGAAGAAAATGGGATCAGCCGTGTTCCTTTACTTTTCATTCTTTTCCCTGGGCGAACTGGTCAAGTGCGGGAGTGTCGTCAGCTGTATCGCGCTGGCGCTGGCGCTTCCACCCTTCAGCTACTTGATGATTCCCCACTATCACTTCCGCTATCGCCCTGATGAGATCAGCCGCGTAGAGTTCGATCACGAATACTTTGGCGCCTTCTGATGAAGGAACCAGAGTGCGCCTCCATAGACACTCCATCTGAGACACCTGGAATCTTTGGGAGCTGGCGACAGCTCTACCTGACTGTGCTCGTGTACACGGTCGTGCTGATCCTTTTGCTCCATCTGATGGGTTCCTATCTTCTGTCTGAAGCATCGTGATGATCACAAAGACGAATGCTCTACCCAGAACGAACCAGTGACCTGGATTGACTGGCTGATTTTTGGCGTCTACCTGGCAGGAGTCGTCCTTTTTGGAGTCGTTCAGAGCCGGAAAAGCTCGGGAATCGAGGGCTATTTTCTGGGCGGACGCGCTTTTGCCTGGGGAACCATCGGGCTTTCGGTAATGGCCACCCAGGCCAGTGCCATCACCTTCATCGGAACCACTGGACAGGCCTATGA
>JAKZYH010000433.1:0-31862 GCA_047514575.1 Acidobacteriota bacterium | reverse complement strand
CGATTCCGTCGTCTCAAAGCTCCAGAGCTCATGAGAGATGTCTATCAGGGAGCCAAGTATGTGAATGGAGTCCTGGTCAACCAGGAGTCGAAGGAGAAAGCCGCCTGAGTCTATTTACACACCTCTTGACATGAGCTCGTTGTCCATCGTATTTCCCCTACAACTCGACCCAGATCTAGTTTCGGATGCTACCTCTAAATATCCGCACGATTATCCCACGAAGTGCCAGCAAGTCAAGAACAATGCTCCTCCAACCCTAACTGGTGTCAGCTCTTGGATCTAAGCCGTAAGGTCTCATCGCCCGACGAGATATTACTGCTAGGAAATGGTTTACTATCCGATAGATGAGAGAATGGTTTAGATGGATGAACTGGGATTTGGGGATATCCAGCCGAAGGGAAGGGTAGCCGCTACGAAGGGAAGACGGATAGCACCAAGACCGGTTAATTCCGGGTCGAAGGCCGGCTTACTAAAGGGCACGTCAGTCAAGCCGCTGAGCACAAGTGCACGCCTCAGCTCGGGATGAGTGCGAGCCCTCTTGCACGGGTTCGGGCCTGGTGGTTCAGGTCTGAGTTAGCCGTGAAACAGTCACGTAGGCGGTAACTGCAAAGGTCGCAATCAGGTACAGACTAAAGATCGAAGCGGCAGCTTTTTCGAGTATCTCGCCACGTCTTTGAGATCTTTCCTTGTCGACCATCTCAGCTACGACATGGTGGAGCGTGTGCTCAAATCCGTCTGTCTTCAGCATCAACTCTCTAATCTGAGACTCGTGTAGGGAATTCTCCCGGTTCATAGTGCCCTCCTGAGAAACTTATCGACAGTGTCTTAGACTAGCTTTAGCGGGAAAATGTTCGGTCGAGATATTGGTGACGCTGAACCCAGTCTGGAGAGCAACCCGAGATGGACTGCCAGCGTGAAGAGCCTCACGGAAGCGGCAGGGACACGTGCAGGTGGTCCGCCGTCCCCACGTGTCTCAGGGTGCTTAGGCCCATTAGATCGAAGTACCAGGTGAGGAGGGTGTTTCTCCACTCGGCCTGGCCTGTGGTTCTGAGGTCTACGGCGTGGACATAGTGGTCCCTCTGACGATAGTGCAGGGAGCGGCGCATTGTCTGGAGTCCCATTCGGTTGTAATCCCCGTGGGTCCTCGCCATATCCGTGATCACCAGGTCCGTGTCGGCTAGCACGACCGAGCTGACCGCGATTCTCAGCAGTGGATGCAGGGCGGTGTACTCATTACGGATCCGCTGCGCCTTGACGTTGACGCTCGAAATGTAGATCAGCGCGGTGGCGCAGTAGACGATGACCACCGCGGCTGCCAACCGTAGATTGTATTTCTTTACCTGCTTCTTGATGCGGCGTTTGCGGAAGAGTTTCTTGTAGGCGTATTGCACGTAGAAGAGTAGACATGCCGAAGTCAGGACCATTCCGATTCCAAGTGCCAACCAGGGGTTGAGCCTGGCTGCACCATAGAGAAAGACGGAAGTCCGGATGAGTAGGAAGAAAGGTAGCACCACGAGGATCAGTAGACTCAAGGGGAAGAGGACGAGCCGCAGGCGGTTGCCCAGTTGATACTTTTTCTTGCTTCTTCTCTTCCTTCTTTTTGCTCTTTTTGCCGCCATCGATCTGGGTTTTCTGAAAGCATGTTAGGAGGGCACCCTGTCATTTCGCTTGAAATGGTGCGGGGGCGTGGCGGTGGTCTCCAGGCCGCCGTACTCGAGCAAAGGGCTCGAAGGAAAGAACTTCGGCCTGGAGACCGAAGCTACGTCTTAAGTCTGAGGCGATGGAGCTAGTTGGGTTCGTAGTGGACCCAGACCGGTGATCCCCAGGCCATTTCCCCGTCCTTCTGGGCTACTCGGAGATAGTAGTAGCTTTCGCCCGGGGCCTGGTCCTGATCCGTGTATTGGAATTCCAGCTCGGCCAGCTCCGAACTGGTGGTATAGACGATCTTGTTGTTCTTGATGACGTCGACCCTCTCAATCGTGTCTGTTCCCAGGATCTTTGCCTTGATCGTCACCGGGATCGTACTGGAGAACTCCTCTCCCATCAGGTGTTCGCCGTCGGAGCCGGCGAAGCGGATATCCAGGATCAAGTTGTCCGTCGCTCCGTAGGCACGCCTGGACCGGATGGCTTCCATCAGGCTGTCCAGAGTCAGCTCCTCGGCAATCAGACAGGCGTAGCTGATGTGGGTGCTCATGTGATCGGAAGAGGCGATGAATCCAAGCCGGTAACCCTTGGAGAGGGCATGCCAGACCGTCCCGAAACGGCGGTGGGGACTGTCGTCCTGGGCAAGCGTTGGGCTGGGCTCGAGTGTCTTGGGCCGGATGGCCCCAGGGTACTCGTAAGTATCCCTCATCCCCTGGTAGATCTCGACCAGATGCTCCACCTCGGGGTCGTTGTCGCGCCAATCGGTTCCGGCGCCAGTGCCACTGGTGTGGGGGATCGAAGTCCCGTCGTAGCGCTTCAGGTATTGAAAAAGTCTACCGGACCCATCCCAGCCGTTGGTTTCGGAGGCCATGATCGGCAGGATCGGTGTGCCCCTGCGAGTAAAAAGGACGTTTCGGTGACCGTTGGGAAACTCCAGCGAGCGCTCGTAGGAATAGAAAGCGACGAAGTTCTGGAGCTGGAACAGATCTGCGAACTTCTGGCTGAGCCACCAAAGGTAGGACTCCTCTGCGTCCTGGTTGTGGTCCGTGACTCCCAGAAAGTCGAGTCCAGCCGCGTCGCGAGCATAGCGGTAAGCGTCGAGTACGGAACCGTCCCTGCCCCCGTCCCAGGAGAGATCCGTGTGGCGATGGACGTCGCCGCGAAAGATCGAATAACTGCGCCCTCCGCCCTCGATACGATAGGAGCGGATCCGCTGGAGTTCCTCTACTTCATTTGGATGGACTGGCTCAAACGGCGCAACCGGCTCCTCCTGGTAGGACTGCAGCTCTACCGACTGGGACTGCGAAGCCTCCTCGACCGACAACGGGGCGATCAAGATCTGCCCCTGCTGATGCGTCGTGTAGGATCCCGTATCCCGGTTGTCGGTGGGCCAGGCCAACCATAGCTGCTGGTCCGCGACGGTGCTGCCGACAACGAACATGTCTTTGCGCCCTGCGCTGTAGGGCAGGTACATCAAATCGCTCCAAGCCGATCCGGCGTAGCGAAGCGCATAGGTCTCCCAACGCGGAGCGTAGATGGATCCGGACCCCGTCTCCAGACTATCCGGGAGCCGCATCACCATGCGGCGCAGGAAGAGCCAGGGGAATCCACCAGGTCCGATCTGGAGAACCGGATCTCCCCAGTAGTCCTCGCCCTTGAAGACGGTGGGCACGGCGCCCACCGGGGTCAACATTTTTTCGCCGTCGAAACACACCACCCGGATCGATCTGGGCTCATGAAGGCCAATCCCGGCCTGAGTCACCAGGCCGCCCGTGTCCTTCCCCCAGTCAACGCCGGACTCCTGCCAGGCGACCCATGTCTGATTGCGGCCATCCACGACGACCGTGGGATTGGCCTCGTAACGCGGAGTTCCCGCCACGACCTGTAATGGCGTCCAGCGGTCGTCCACGAATCGCCGCAGGTAGACGTCATAGTTGCCGGCCGCGTACCCGTCCCAGGCGACCGCAACCTGACCGGACGCCCCGGCAGAAAGGGACGGATTCCAGTTGTTCCCCTCACTCGAGGAACCCTCACTCATCTGGAGCTCGTCGGACCACCTGCCCTGAAACAGGTTCTTGGCAAAGATCTGACTCCTACCCCCCCCCACTCCTTTGCCAGACGACCCACATGCGGCCGCTGGCGTCGGTGGCGATCCGGTGGAAAGTATCGGGCCCCGGATGACTCGTGATCTGCTCAACTTTCGACCAACCGCCCGCGGAGTGGGCACGACCATACAGATCCCAGTTGCCAGCCTCCTGCATCGACCAGATCGCCCAGGTCCTCCCCTTGCTGTCCTGGGCCAGAGCGGTACCAAAGACATCTACGCCTTCCGCCAGCACCCAGCTGTCTTCCCACTTCTCTTCAGTCCGGCGACGGACACAGACGGTGTCTGCATGATCCCGGTACTCCTGCCATGCAACCCAGAGGTCTCCTGAGGTCTCCGCCAGAATGGAAGGAAAGTCCTGTTGGGCCAGCTTTTGGGAGTCCGCGGACACCGCGCTGGGAACTCGCTCGACCCTGACGCTCTTGTCCAGGAAGAAGCGAGGAAGGAAGGCGACGATCTTCGCCGGCTCGAAGTTGAAATCTCCCTTGGCGGTGCTCACCTTTACAGCAGCGCCCGGCGGCGACTTCTGTATGTGGAGAAGGATGCTGGGATATTCGAGTTTGGGCGGACTCTCGTCAGAACGCATCCAGGCATTGCGAGTGCTGCACACCCAATTGTGAGGCGGCCTGACGTAGTCGTTGGGGAACTCCGGGTTGGGGTCCCGTTGGTCGCCCAGTCCCTTGTATAGATGAACCCGGAAACGGTCGGGCTCCACTACCACTTCTTGACCGTCGGAAGGTTGTATTCCACCGTCCCAGGAGCTGGGCCGATTGTCGTTTAGTCCGAAGCTGATTCGGAAGGAGGCCTGCGCGATAGTAATCGGAGCAGTAGGTCTCTGTGCCTGATCGGGCACTGGATCCTGACAGCTCGGAATCGCCAAGACAAAAGACAGGACGGCAGGTGCTAACAGCCTCGGAGACGGCTTGTTCACGCCCCAAAGATACAACAATCAACTGAGGCTGACCAGAGAGTTGGAATCCGCCGCCGTCTATTGCAGCGGTGCTTTCAGCAGACGGATGTCGTCGATCCAGACGGTCCCCTTGCCCTCGACCACGAGGTTCAGCTTGATATTGTCAGGGTTTTCTCCCCTCTTCAGGAAGAACGGAGTCTCTTCGGCGGACCAGTCGACAGTGCCTGTCAGAGGTGACTTCAGATCGCGGGAGAAGTATTCCCCCCTGCCGCTGAACTGGCACCACATTTCCAGATAGGCCCGGCCTTCCAGGTTCTCGGTCCGAAGCTTGGCCTGGTAGGTCAACCTTGCATTTTCGACGTCCAGGTCTCCGGTTTCGTAGAGGCGGATCGTGCTTGCCTGCTCGACGCTTACGCGCAGGGATCCATTTCCATCGCTGCTGATTTCTGGGTCCAGGGCGACATCTGATCTGGTCAGCACTCCTTCCAGGTCTTGGATGGGGTAGTGCTTCAGTCCGGTCACGGCGCTGGAGACGTGCGAACAACCGGTCAACAGGGCGATCAGTGTGACGGCGAAATAGATCAAAGTCATGATGATTTCATCGACTCCCGAAGCTATCTTCATTAGCGCTGCTCTGTCAGGGAGCAAACTGATTTGTACAACGCTTGCCTACGTGGTACGTTTCCGCAAGTCGACGATTGTCTATACTTTCTTATATCTATAAGGAACGGATGGCTGAACCTCTGATCGACTGCGACATCCACAACCAGTTCCCAGGACTTCACGCCTTGGAGCCTTATCTGGAAGATCATTGGCGTGCCTACATCAACGAGTCCGCCTTTGTAGGACCCGACTGCAACGACTATCCCGTTGGGGCTCCGACCTCCTGCCGACCTGACCACCGATCGGAAACAGATGATCCACCGGAGCACGACTTCGAATTGCTACGGCAGCGGACCCTCGATGCCTGGGATCTGGAATGCGGAATCCTGACCGGCTCCTATTGGGTGCAGAGCGTCCACGATCCACAGCTGGCAGCGGCATTGGCTTCCGCACTCAACAACTGGCAGAGAGATCACTGGCTGGAACGAGAACCCCGGCTGCGAGCTTCCCTGCTGGTACCGGGTCAGAACCCAGAACTGGCTGCCCGGGAGATCGACCGCCTGGGTGGGCATCCGGGATTTGTCCAGGTCCTGCTTCCCGTCAGATCCCACGTTCCCTACGGCAATCAGTGCCATGACCCCATCTTTGCGGCGGCGTCTCGCAACGATCTCGTTGTGGGAATCCACTTCGGTGGCGCTTCCGGAAACCCTCCAACTCCCTGCGGCTGGCCCTCGACCTATCTGGAGGAATACGCCGGAATGGCGCAAGTATTCCAGTCTCAAGTGCTCAGTCTGATTGCCGAAGGTGCATTCGATCGCTTTCCCCAACTTCGAGTGGCCCTGATCGAGGGAGGGTTCACCTGGATGCCATCCTTGATGTGGCGGCTGGACAAGGAGTGGAAGGGCCTGCGCCGGGACACGCCCTGGATCAAGCGTCCCCCTTCAGAATACATTCGGGAGCACTTTCGGCTTACCTTGCAGCCCATGGACACCCCTCCAGCCAAAGAGCACCTGATGCAGATTATTGAACAGCTCGACTCTGAAGATCTGCTGATGTTCTCGACCGACTATCCCCACTGGCACTTCGACGGAAGCGAAGAGGCCTTGCCCTCGGGGCTACCGCAGCCGTTGCTGTCCAAGATTCGAGCCGAGAATGCACGCATCTTCTACCGTCTCTGACTCAGAAAAGTGAGGAGATAGACGCATGGTTACCACACCCATCGTCGAACCCAGGAAGCCGGACGAACGGGGCCAGAAGATGGCCGTCATCGATACTGACATCCACAATGACGTGCCCGGAGATGAGACGCTCTACCCGTACCTTCCCGATCGCTGGCGCCGCTACCACGAGATGATCGGGCTCCGAGGCTTCTACGGCAGCAGCTATCCGAGAGCCAGCCGAAACGCCGCCCGCCATGACGCCTGGCCTCCCTCCGGTCGTCCACCCGGTTCCGATCTGGAATTCCTGCGAAGCCAACTATTAGACACCTGGGATATCGAGTATGGAGTCCTGAACTGCCTGAGGGCAGCCGGCCGTCAGCAGAATCTGGAGTATGGCGCCGCCCTGGCTCGGGCCATCAACGAGTGGCAGGTCGAGGAGTGGCTGGAGCCGGAGCCGAGACTGAGGGCCTCGATGGTGGTTCCCTACGAGGACGGAGATCTTGCCGCAGAGGAAATCGACAGAACGAGCCAACATCCTGGTTTTGTCCAGGTGCTTGTGACTGCCCGGACCAGTGAACCTCTGGGACGCCGCAAGTACTGGAAGTTATATGAAGCCGCGGTTCGCAACAACCTCCCGGTGGGGATTCATTTCGGCGGGACGGGAGGGCGTCCCATCACCGGGGCAGGATGGCCTTCGCACTATCTGGAGGATCATGGCGGGATGCCGCAGGCATTTCAGGCCCAGATCATAAGCCTGGTCTGCGAGGGGGTCTTCGAACACTTCCCGGAGTTGAAGATCGTATTGATCGAAGGTGGATTCGGCTGGATACCTCCGATGGCATGGAGACTCGACCGCAGCTGGGAGCGCCTGCGCCAGGAGGTGCCCTACCTGAGTCGACCCCCTTCCGAATACATCAGGAAACACTTCTGGATCACCACCCAGCCCATGGAGGAACCCCCCAGGGCCGTATACCTGAAACAACTGCTCGAACAGCTCGACTCCAACGACAGACTCATCTTCGCGACCGACTATCCCCACTGGGATTTCGATTCCCCCGATCGGGCCCTTCCGAGCCACCTGCCCCTTCCCTTGAGACGCCAGATTCTAGCGGACAACGCCCGGGCGTTGTACCGGTTTGAAAGCTAGGCTGCTGGTTGCAGGTTGCGTTGGATCATCGAGGAAAAACTTCCTATTGCAGCGGGCGTTTCCAGGCTATTGGCGTGGCGGCGGTCTCCAGGCCGCCGTGGGTCGAGCCAACGGCTCGACGAAAGAAGATTTCGGCCTGGAGACCGAAGCCACGTGCGCTACTCCGGTGCCACTGAGAGCAAGCCCTTCTCCAGGTAGTGCTTGACGGAAGCATAGGCGGCGGCCTTGGGATCGTGGGTGACCATGATGATCGTCTTGCCGTACTCCTGGTTGAGGGCTGCCAGGATGTCGAGGGCCTCCTTCGCCGACTCGGCGTCCAGATCTCCGGTGGGCTCGTCCGCCAGTATAAAGGTCGGATCCGTGACGATGGCCCGTGCGATGGCCACCCTCTGCTCCTGTCCCCCGGATAACTGGCGAGGATAGTGCTCCATCCGATCCGTCAGGCCCACCAGGTTGAGTGCGGTCTCCACGTGTTGCCGTCGCTCCTTCTTGGAAAGGCGGGTGAGCAGCAGCGGCAGCTCGACGTTCTCGAATGCTGTCAGAACCGGAATCAGATTGAAGTGCTGGAACACGAAACCCACGTACTGGTTGCGCCACTCCGCAAGCTCATCGTCGCTCATTGAGGCGACGTCGACATCCAGGATTCGCACTTCTCCACCGCTGGGCCGGTCGATACCCGCCATGATATTCAGTAGCGTCGTCTTCCCCGATCCGGATGGACCCATCAGACTGATGAACTCGCCTGAGAGTACCTTCAGCGTAATGTTCTCCAGCGCCCGTACCTCAGTGCTGTCTCGGTGGAAGATCTTGCTGAGGCCAATGGTCTCTATGAGCACATCAGGCATATCTACTCCCCGCTCGGTTCTGCTTCTTGCCGATAGAAGGTGACCTGGGCGTCCATTTCCGGCCGAAGATACTGATCGGGGTTCTTGACCTGGACCTTGATCTGGATGGTGGCCCTCTGGCGGTTGGCTTCGGGAGCCGTTTCCACTAGTTCGCAAGAATACTCTTGTTCCGGATAGGCCACCGGCGACATGCGGCAGTCGTGTTTCTCGGATACGTTGTGAAAATCGGACTGGCTGATGTCCAACTCTACCTGAAGATCGTTCAGGTCAGCCAGGGCAACCACCACGGCGCCACCGGCGAACCAGGTGGAGACCATTTCTCCCACCTCCGCGACCCTCTCGAGGATGGTTCCGCTGATGGGTGCTCTGATCTCAGTCTCGGCCAACTGGCTTCGCCAGTACTTGACCGTCGCACGGCTCTGCTCCACCTCTGCCCGGGCCGCTTGGAGCCTCTCCTGACGTGGACCCAAAACAAACAGCTGGTAGTTCTTCTCGGCCACTCCCACGGCCGCCTGAGCCATATCCCGGCGAGCCCTGGCGTTGTCAACCAACTGCGTTGAGACCACACCTGCCTGAAGTAGGGTCTGAAGTCGCCGGTACTCCAGATCGGCGTTTTCGAGGTCGGCCTTGCTGCGTCTCAGCTCTGCCTCCGCCCGATCGATTTCTTCGGGTCGGGAGCCGGCGTCCAGTTCGGCCAAGCGCGCCTCCGCGGACCTCAAATGTGCTGTTGCCTGCTCCATTTGTGCCTGGAATTCGCTGTCGTCCAGCTTGACCAGAAGCTGGCCCTTCTTGACCAGATCCGACTTTTCGACGCCGACCCAGGTCACCTTGCCGACGATCTTGGAGCCGACCTCGATCCGATGGTGGGGCACGATGTAACCGGAAACGATGAGAACAGGTCCGGCCTCCGCTACCTCGTCATCCTTGTCGCCGTTCGAGGAGCCTTTGTTGGTCGGGGGTGTCGAGTCGACTCCAGCCTGTGCCTCCCAGCTCGAATCAGAAGCGAACCAGAGGAACAGACCATAGGAAGCGGCTGCGCCCAAGAAGAAGGCGATCGCCACGATCAACCAGATCCCGCCCCTGGCCCCTTGGGGCTCTTTCTGACTTCGATCAATCTTGAGAGCGCTCAGGTCCTTGTCCATTAGTCACGCAGCACTTCAAGCAACTGCAGGCGCGCCGCCCGTAGGGCCGGGAGAAATCCGCCTAGTATTCCTACCAGCCCAGCGAACCCGGCTGCCAGCAGTAGGATGGAAGGGGTGATCCGAAACTGAAACAAGACCTCGCTGAAGCTGGAAAAGTTGGTGGTCCCAGTCGAGATGCCGTGCACCGGAAGAGCGATAAGGCATCCGATGAGACCGCCCAATAACGCGATCAAGATGGCTTCAATCAGGAAGCTGGCGAGGATGCTTCGCTTCCGGAAGCCGAGGACCCTCAAGGTCCCGATTTCCTTGAAGCGCGACATAACCGTTCCGTACATCATGTTCATGGCGGCAAAACAGGAGCCCACCCCCATGACGATGCCAATGAAGGATCCCAGCGCCTTGAGTCCAATCGAGGAGATCGTCTGGCCCCGATAGTACTCCTTCTGGGGGATGGCTTGGAGCTGGATTCGGCGGTCCTCTTCGATCCGCTTCTGGATCTCGCCGACACCATCAGGAGAAGCGGCTCTGACCAGTATAGAAACGTAGATAGGACGATCCCAGGCCAGGGAGATCTCGTCGTAATCGCCCCAGATCTCAGAGTCGTAGGCGGTTCCCGAGGCGTCGAAAATACCCACGACTGCCCAGTCGTCATCAGAGATCCGTAGGTTGTCTCCCAGTGCCATGTTCTTGAAACGTCGCGAAAGAGACTGACTGACGATCAGCTCCCGTACCCCCTTACGGTGGCGTCGTCCCTCGACGATCCGAAGCTCCGGCCGCATCCGAAAGCCGAGATCCGAGGTTCCACGAATGACGATGTTCGAGGATTCACCCTCGCGCCGTTCAGAATTGATGACGACTATCAACTCGCCCACCGCCCAGGGTTGATCGTTTTCGTCTCTGGCGATCTCGGGCAGAAACTTCACCGTCTGGAAAAGGTCGCGATTGAAATAGCTGTTGGTTTCGTTTTGGGATCCCTTACGGATGACGACCAGATCGGTTTCGTAACCGGTGTCGACGAAGGTTGAATCGAGTCCCCGGACCAATGCCATCATGATCACCAGGACGGCCACCGTGAGCCCGATGCCCAGAGCTGTCATCAACGTACTGACCCGCCGGACCCACAAGCTGCGGAGGTTGTACTTGAGCGGGATCTTCATGGACTACCTTCAGATTCAGACAACATTTCTCAAGGCCTGCACCACCGGGCGTTGAGCAGCTCTCCAGGCCGGCACTCCCGCCGCCAGAAGTCCGACCACCAGACCCAGCAGAGTGCAGAATCCGAGGATGGAGGGGCTGACGTCGATGCTCCGAAGATAGCCTCCACTGACTGCGGTCATGTTCAGACCAGACAGCAGCAGCTTGGCGGCAAGGCTGCCCAATAGGGCCCCTCCCGCCGAAAGTATCAACGATTCACCCAGTAGCAAGCCCAGCACTTGCGCCTTGCGAAAACCGATCGCTTTCAGTATGCCAATCTCGCGGACACGCTCTCGGATTGACATGGCCATGGTATTGGCTGCCACCAGGAGGACGGCAAAAAGGACGGCTGAGCAAATGCCGCTGATCAGGAGCTGCACGTTGCCCAGCATGGAGACAAAGCCCAGGATGAACGCCTTCTCGGTCTCGGTCTTGGTGGGGGTCGAGCTGTTCTTGAACATCTCGTCGATCTTCTCGGAGACGACCGGAATCCATTCGGCAGAGCGCACCCGAATCGAGTAGGTTCCGGTAAAGTCCGTCTTGTTCATGGCCTCGTTGAAGTATTCCCAATGGAAATAGACCCCCCCTCCCTGGTCTCCCCCACCTCGGTAGATTCCATGAATCTTGAGTTCAACAGAATCGACCGGAAAGAGATTGCTCTTGGTGTGGATCGTGTCGCCCACGGCCCAACCGAACTGGTCGGCCACGGAGTCGCCGACAATTGCTCCGGATCGATCTGTGAGGAAGGCTTTCTTCTGAATCTGGGGAAGCTCCATATCCGGATTGACCTCGAAGAAGTCGTCGGTATCGACGGCAAACTGCGCCAACATTTGATCGCTTCCCGAATGGTCGTACATACCGCCGAACCACATCGACCCGATGACGGCATCGACCCCTTCCAGCGATCTGATTCTATCTCGGTGAGCATAGGGCAGGACGTTGAACAGCGAAATCTTGTGGCGAGTAATCAGACGAAGTCCGGAATCGGGAGTCTCAGGAGGATTGGTGAGCTGGATCACGATGGAGATCAAGGTGGCGACCAGGAAAAGGGAGACGGCAATGCTGCTGAGGGTCAGCAGAGTCCGGACAGGATTTCGAAGGAGGTTCTTAATCAGCAGCTTGAAGATCCGCATGGCCATCCAATCATTTCTGAACTCACTGGCTACAGAATAACCTACAAAATAACATGATGAACTGGGGCAGGGCGAGGATTCCAAGAACTGTCTCGGAGCTGCCTTTCGTTGTAAACTGGAGGGCCGCGAAGCCATGACCAACACAGTGAGGATCACGTGACGAAGAGTTATCGAATTGCCATCATAGGGATCGGAGCCATCGCAGACGTTCACGCACTTGCCATAGGGGACCTGGACAACCTGGAGCTCGTTGCCGCTTGCTGCCGGGGCGAGGAAAAAGGCAGGAAGTTCGCTGCCAGATTCGACTGCTCCTGGTTTGCGGACTACGAGCAGATGCTCGACAAAACCGAGCCCGACCTGGTGACCATCGCGACGCCTAGCGGGGCCCATCTGGAACCGACTCAAGCCTGCGCCAGCCGTGGCATCCACGTCCTCTGCGAGAAGCCCCTGGAAATTACGACGCAGCGAGTAGATCAGATGATCCAGGCAGCTGCGGAAGGGGGGATCAAGCTGGGGGGAATCTTCCCGCAGCGATTCAATCCCGTGGTCGAGCTCTTACACCAGGCCGTCGCCGAGGGCCGCTTCGGAGCGTTGGCTGCGGTGAGCACCTATGTGCCCTGGTGGCGTGACGACGCCTATTATGCACCCGACCGCTGGCAGGGAACTCAGGCCCTGGATGGTGGCGGAGCGATGATGAATCAGTCGATCCATGGTGTGGACGCGATCCAGTGGATCGCGGGGGCCGCCATCGAGGAGTCCGAAAGCAAGTCTGGTCCAGTAGAGCAGGTTTTCGCCTTTACCTCGAAACGGGGACACGACCCCGGCTTGATCGAGGTCGAGGACACAGCCGTTGCGGTCCTGAGGTTCCGCAATGGAGCCCTGGGCCAGATACTAGGTGCGACCTCAATGTTCCCCGGTTCGCTCAAGAGGATCCAGGTAGCGGGTCGGGATGGCACGGCGGAGGTCCTGGAAGACCAGTTGACCGCCTGGTCCTTTCGCAACCCCAAGGCCGAAGATGAATCGATCCTCCAGAAGTTCTCGGCTGAAAGCGAGATCGAAGGTGGCGCCGGCGACCCGATGGCGATCAGCTACTCCCTTCACATGCGAAACATTGCAGCGTTCATCAGCTCCCTTGAAAAGGATGAGAGTTTCTTCCTGAACGGCCCTGAATCACGCAAGGCGGTCGCCATCGTGGAGGCGATTTACGAGTCGGCCCGGACGGCCAGCCCTGTATCCCTGAAATAGCGGTGCCCCCGGCCTAATCCGGCTTAGGGGAGCGGTCTCATACCGGCGTCGCCTCCTTGGCCGTGAGACTGAAGCTGCGTTATACTCCACCCATCCAGCCGGAGTGGCGGAATTGGCAGACGCACCAGACTCAAAATCTGGCGAGGTTTACTCCTCGTGGGGGTTCGAGTCCCCCCTCCGGCACCAATTGTTTCAGTGAGTTAGCGCCGAGAGGGCACAGTCTCAGTTGTGGGCGATTTTGCCCGATTGTGCCCGTGACCTGTCGATCTGTGCCCGAGCCTTGTCCAATTCGTGTCACTTGAGAGTGGGTGTCTTGCGTGGAACGTTCGAGGTAGGATTCGACGGCTTCGCCTGCCGCCTTCACATCTTCTTCCACGATGTTGTAACGATCGAAGACGGATCGTGTCCTGTGCCCAGAGATCGCCATTGCGACTCTCTCCGGAACACCTGCCCTGACCAGGTTCCGGACACCGGTCCGGCGGAGGTCGTGAAAAAGGGCCTTGGGAAAAGCGGACCTTCAAGTTTCCCCTTAAAATGTCAAATGAACTGCCCCACAAACGGTCAGGAGTCGCCGTGCATGCCTTTGAATGATTGTGAGAAGGGTCTACGATTGTCTGGAAGCCGGATAGACAGAAGTAGAGTGACGTGTCGAGGGTGATACAATTCCGCTATGACTCAGGAGTTTGACGTTATTGTTGAGCGCGACGCGGACGGCTACTACGTTGCCTCGGTACCCGCCCTCCATGGTTGTCACACTCAGGCCAAATCTCTCGACGAGCTCATGCTCCGTATTAAAGAAGCGATTGAGCTCTGTTTGGAAGTCTCTGATGAGACCTCCGAACCACTAGACTTTGTCGGGGTTCAACGAGTCAGTGTCGTGAGATGAGTCGTCTGCCCAGTCTTACGGGAAGACAGCTGATCTCTGCGCTTGAAGCTCTCGGCTTCGTCGTCGTCCGAACCCGTGGGAGTCACCAGTTCCTGAAGCATCCTGATGGTCGATCCACCGTCGTGGCCGTGCATCGTGGCGAAACGATTGGTCGGGGCTTGCTGGCAAAGATCCTTCGCGACACTGAAGTGACCCGAGAACAGCTGCAAAATACACTCTAGCAAGCGGATCGTCCAATAGAATTATCCGCGATTTCAGGGTCGTTGTTTCCCGGGAAAACTTGACTGTCCGCTTTTAGAAAGCGGTCGTTCGATTTCGATCAAATCGGACGCTGCCTGCACAGCAAAACCACGAGTCTTACAGTGCGCATCTTTCTTGCCTTCAGGTGAGCCGATCTCTTTCCTCGCCCTGCATCACCCACGCCTCTCAGTGAGGCGGCATCGACCCTTCCCCTACCGGAACCTCAGAGAGTACAGATCCGCATCCTTCATCACGAAGCGCAGGCGGACCGGCTTCCCGGTAATCCCACCGAGGTCACTGCCTCCCTTCCAGGACACCACACGTTCGATCTCATCCCCTATGATTTCTGGGCAGTCGGAAGCCGCAAAACCAGGGAAAGGACTCCCACTGGTGTCCTGAACTTCGACCTGCAGGCTGCCAGCCGCGAAGGTAGAGACGTTCAGTATCAACTGATTACCTGCAAACACCAGTGGCCGGGTGGTGAATTCGCCGCCCGCGTAAGACGCACTCAACGAAGCAAAACCATCCGTCCTGAGCACCAGCCGCCGCAGGTGGGGTGGCCGACCACCGGCGTTGTTGGTCAGGTACATCGAGACTTCGCCTTCCCCAGTGGATAGAATCCCCAGGGCCATCATGTTCGCATGAGACTCCCATTTTCGCGGGTCCAAGCCCGGGCGGAAGAACGCTTCCATGTAGCGTCGGTCGAAATGCAGGCCGTCACGGCTGATCAGCAGGATGCAATCGGTCCGGTCCGTCCGCTTCCCCTTGCTTGGATCCGTATAGAAGACGAGTCTCATGGGGAAGCCTAGGTAGATGTGTGGAGTCCGAAAATAAGGGAGCGCGGTGTTCCAGTAGAGTTCCTCGGGTGGGGTGCTGCCGAAGTCTAGATTCTCAGGCTCCGACCATTTCAGGTAGTCCGGGGACGTGGACAAGCCAATGCTGCGGCGACCAGCCAGGCGGCTGCGCACGTATGCAACGTAGCTTTTCCGCAGACCGTCCCAATAGAGACGAGTGCTGACCTCGGGATCACGGTTATCTCGCCTGTCCGCTAAGATCGAACAGCTTCCATTCCGGGGTCAAATGTTGCTCTCTGAGTCGTAGATCGATTTGGGCCTTGCCCGCTTGGTCGATAACCTGAAGGCTCACCGTGCGATTTCCCTTCGCACCAGCAAATCGGAGCAGGCCGAAGTTATAGCCCCGATACTCCTTCTGGGCGAACTGGTGAAATCGGTCCTTACTCGACGTCCCTCTGGAGAAGGCAGTCTCGAAGCCGGCGTTGGAACTGATGAGCTCGTAGAGGGGGTAGGAATCGTGGCCACGGTACAGTCGGTTCAAGCTGCCGATATGCCAGTCTCCTGCCACAACCAGGACTCCAGTGATTCCCTCCTGGGAGAGCCAGGTCAAGAAAGTGTCCCGTTCGTCGCCGAAGTTTGCCCAGTGTTCCCCCGGAGTCTGGCGATCCACGAGAAGGGTGCCGCCACTGACGATGACCTTGAAAGTGGCGGTACTATTCTTGAGACGACTCCTCAACCACCTCAGTTGATCGGGTCCCAACATCTGCTTTCGATCGGGAGCGTGATTGGGGTCACGATAATATCGATCATCCAGCATGAAGAACTCGGCGTCGGCGATGCGAAACGAAGTGAAGATGCCAGACACATCCGGCAGCCCAGCGGAAGGATTCGGAAAGTATCTCTTGAAAAGAGAGAGGCTGAGGTCGCGCCAGCGAAAGGTTCGATCGGAATCGTTGGGACCGTAGTCATGGTCGTTCCAGATCCCATAAGTCGGAGTCGTGGCCAACAGAGTCCGCAAGCCCGCCACATCCCTGAGGTAGCGGTGAGAACGAGCCATGGCGAAACGAACCACCTCCTCGCTGGTGTCGTAGGCCCCCGGGAGGAGGGGCATGTAGTTGTTGTCGCCCAGAAGAAGCAGCGCGTTGGGGCGGTGTCTGGCCAATTGATCCCATATCGGCTGGATGGGAAGGTGAGCCGGGTACATGCAGGATGCCGTAGCGACCGAGAATTCAGCCAGTTGGTCTGGCGGTTTTCCAGACAGGGTTTCCGGCGGCATCAAGCTGAAAGCCTGAGGAGTCTGGGGTCGAACCGGCCGCCCGTCGATCTCCAGTTCATAGTAGACCAGCCAGCCCGGGTTGAGATCCTCCAATTGCACCACTCCTGTGTGGGGAGCGCTGCTCGATGTCCTCCCCTCGGCTGCCCCCCTCTCCAGGGGCTGTCCCAGGTAGAGTTCGTAATTCTGCTGGGGATCCAACCAGTAGCTGACTTTCACCGACGCGGGAACATCGGTTTCGATCCAGATCTTGGCCGATGTGGTGGTGGTGTGCCCAACCATGGGACCACTGAGCAATTCGGCTGCCTGGAGCGCAGGTTTGTTGCTCAGGACAGCGGCAGTAAGAAGGACGAGAGCATACACTGGAGAGCGCATGGAAATCCGACCACGCGTTGGCCGGGAGTATGGTCCCAGAATGCTAGATCCCGCAAGTGACAGATCCGCGAGCATGACAATACTCTACCGTGACCGGGCTCCGGACGACATCTGATACTCCAAAGTGAACTGGCTGTCAGCATCTCTCTCGTGCTTCTTCAGGGTTGGCGAATAGGTGCTTACGTGGATTTTGTTCTGAGCCGGTGAGAATCTCATGATCCTGAGCCATCCGTCGCCGCCCTTCTCCCGCCCCTGGTAGTCGGACAAGAGGCTGTAGACCGTGCTTCCGTTGTAGGTATCTTCCCTTCGAGCTTCACCCAACACATGCCCGCACAGCATCATGAAGAAATTGGCATTGTCTTTCAGCACGTCATAGGTGGCCTGGCCTTGATACCCGAAGGTGTTGTCAACTTGGAGGAGACTATGGCTGACGATGATGGCTCGCCTATCCCTGTGCTTCTCCAGGAGCTCGTCGGCCCAGCCCAGCGCATCGCTGCTAGCCGCATACTCGAAGAAAACGACGATGAAATCGAGTCCGCCCGCGCTGAAGAGGTGGTAGAAATTGTCATTGTCGGCCCCGTAGTTCTCACCGTACCAAGGCCTTTCTTTGAAGCGAGCAGTCCCAAAGTACCGATTGTAGAGCTGCGTGGTTTCGATGCGGACGCCGTCGATGAACACTGGAAGAGGACGGTAGATGTACTTGTCATGGTTGCCCACGGCAATTCCATACGGAATCGGACGAGGCCCCTCCAAGATGCGAAAGGCCGCATCGGCATGTTTCCATTCCTCCTCTCGATCGGCGTAGTTGACGCAGTCTCCGAGGTGGGGAACATAGACGATGTTGAGGTTGTCTCTGTTGTCGGCAATCCACTGAGTCTGAGCCTTGAAGATCTCGGGGGTCCCCCCGTGGCGACTGGCTGCATAGTTCTGGGTGTCGGGCAACACGGCAATCGTGAAGTCCTCCTGACCATGCGCAGCGGCAGGAGAAAGGAGCGTGATGATAAGCAGAGACCTTTGACGGAAGCAGAACCTCGACCCAAACCGGAGAAACCTGCGGGCGGAGAGGCGTGCGTTTCGGAAGTACTCTGTTCGCATGTCAATTCCTTTCCGGCTTGACCGGAGAATCAAACGGACAGGGTCCGCAATGAGTTCGCTCCTCGGCTATTGTAGGTCTGATCCTGCTCCACTTAATAGTACTGAGATCACTACCCGGGAGATATTGTTACCTATGGGCTGGGTGGCACAAAAGCTGGGTATTGCCTCTCCCGCCGGAAACGTGGCTGTTCGGCGCAGCCGCATGGGCGTTGATCCTAAGCTGAAACTTCAAGAAGACGTCGCACGTCTCCTGTCCTCCGAAGGTACCGCCAACGGGTGAACTAGCAGCGTTGCGAAGCCAAGTCCGACAGAGCCGCGAACGGCTTGAGCCGCTAGCAAAATGAGCCCAGGTTCCGAGGAGAGAGCTGGACAACTCTTCCCCACGGAGTGACCTTCCCCACGGAGTGACGTACGATATCGCCTATCCTCGACCGAACTTTCGTTCTCGAATGGGGCAGCACCGCTGGGGGGACGCTGACCTGAAAAACTTAACCAGGCGGTTGACCAGTACTTCGCCCTTTGCAAGGGTACAGGAAGAATCACCATCGATGGTTCCGCTCCGCCTAGCCCAGATTTCTCATCGCTTGTCGTAGCGAGGCGCCGCAAGGCCGTCCTGGCAATTGGTGAGATGAATAGACAAATGCCAATTGCCAAGACGATGTTTCCCATCGTCTCTCCTTTGCACCAACTTCTGCTTATATGCTTTCCAGATAAACCCGCTTCCTGGTCAGATTCTCCAGATAACGTGCGCTATTCGATTCTGCCTAAGTACACCGTTTCATCGCCCGGCTCAATTCCCGCATGACGATTGCGTGGGCGACTCTCTTGATGATGCGGTGAGCAAAACTGCGCCTCAGCGGTCGGACCCACGGATCAACCGGGGAGAAACTGGAAGGAGTAGAGCTTGGAGTCGCGCATCACGAATCGGAGGCGGACCGGCCGCCCGGCCAGGGAACCCACGTCGCTCCGGCCCTCCCAGGACGCTGTCACCCGGACGTAGTTGCCGTTGATCTCAGTGGCCCGGGAGAGCTCGAAGCCTTCCAGCGGAGTGCCCTGGGTGTCCTGCAACTCCACCCGAACGACCCCGCCTGCGCTCGTGTCCAGGTTGAGCTGGAGTCTTTCCCCGTCGAATACCAGGGGACGGGTCACCAACTCGCCTCCCTGGTAGTCAGTGTCGGCTGAGATGAATCCGTCCAGCCTCAGGACGGCTCTACCGTGTGCGCCGCTGCTCACCAGCAGCTCCTGTTCCTGGTTGTGGGCCACGTCGTGACCCGAGAAGTAGATCCAGAGCTCGTCTCCCACCCGGATCACGCTGCCGGCGGGCCAGATCATCCGGCTCCACCAGGACCCCCGGGGCCCCAGGCGAATGAAGGGCCGTCGGCCCGGAGCCCGGTGGAAGCGGATGCCGTCCCGGCTGGTCACCAGCTGAACGTCCACCGTTCCTGGGAAGCTGTAGTCGGTCACCTCATGCTCCCCCACCCGCGCTGGACCTTTCTTCCAGTGGTAGAAGAAGAGGGGTAGGCCGACATACGCATTCTCCGCCTCCGAATAGCGCGAGATGTTGCCCCCATAGATGTCCACGCCGCCACGGAATCCCTCTCCTCGGCCTCCATCCTCCTGATCGTGGTGCAGGATGGACTCACTGAGCCCCTGATGATCGGCGGCATCCGTCGCCAGTACGGCCCGCTCCTCACTCCAGTTGAAGAGGTCCGGCGAATCGATCCGACCTACCAGCCGCCCGGCCACGTGGATCTTCAGTCCGTACTGCTTCAGATGGTACCGGCTCAAATCCAGGACCTTGGGGGAATCGGGCTGCTGATGCTTGACCCGGGTGTAGGTGACGTAGCGCCTGGATTCCGCGTTCCAGAAGACCGAGAACTTGGTGTCGCTGGCGCCAGGGTTGACCTTCCTGGGGCTCAGGAGCCTCCAGCGGATTCCGTCTCCCGAGGCAAACAGATATTGGCCCTTGGGCAACGCCTTTTGCTGGAGCTCACCGGACCCTCGGATTGGGGTCGCTTTGAGGATCATCTTGTAGCGCTCTTCCGGCACCCGCGCCATGGGGTCGATGAACACGCCGGGTCCGGCGAATTCGGACATCACGTAGGGAAACTGATCGTTGGGAACGATGATGTTGTTCTGGCGCGAACCCTCCCAACTGAAGAGACCCAGATTCGGCTTCTCCCAGTGGATCCCGTCGCGGGACTCGGCATAACAGATGATGCGGCAGTTGGGCTCCTCCCAGAGTTTGGGATACTTGGCCAGGGCGCCGTAGTAGAGGCGAAAGACATCGCCGTCCTTGATCACGAAGGTGGACATGTCCAGCAGGCGGGAACCTTCCCAGGGGCGGTCCCGCACCACCAGCTTCTGGTCCACCACCTGCGCCTGGTTCATCGTCAGGGTCACGTTCTGCATGGAGGCCACGAGGTGGCCGTCACGCCCATCCTGCGTCCAGGGGCCCAGGAAAAGCTGTTTGGAGGAGCCGATCGGGAGCGGCTCCTCCGGCTTCCAGGCGGCCGTGGCTGTCAGCGGGAGGTACCCTATCAGGCTCAACAGGATCGAACCGGCCAGGGCCGGAAAGACCACACTACGCCAGGACCTTGACTTCATGCCTGAATCCGAAAAACCGACTGTGACGCGACGCGCCTGTGCAACGTACCGCATATTCAACTCCCGGGGGTGGACCTCACTGGAGTCTAGCTTCGCGTCTTTGCCGACGAAGCGCAAGCGCCATGTCGAGCAGGTGTCGCCGGTCCTGGGTCCGATCCCATTTCTCCCTATTCCTTACTGTCCGCCTACTCGACTGTGACAAAGATCTGGTGCACGATAACGGGACGGCTCTCCTCGGGTTCGACTTTCTGTGCCATTCCCGCCTGAATGGTCCCGCTTCCAACCCAACCAGTCCTTTTTCTTGACTCCGGGAGGAGGGAATACGCCGGGGAAAGGACCTCCTGCCGAAGTGTCCAGGTGGAGGTTCAAACCGGCCCACAGGAGTTGCTCGGTTACGGGACTCCGGCAAGTTGCTGCGTTTCCTCAAAACTGCGCAATCCCGCGGTGGCCCCGATGGCCGTGACGCAGCAGGCACCAGCCGCCGCGCCCAGACGACCCGCGTCGTAGACGCTCATTCCGCGCGACAGCCCGGCGATCAAGCCGGCGTAGAAGCTGTCGCCGGCGCCTGTTGTGTCCACAACCGGGCCTGGGGGGGCGACCGGAGGCACTTGAATCCAATCGTCGCGGGCCGGACTCAACAGCGCGCCCTCATTGCCCAGCTTCACGCCCAACAGGCCGCCCGGACAGCACTCGCGGAAGACCGTGATCATCCGTTGAGGATCGGCTTCTCCCGTTTGCGACTGCGCTTCGTCGTAACTGGGAACGTAGATGTCCAGATGCGGCAGGATACGGTCGAGCGGCTGCATCTTTCCTCCTCCGCCGGCCGAATCCAGCGCCGTACGGCACCCGGACCGCTGGACCTCTCTCAGCACGCCGGGAAGATCATGCTCCAACTCCGGCATCAGTGCGTAGTATCCGAAGAGCGCGAACGTGGAGCCCCGGAACAGGTCCAGACGTGCGAGAACGGTCGCGGGGTCGAACGCGCGCGATGCGCCACTGTGGTACACGAACGTGTGTTCACCATCCTCACCCACTAACACGACGCTGACGCTGGTCGGCAAGTCGGGGTGCCGCAACAGATGCTGCGTGTTCAGGCTGGCGTCCGCGAACAGCCGGGTCAGCGTCTCACCCCACAGGTCATTGCCGACGTATCCGAAGGCGCCTACCGTCAAGCCCAACCGCGCCATCGCGATGCCGCCGTTCGAGACGATGCCCCCGCTGCCCGGCCGGATCGGCTCGACGGGTACGATCCCCATCTCGCGCAGCGGCTGGTGCTGATCGATGGGCCGCAGGGGCAAGTCCACACACACTTCCCCGCAGACGACACAATCAAACTGGTCACTCATTCGCTCGCTGCTCCTTTCCCGATTCGACGCATCGTGCGGATTCGTCCTAATATAGCGTTTCGCGCGCAGGCGAACGGCAAACAGGGAGCAAGAACACCAGTTATGCAAAAGTCACTCGATCAGAAACTCCAACGAATTCTCAACGACCCGTCGGCCGGAGACTTCATCCTGGCCGATGCCAAAGACGCCGACATGGGGTTCGGTATTGGCGCTCCTGGCGTCAACCACGGAGCGAATCGGGACCGCTTCCCCTTTCGCAGCCTCGAAGAATACCAGCAGTCGATCCGCCAGATTACCCAGCAGGGGCTGGTCGACATCGTGCTGATGAGCGCCAGCGTCAGCGAGCGGCTGACGATCGAAGAACGCATCTTTGACGGCTCGACCATCACGCCCGCTGTCCGCGCCAACGACACCACCGACATTTGGCTGGGGCTGAGCGGCGACTACAAGAATCAACCGTCGCTGCCCTTTCGCACAGCAACCATCGATCACATTCAATGCGGGAGAGCTTCGTGTTCGCAGGACGAGCACAACCTGGGTGCCGATCTGGGCCTCTACTCGATCACGTTCAACAACGACGCTCAGCTGGATCGCGAAGCGCTCGCCATCTACCACGAGTTTCGGGGCGAGGCGGAAGCGAAGGGCTTTCGGCACTTCCTGGAGGTGTTCGCACCCAACGCGCCGCGTCAGGAGCTCGACGACGTCGCGCGCTTCGTCAATGATTCGATCGCCCGTTGCCTGGCGGGTGTCCCTCGGAGCGGCCGGCCGCTGTTCTTGAAGATACCGTACTTCGGTCCGGCGGCGATGGAGCAACTGGTGCACTACGATCCAACACTCATCGTCGGCATTCTAGGTGGGCCGGCCGGCACGACGCACGACGCGTTCCGCATGCTGTGGGAGGCGAAGAAGTACGGCGGGCGCGCGGCGCTGTTCGGCCGCAAGATCAACAACGCTGAAGACCAACTCGCCTTCGTGTCCGTGCTGCGGGCGCTCGCAGACGGCAACCTTGGTCCCGAGGAAGCTGTCCGCGACTACCACGGACGACTGCAAGCGGCTGGCATCCCGTCGCGGCGCAGTCTGGACGACGACCTGCAGCTGACGCAGGTTGAGGCGTCCTGAAATGGCCTCGGCGGGCCGCGAGGGCAGTGGGCAGCGTCCCGGCTCGAGATATCGAAAATCTCCCCGTTTGGGTCCCTCTCTTCAGCCGGACCGGCTCAAGAATCCCAGTGAATCACGACGCCCACAAGCCCTTTATCCCCCTCATCCATGCGCCTGCAAACGTCGGGCAGCGCCTGCCAATCGAACCTGTCCGTGATCATCGGCGAAACCAGCAATTTTTCCTTCGACAGCAACTCGAGTGTCAGGGCGTTGCAGCGGCGCTGATCCCATCGATGGCCATCCGGTCGGTGGCCGTAGGAAGTGAGCAGAGTCAGCCCCTTTCCCAGGTAGGGATGGCCAACCGGACTGAACGCAGGCATGTCGGTGTGGCGAGCGATGACCACCACTCGGCCGTCCGTCCTGGCGATCTGCATGCCGGTCTCGATCGCGGGCCACACCGACGCGGCCTCCAGCACCAGATCCGCCCCTTCGCCACCGAAGAACTCGAGGATTCGGTCCGAGAAGCCTTCGTCCTCAGGGGAGGCAAGGAGATCGGCCCCCATTCTGCCGGCCAGATCCAGCCGACTGCGGTCGAGCTCGATGACCGCAGTGCGAAAACCGAAGGCTCGACAGTAGGCTAGTGCCGAAAGACCGATGACGCCCCCACCCATGATGGCAACGTTCTCGCCAGGCTCTGGCCGCCCCGTCCGCAGGCCGATATGCCCCACCTCCAGGATGCTTAGAAAAACGGCGACTTCGTCGGAGATCGCATCCGGTAGGCGGATGGCACCCTGGGCCGGGACAGCTGCGTACTGGCCATGGGACGCCGCTACGAAAACCCGTTCTCCAACACGGGATCCCGAGACCTCGGAGCCTACTTCCACAACCTCGCCCACCATCGAATAGCCGTTCTCACAGGGGAATTGAAAAGGGACGTGGGTGTGAAGGAACGCCCCCTCCTTGTCCACTGGGATTCCGCGATAAACGCGGATCTCGGTACCGGTACTGACCGCGGTGACCCGAGCCCGCACCAAAAGGCCATCATCGGGACAATCGGGGACGGGTGCCTCCTCGAACTCCACCTGTCTCGGGCCAGTCACCATCAATCGTTTCGCCATATTCCAATTCCCCTTCCTCTGGTCTGATATGACAACTCTACCAGCAGGTCGCCTGGTTTCAAGCCCCGCAATAGTACAAGGATTTGTCACGATGGTGGGATAGAGCGTTCCCAAAGCGATCGTCTGGAAATCGTGGAGGTGGTCTGCAGGCCGCCGTGGGTCGAGCTAGGCTCGACGACTTTACTTCGGTCTGGAGACCAAAGCCGCGTCGCAAACCGGCTCTGCCGTTGAGTCACGACGAATGGAGGGGCCGCTTCTCTGCCACCAGCCGTTCGAGCAGCTCGACGGCATGTGCAGCCTCAGGCAGGCCGGCGATCTCATCTCGAAGCCGCTCAGCATTTTTCCGATAGCTGGAGTCCTCGAGCACGATCGATACCGCTGCACCGACGTTTTCGGGCGTGACCTTCATCGCGTCGAGCACTCGCCCAACCCCCAGGTCTGAACAGCGTCCTGCGTTCAAGGGTTGATCGGCCCCTATTGGGATTAGTACCGATGGCAAGCCGTGAGCCAGCGCGCCGATCACGCTGCCCGATCCACCATGCGACACCACCAGATCGCAATAGGGCAGCACGGAAGCCTGAGGAAGATACCGCTCGATACGGACATTGGCGGGTTGTGGGCCAAACTCAGCTGGAGCGATGTGATGACCTACCGTGACGATCAGATTGATCGGGAGCTCGCTCAGCCCCGAGAGTACGCGCCAGAGAAGATCACCGGACTCCATGTTGAAGATGGTTCCGAGCGTGAAGTAGACAGTTGGGGCGGCCGGCAGCACCGTCGACCACGCTGGCGCGGGGTCGTCGGCCGTCCTGAGAGTCGATGGGCGAAAGGTGTGCAGAGTCGGCGGCGGTGGAAAGGCCGGGTCGCGGAAGCTGGGTGGAAAGGGAGACAGCACCAAGTATCGGCTGAGCATCTCGAGCTCGCGGTCCGGCGTCAGGCCGTGCTTGGCGCGAAGCTCGTTGAGTGTCTCACCAACGACTTCGGTACGC
Source organism: Acidobacteriota bacterium (assembly GCA_047514575.1). GTDB lineage: Bacteria > Acidobacteriota > UBA6911 > RPQK01 > JAJDTT01 > CAUZIZ01. The sequence continues at coordinate 6,914 of JAKZYH010000433.1, read as the reverse complement.
ACGAAGGAACCGGCGGCTGTGACGAGCACTGTCGCGATGGGTAGACCGAGGCACTCGGCCGCAACAACGGCGCCGAAATCGGTCTCGTCGCACACCAGAACGTTGGGTTCCCACACACGGCACAACTCGAGGGTACAAGGCACCCGGTATTGCGCGGCAGCACGGGCGAAGCGCTCCCGCAGGTGGCGATCCTCTCGCTCGCTGTCGAGCGGACGAAGCGGAATCCGCTGGGGTATGCTGCTTGTTTCCGTGCCCATTGCCAAGGCCGTGAAGTCTGTGGCCTCAACCGTCGAGACCATCGACGGGGCACATCCGAAAGCGACGGTGTGGCCCGCGGCCGTCGCGGCGCCAGCGATCGGGACGAGCGGATCGAAGTGACCCTGGCCTCCGACGAATGTGAAGAGGATGCGCAAACCACCTGCCAGCGTAGACTCAACAGAGTCCCTGAATCCTGAAAGGATTCCGTCTATTAGCCCAGGGTTTCCGAACCCTGGGCTAAACGATCCTTCTTCTGACTTCAACCCCATTGGGGGTTGCGTCCAGCAATCTATCAAGAGTCGTTATTCTTCCTGTGTACACAACCCGTTCCGGGTTGATTCCGGTGGGGCTACGCGGTACCCAGGGTTCAGAAACCCTGGGCTGGTAGACACAATCCCGTTGGGATTGACCTCTCTTGATCTTCGAGGCTCAAGGCCTCAACACTCTGGGCCACGGGGCCCTGAACGCCGCAACCTGCGGGTAAGGGTTTTTGTATCTCTGCTCCAAAACTTGACTCAAAAGTAACGATAAACTTCAGACAAACCTTCCTAGTCTACGTAAAGGAACTCGTTGGAGCTCACGAGCATGTGGACGAGGTTCGCTAGTGACTTCTCGAAGGCTTCGTCCGCCGGCGCGTTGGCTTTGACGTAGAGTTGCTGTTGCGACTCGAGATGGTCGAGGGCGATCTCGCTCTCTTGAGTTGAAGGCTTGCGGGAAAACAGCAAGCGGTAGGTCGTTTCGACAAGGTCATGGGGATTGGACCTGTCGCCGGCGAGCGCGGCGGCCCGGTTTGCAGCTTCGCGCGCGTTCTCCGTGACGAACTCGCTGTTCATCACGGTCAGCGATTGCAGCGGAGTGGCGGAAGGGACGCGGCGGCTGCACGCCGTGTCGATGATCGGAAAGTCGAAGGCGGCAAGAAAAGTCAACGGCCACGTCCGCCGCGCAAGCAGGTAGACGCTGCGGCGCATCGGTCCACTCGCCGTCTCAGTCTCGGCAACCACCTGCAAGCCGTCGGGACGTGCGGTGAGCTCGACCGCTGGACCACCGGTGGTTTCGTCGAGCCTGCCGGCCACAGCCAGGATCGAGTCCCGCAAGGCTTCCGCTTCCAACCGTCGCATGGGCATGCGCCAGAGCAGGCGGTTGTCAGGGTCTTCGGCGGCGGCCCGTTCGCTCCGCGGGTCGCTGGACCGGCGCGAGGACTGTCGATAGACCGCCGACGTCATGATCATCTTGTGCAGGCGCTTCGCCTTCCAACCGTGCTCGATGAAGTCGACGGCGAGCCAGTCGAGCAGCGCCGGGTGAGACGGCGGCGAGCCGGTATGGCCAAAATTGCCTGGCGTCGCAACGATTCCCGTGCCGAAGTGGTGCTGCCAGATGCGGTTGACGATGACACGCACGGTGAGGGGATGGTCCGGGTCGGTGAGCCACTCTGCCAGCGCGAGACGGTAGCCTTGGGTCGCTCCCACCCGGTTCGCGGACGGCTTGGCGCCGCAGTCTTCGTTGGCTGCACACAAGGCCGTGATGAAGCCCGGAGTCACCTTGGGTCCGGGCGATTCGACACTGCCGCGCTGCAATAAACGGATCGTGGGCATCCCGTCGCCGTCCCACAGTGCCTGGATCTGATGCAGCTCGCGGCGATAGCTGTCCCAGGTGGCCACCTTCTTTTTCAGTTGTGAAAGCGCCTCCTGGTGATCGCCGGCGATCGATGCATCCAACTCTTCTTCGGTGATCTCGACGAGCGGACCAAACTTCTCGACCAGGTACTTTTGAACCTCGCCGCGGTCGTCCTCCTCGGTTTCGACCGCAAGCGCGGTATCGGCACGAACAACTTCGGGCAATTTCTCCAGTTTCTCGGCGAGCCGTTGTTCACGATACGGCCGGCGGATCTTCTCGATATCGGCGCTCAGCCTCCCGACCGCTGTATCGATCTCTTGATTGTGCCTCTCGATCTCTTCCCTCTCTGATTTCGACACGGTGTAGTGAAGCCGATTCTTGGGCTGGATCCAGGCGGACGGGTTGTAGGCCGACGTGAACAGCGAGAGGAAGCGGTAGTAGTCGCGTTGGGGAATGGGGTCGAATTTGTGGCTGTGACAGCGCGCGCAGGCGAGCGTCAATCCCAGCGCGTTCGACGAGACCTTGTCGAGCAAGGCAAATAGTGCATCATAACGGTCCGGCGGTCGGTCGGAGATGTCTTCGTCTGTGACATCGAGGATGGTACGCAGATATCCGGTCGCGACGAGCGGTTCAATGATCTCGGGCGTGTAGGTCTCGGCGTTTCGCCAATCGACGAGCTCGTCGCCGGCGAGCTGCTCGGTGAGAAAACGGTCCCATGGCTTATCCTGCTGAAAGGACCGGATCACGTAGTCGCGATAGCGCCACATCCCCTCGGCAAGCTCGACGATGTCCACGCTGTGGTCCTTGCCTGTGGTGTCGACATAGCCGACCGCATCGAGCCAGTGCCGACCCCAGCGCTCGCCATACTTCGGAGAGTCCAGCAGTCGATCGATGAGCTGCTCGTAGGCGTCGGGTCTGGTGTCTTCTAGGAATGCCTGCGTCTCTTCCGGCGTGGGGGGCAGGCCCCAGAGGTCGAAGTAAACTCGTCGCAACAGGGTCTGCTTCGAAGCGCGTGGAGATAGCTCCAGGCCACGCGACTCCAGCTCGGAGATGATGAAGGAGTCGATCGGAGTCCTTGCTCGAGTCGTTCTTTCAATCTTCGGCGGAGCGGCGGCGACAGGTTTGCGAAACGCCCAGTAACGACGATCTTCGGCCGTCACCTCAGGCGCTTCCGTCTCGGTGAAGTCGCGGTCAAGGGGGTTTTCCACCTCGACGTAGTCGGCGAAGTTGCCCTTGTCGATCCACCCGCGAATGAGCTCCAGCTCCGCCTTATTGATCGGCTCGCCCACTCCGGTGGGGGGCATCGCGCCACTTTGAAGTTGTCGGATCAGAATGCTCTTATCGGAGAACCCCTCCAGGATGACCGGCCCGTGCTTCCCACCCTTCAACGCAGAGGCGAGGGAGGTCAAGTCGAGTCCGGATTGGGGCGTCTCGCCGCCATGACACGCGCTGCAGCGGGCGTCGAAGATCGGTTGGATCTCATTCTCGAAGTGGCTGATCTGCCGGCGGGCCACCTCGGGGATCTCCCCGTTAGCCTGAGATGAGTGTGCCCCGGTCGCGATCCAGCGGCGGAGCGTTTCGACGTCCGGATCGGGCACGATGCTCTCGAAGGCGGGGGGCGGCATCAAGTGCTTCGACACGAGTTGGAAGAGTCGGCTGCTTTCGGGTGAGCCCTTTTCGATGACGGGCCCGTTGTGGCTGCCTCGCAGGACCGAGGCGGCGGTGCGCAGGTCCATCCCCAGCTCTGGCGAGCTCTTGCCGTGACAGGTGAAGCAATAGGTGGAGAAGATCGGCAGGATGTCTTTCTCGAACAGCAGCGTGCTGGCGCGGTCTTGTGCCTGCAGCGTCGCGGGAAGCAACAGTATCCCGATCAAGGTTCTGAACCGAGCGCCCCTGTTGATCTTCATTTCTTTTACGTCGCGCGCAATTCGCTCGACACCAGATCGCCGATGACACGGGCACCGGTGACAGTCACGTCCGCAGGTGTTTCCATGCGGCCGCCGTGCGGATACAGCGTCTTGCTGTGATCGAGCCCCAGTTGGTGCAAGACCGTGGCGATCATGTCAGGCACGCTGACGCGATCCACGACCGATTTGTATCCCAAATCGTCGGTCTCGCCGTAGATGAGACCGGGCTTGAAGCCACCCCCGGCGAACCAGAGCGTGAAGGCGTTGCGGTTGTGGTCACGCCCGTTGGCGTTCTGGGTAGTCGGAAGGCGTCCGAACTCGCCGGCCCACATGACGATCGTGCTATCGAGAAGGCCACGCTCGTCGAGGTCGCGGACCAGAGCCGCTGTACCCTGATCCGTCTCGGCCGCGATCTTCGACAGAGCCTCCTTCAGGTTGCTGTGCTGGTCCCAGGGCTGTCCTGGCCGGGTGGTGACCTGCACGAAGCGAACACCGGCCTCCACCAGGCGGCGCGCCATCAGGCAGCGCATCCCGTAGGGGCCTCTCACGGGGTCGTCGACCCCATAGAGTTTTCGCACCGAAGCCGGCTCGCTGCGAATGTCCAGCACGTCCGTCGCCTCGAGCTGCATCCGGGCGGCCAGCTCGAAGTTTTCGATTCGGGATTCCAGTTCGGTTTCGCCCTGACGGACTTTGCTGTGCATGCGATTGAGACGCGCCAGGTAGGCGAGATTGGCCGGCTGAACCCCAGGAGGCTGCGGCTCAGGCGGCTGCAGATGATGGACCGGCGACCCGCTCATGTTGAACTCCACTCCTTGATAGAGGGCGGGGAGGTAGCCATTGGCCCAGAGTTGTTTGGTGCCGACGGTGTACCCTTTCGGGTCGCGGAGAACGACATACGCGGGCAGATTCTGATTCTCGGTTCCCAGCGCGTAGCTGATCCAGGCCCCCATGACCGGCCGGCCGGCAAAGATCTTGCACGTGAGCAGCATGTTCAACCCCTCCAGGTGGTTGTTGTGCTCGGTGTGCATCGATCGTATGAAGCAGAGCTTGTCGGCGATCTCGGCCTGGTGGGGCAGGGCCTCGGAGATGTCCATCCCGCACTGGCCGTATTTGCGGAACTCGAACGGCGTCGGCATCAGAGTATTCTTGTTGCCAGGCTGGTGGATCTCTACCCCGTCGGGATGAGGCTGCCCGGCCATTTTCGCCAACAGGGGTTTCGGATCGAACAGATCCATCTGGCTGTGGCCGCCGTTTTGGATGAGCTGGATTACGGCTTTCGCAGGGGCGGGGAAATGGCCCTGCCGCGCTTTGAGATCGTTGTAGACGGGAACGGCAGAGCCGGGCCCAGGGGACGCCAAGCCTGCGTCCGTCAACAAGTGGGACAGTACCACTCGGCCGAAGCCCAGGGATGTGAGTTCCAACACTCTGCGGCGAGACAAAACTGGCATGTTCCCTCCCATTCAACTCACCTCAAGGTACATTCATGCGCTCGCACCGGTGTGGCCGAGGACCCCGTAGTGCTTTGTCCCCAGACCAGCAGGACGCCACGATTCTATCGCAGCCAGCTGGCTCGTGCCAGCCGCTGCACTCGCTGGACGTTGCTGCAGAAATGGAATGACGCTCGAGTCGGTACTGGAAAGTAGTTCGGCGGTTTGACCTTCGCGGACAGAGCTGCTCGTCCGCAGCCCACCGGATGCCTTGTGAGGAGCTTCTCATCGGGACTTTGTCTTATCGTGCTCGAACAGGAAGACACCACCTTTGCCGGCCACCAGAATATCGAGGTCTCCGTCCCGGTCGATGTCCACAACGGGGATCTGCATGCCTCCGCCGACCCGACCACCGTAGTGGATGATGTGTCGCTGCCACTCCCATTTACGAGGAGTCTTGAGGTACTCGTACCAGTAGAGGCCAAGCGGCTCGCTGCCGCCCTTGTCGTGGCCGTTGTGCGCAAAGAGGCGCTTCCCGGTGACCAGCTCCGGACGCCCGTCTCCCGTCAGGTCCACCATCGTCATCGCGTGGGCCTGCGACCAGGCGTCATCGATTGTATGCTTCTGCCACTTCGTCGCTCCGCTGCTATCGGGCAGTTGTTCCAGCCAGAAAATGCCGTAATCATGGGCCGCCGTGCTGACGATGTCGTTCCGTCCGTCCTGGTTGACATCGTGAACGTAGATGAAGCCCGCGTGCTTCTCCAATTCGAAGTCCCGACGGAGTTCCCAATGCCCCTCTCGGGGCGCTGCCGGCGCTCGGAGCCAGCCTTTCGGGACCAGGATATCGTTACGGCCGTCGCCATTCAGGTCTCCGGCGCCGATGCCGTGGCCATAGCTTCGAGGGCTCACGACGTGCTTGATCCATTTGGCTTCGGCCCCCTGTCCCTCCAGCTCATACCACGCAGCCATGGCGCTTTCGCGGCCAAACTGGGGAAGAAGGTCGTCATCGGCACCGTCGTTGTCGAGGTCCACGAGGAAGGCGAATTCGACCGGCGACCCGGAATCAATCGGGTGTTCCTGCCAGTCGCCTCGGGGTGTGCCGGGGTTCTGGAACCACGCTATCTTTTGAGAAGCCCAGCCGACACTGATGATGTCGACGGCACCGTCGCCGTTGACATCCAACGGCAGGTCTGAAAAGTCATCGATATAGTTGCTCCAGAACAAGAAGGAGCGGAATTTGTGCTTCCTCCAGGTCGGGGCCTCGTACCAGTTCTCGCCGGAAACGATGTCAAGCCGGCCGTCACCGTTCACGTCGGCCACCGCACAGGCCTCGTTTCTTCCCAGATCCACCGTATGTTTTCGAAACGGAATCTCGTCGGAGCCCGCGCTGGGCACCAGAAAGGCTGCCACGACTGTCAGCCCGAACATCACCGACTTCGAGAGGGTTCGCATTACAGTCTGCCTCGTGCTTTACCCAACTGACCTGCGTTTCAGACCGTCCAATGGTACCCGGCGCCGCCGTCCAGGTTGGCGGGTACCGGGGTCCTCAAAAGGAGAGGCGATGGTCATCGTCAAGAAAACCAGCGAGGTCAATCCCAACGGGATTGCGGATTCAAGCCCAGGGTTTCTGAACCCTGGGTAACAGACATCCCCTTTAATTTCAACCCTGTAGGGGTTGCGGAACGCTTGTTTCTACAACCCTTTCAGG
>JAKZYH010000432.1:0-15033 GCA_047514575.1 Acidobacteriota bacterium | reverse complement strand
AGGATCTCTACGATGCGGTCCAACTGGTCTCGACTGGTGACAATGGGAGGCGCCAGACAGAAGACATCCCCTCGCATGCGGCTGAAGAGTCCGCGTTTCTCGCTGGCTGAGTGGACTCTGGCGCCGATCTGGTCCTGGGCCGGAAACTCGGCCTTGGTTTCCTTGTTCTCGACCAGCTCAATGGCGAGCATCAGACCAAGTCCTCGCACTTCTCCCACGTGGGAGTGGTTGCCCAGAGCCGACCGTAGCCGCTCCAGGAGGTAGCTCCCTTTGTCCGCCGCTTGAGCCGGGAAGTTCTCCTGCTCGATGATATCCAGGTTGCGCAAAGCCACAGCGCAGCCAACTGGATGGGCGCTGTATGTATAGGCATGCATCCAGACCATCTCTCCGCTGTCCATGACCTGGGCAATCTCTTCGTTGACACCTGTTCCGCCCAACGGGAAGTAGCCAGACGTGATCGCCTTGGCAAACTGGATCATGTCGGGTTCGACACCCCAGTGGTCCAGTCCGAACATCTTACCCGTGCGTCCAAACCCCGTTATCACCTCGTCTGAGGCGAATAGCACCTCGTACTTGTCGCAGATCTCGCGGATACGAGGGAAATAGTCCGGCTGGGGGACGATCACGCCTCCGGCCCCCTGGACCGGTTCTGCCAGGAACATCGCCACCGTATCCGGACCCTCGCGTAGGATTGCCTTCTCCAGCTCGTTGGCTGCCGCCACGCCCTGACTCTGTCCCTCCATGGCTTCATAGCGATAGGGATAGGGGGAGGGGATGTGTACAAATCCCGGGACGCGTGGCTCGAACATGGGCCAGTACGCCGTGATTCCGGTTGCACTCATGGCGGCAAGCGTGACTCCGTGGTACCCCCACTGTCGTGAAATCACCTTCGTCTTCTCTGGCTTGCCCTTGAGCTTCCAGTAGTAGCGTGCCGTCTTGATGTTGCTTTCCGTCGACTCCCCTCCTCCGGAGGTAAAGAAGAAGCGGGTAATTGAGGGATAGGTTAGCCCTGCAATCCTTTCCGCCAACTCGATCGCTGCGGGATTCGAGCTGCCAGTGTATCCAGAGCAGTAGCCTAGAGTTTCCATCTGGCGTGAGGCCGCCTCCGCCAGTTCGCGGCGACCGTGACCGGCAACCACATTCCAGAGTCCGGAGAGGCCATCGATATATTGATTTCCATCGCTGTCGGTGAGAACGGCTCCCTCTCCCCGGGTCCAGATGTGTGCCCGTTGGTGAAGGCCGGGGTTGTGGAGGGGGTGGATCAGGTGAGCCTGGTCTCGCGCCAGAAGTCCTTCCGTGGTGGTAGTCATAACCTTTTAGTCCTCAGAGTTGGGGTTTGAGTTCAAGAAAAGGACGCGTCCGGTACCCTTCTGCTTCCACAAGTAGAGGTCTTTCCCAGACGTGCGACCCTCGGACGTTCCGACGTGCGACCCTCAGACGTTCCGAGGTGCGACGAATTCCTTCAAGACTCACCCTAAATACACCAGTGACGAATCAACTTGGCGTAGAGTTGGGTTCCCTTTTCGAGCTGCTCCAGGAGGATCCATTCATCCTGGGTGTGCGCCTGGGCGATGTCTCCGGGCCCCATTACGACCAGCCTCTTCATGTCAGTCAGCATCGCGCCGTCGGTTCCATAGGAGACGGTTTTAGCCGTTTCGTTTCCAGATAGTGCCAGCACCTCGCGGACGAAGTCCGATTTCGGATCCACGTACAGGGGGCTTCCTGACCAGAGCGCCTCGAAGTCGATACCGCACTGTTCTGCCATCTTCCTGGACCGTTCGATCAGGATTTCCGCCTCCTGACCTGGAGTCGGACGGAAGTATACCGTGCAGATACTCTGGGCCGCCGTCATGTTCAGGACCTTCGTGTGATCGTTGATCCCGATGTTCCAGCTGATGCCCGGTGGATCGAAGGCCGAATTCTGCCAGGCAGGATCCTCCAGAGTCTCGTCGTGAATCCTTTTCATCTCTGTCAGAAAAGGGATCATGGCGAGGTTGGCGTTGACTCCCCTATTGCTGCTGGAATGTGCCGCCTTGCCGTGTGAAGTTGCCCTGAACCCGTAGGTGCCCTTGTGAGCATGGACCACCTCGAGCATCGTCGGTTCGCCCACGATTCCGTTCGACTCCCCCTGGACCATCTCCTGGAAAAACTTGGATCGCCGCGCCACTTGTTCGGCACCGCCGTAGCCGATCTCCTCATCAGCGGTAAGCACGATGTATATCGGCTTACTCAACCCCGCCGACCCGGCTAGCTCCGTGGCCGCCAACATGGAGGCTATCGATCCTCTCATGTCGCAGCTCCCGCGGCCGTAGAGTTTGTCACCCTTGATCGTGGGCTCGAAGGGACCATGTTCGCTGCTGAACCAGGGATCGGCAGGAACGACGTCGGTGTGAGCGAAATACGCCATTCCCCCGGTGCCACTGCCCTTCTTACCGATGATGTTGACCTTTCCGACACCGGCGGCATCCGTGTATTCAATACGTTCGGTAGTAAAGCCGAGCCCTTTCAGAATAGCTTCCGCGTAATCGCAAATCGAAGCGTTTGAAACGTTGCTGACCGTGGGGAACTTGACCAACTCCTGGGTGTACTCAAGCGCATTCATGTTTTCGAGCTTTGCATCTATCTATTCAGGGACCGGGAAGGAAGCTCTGAGCGTTTTCTCATCGACCACGCTCCACAGATAGTGGTTGGCCCGACCAGCCCCATCCTTCATTTCCGGGCTCTCAACAATCTTGCCGAAGTCCAAGGGTGTGAAGTAGTCGTCCGGCATTCCATCAGCCACGCGAAAGATGTTGTAGTCCTTCGCCGCCTCGACTTCGGCCAGCGCAATCAGGTCTCGCATTGCAAAGCGACGAACGACAGCGTTGCCAATCGCCGTGATTCCCACCAGACCCCGGTCCTCCAGCATCTTGCCCAGGCGATTGAAATCCGTGTGTCGCTCATAGTAGGCTCCCCCAGCTCCGGGCTTCGGCTGATAGTCGGTCATTCGTTGCGACTGGAGGGATCCATCCGGGAGCCGCACGCGGACCTCGAGCGGAATGAGGTGGCGATACGGCACTTCACAGATCCATTCTGCGAAGTGATGGCTGGTCGAGGTCGAATAGGGCATTCCCAGCAGGACGATCTGGGTATCCAAGGCGAGCATGACGCCGAAGGCAGAACGGAGATCGAACGACGAGAGCGAGGGGTCGACCTGGGTAATGGGCTCTCTGCGCCGTCCCACCGCCGCGAAGCTGTGGCGGTAAGCGGTGTTTCTTCTGGCTTCTGGGTGCAGCCGAACCGTCTCGGTGATGATCCCCATTTCAGAGGGATCCCGCAGCGGATCAATGATGGGATCGTCCTCGGCTTCGTGGCAGAAGGTGAAGGTAGGGGTGACCAAGGTCCCTCTCGAGCCCAGGACCTCCAGGAATGCTCCCACGACACTACCTGCGCCGCCTTCGATGTAGCCGCAGGTTCGCATCGCCGAGTGTACCAACACAACCTGGCTCGACTTGAGGCCGATCTTTCGAAATCCCTGCTCGATCTCAGCCTGTGTAAGGCCCTTCTTGTTTGAAGCGGATCCTAGGTTCATTCTTGAACTCCAACGCTAGTCGATGATGGTGCCCACCACGACCTCGTCCGTTACGTTGTGGGGGCTGACCACCTCGCCGCCACAAAGAAAAAGCTTGTTGCCGACTCGGCTCAGCTCGGCCGCCAGACGATAAACTCCCTTGGATAGATCGAAGCCCTTCGAATTCAGGACCTGCTCGCGTCGCTCTGGATGAATCGGGTAGGGAGGGATCTGGGTGGGCAGGATTCGGTAGCTCCCCTCTTGGGTGTCGAATACCACGACGTCGAAATTAGGCGAGGGTATCTTCGGAATTCTATTTGCGTGTTCGTAAGGGTGATCCACCCGGTAGTTCTTGATGCCGCCGGCCATGATGATGTAGCGGTCCTTATAGGGCACGGCCTCCATGCCGTGCGCCGGGAAGGGGAGGTCGGGGAGTCTCTTCCATCTCAGCGTCTCCAGATTGAGGACGTAGCCATCGGCACAATGTCGGATGAGTCCATCCATTTTGCCATCGCGGGACTCGGCGTAGTTGACGTGGTCTCCCCCGAAAATGTAGATGCTTTTTCCGATGGCAGTGGTTGTGGGTGACTCTCGGGCCAAGCCTGGAATCGGGGGGAGATCTCTCCAGCCCTTCTCCGGAGCAGCGGTGTCGAATGCTTCCACCGAATTGACATAAGCTCCGGGGTGATCTCCCGAAAAAGTCTTCGCCCCAAAGGTCGCTTGCCCCCCCAGGACCACGATCGTGGTTCCTGAGGTAGCCCCTCCAGGCAGAAAGCGCCCGATGCGAAGGGACGGCATCTCTTCCCATTTCCACTCGCCAGTCCGCTTGGAGAGACGAAACATCCGATCGCTGGTATTGACTCGCTGGTCTTCGGGCCAAACGATCCATCCGGTGAAGACGTAGAGGTCCTGGCCGATCGCCACGCCCTGGGGCCACTTGATCCCCACCGGCATGTCTGGCAGAAGGCTGTACTTCATGCTGCGGGTATCGAGCTCCCATCCATGCTTGTGTTGTCCTCTTTCGCGGAGCTGCCAGCCCTTTCCGGTGGAATACTTCGAGCTCGGAACCCAGCCCGGATATCCCGGGGATCCAGCCGCTACAATTGTTTCTCCGATTACGACCTGAGCCTGCCCCTTCGTAGGCCAGGGCATGGGCGGACCCATTTCCCAATGGATGTCCTTGATCGCAACGTCGGCAGAACTACTCTCGGCGAAGCCTCCGATTGGATGGATCAATACGACGTTCAGCAGGAGCGCGAGAAATACCGGCTTGGATCTCATTTTTTCCCTCCTCAGGTGCCAGAAACTCATCAGGAATTGGGTCAGATCAGCCGCGATCCTGAGGTGAAAAGAGACCCTCGCTCTGATCCTCAACCCATCCGCCCTCGGGCCTCGATAGTAGCACCCAGGAATAGGCGACGCCAGCCGGATCGAGCGGCCAGGTCGGTTCCTGCACGAGGGATTCCGACCCGACGTTCGTAGAGTCAAGGATAGCAGGGAGAGGTTCGGAAACCGCGTCCCAGATCCCCCTCCAGGACAGGGTCTCCCTGTGCTATACTGAAGGGTAACTTTCGCATCAGCATAGAAGAGGTAAGGGGCATGATGAGGCGATTCAATTCAAGCTTCTCTAAGTCATCACTTTTGACATGGTTGTGCCTTCTTTCGCTGGGACTGGCCACGGGATCCGCCTTGATTGGTCAGGATAAAGACAAGAGAAAGAAAGAAGACAAGGATCGTCGAGAGCGGCAGCTTCAGGAGGAGAAAGAGGATTACTACAAGAAGTGGCAGAAAGAGGACGTCGTCTACCTCCTTACCGATGAAGAGAGGGCCGTTTTCAACAGACTCTCGAACGACGATGAGAGGGATGCGTTTATCGAGCAGTTCTGGCGTCGGAGGGATACGGATCCCAACACCCAGATAAACGAATTCAAGGAAGAGCACTATCGTAGGATTGCCTACGCCAACGAACACTTCACTTCTGGCTTAGAAGGCTGGGTGACGGATCGAGGCCGAATCTACATCACGTTTGGGCCGCCCAACACCATTGATGATCACCAGGGCGGACGCTATCGGCGGAGATACAACGAAGGCGGAGGATATACTTCCGTGGACGCCTTCCAGCGCTGGTTCTACACCTATATCCCCGGTGTCGGCGACGGAATCGAGATCGAGTTTGTGGATCCCAGCAAGACCGGCGAATACAAGATTGCGCTGAGGCCCTCGGAAAAGGACGCCCTGTGGACAATCGATGGAGCCGGCATGACCGCAGACGAGCTATTCTCGGAGGGCACTCAAGACCGGAATGGGAGCCGGCTCTCGGATCTGGCCATGCGCAATATTGGTCTCCCCAACGAGCCCATGTACATGCGCGGAGCCCAACCCTTCGAAAAGCTGCGCGATTATTTCCTGCTTTCCAAGCCTCCTAAGGTCCTGTTCTCTCACTTACGGGGGGATGTGGATACGCGGCTGAAGTACAATCCGCTGCCACTCGAAGTGTCCGTCGGAGACTATCGTGTCGGGGAGGACGCCTTTCTGGCCCCTTTAACCATTCGGGTTCCCGCACACGAACTCACCTATGATGCTGATCTGAAAGAGGTGGACCGGGCGGTGATTCAGGTCTTCGGCAAGGTCCAGAATCTGAGCGGCCGGGTGGTCTATGAATTTGAAGATGTCATCGCCGCCGACACGAAGAAGAGCGATTCTCTCAAGGCGCAGACCAACTTCCTCTATCAGAAGCAACTGCCGCTGAGACCTGGAAGGTATAAGGTGACGATCATCATGGAGGAGGAGTCCAGCAAGAAGATCGCGGTCCAGGTAACCTCGATTCAATTGTCCAAGGCGGAAAGTGGAAAGCTGGCGACAAGCACCCTGGTGGTGGCTGACGGTTTCGCCTCCTCGGGTCCTGATCAGACCCTCTCAGATCCCTTTATGACCCCCAGTGGGATCAAGGTGTATCCGAATGTGACGCAGGAATTCGGCCTTGAATCGACACTAGCTCTCTATGCCGAGGCCTATGAGCTGGCTGTGGATCAGGCCACCCTCAGCCCCTCGGTCGAGGCGCATTTCGTGCTCCTTCGCGACGGGAAGCGAGTCAAAGTCGAAGAGCCCAGATTGGTGCAGCTCCAAGATCGAGTCATATTCGTCCATAGCATGCCCCTGAAGGGTTTTGACGCTGGCAGATATCAGGTCCTGTTGGAACTCCACGATCGGATCTCGGGACAGCGCCTTGTCAAGCGTACTCCCTTCAAGATTTCGTAGTGCTCCATCCCAGTTCTCTCAGCATTCAGATTGAACCCATCGATTCGGGGCCGGCGAGGTCTTTGGAGAGAATCGGGTGAATAGCCCTCATCAGAATAGGAGCGGTCTGGGGCGGGCCCGGTTTCCCCGGTTGCTTCCGTGGCTGCTCTCGCTCCTCCCCTTCGGCCACTCGGCCGCACTGCTGGCGTCTGAGCTTGCCGCTCCTCCGATTTTCGTCGATGTCGGCCAGGAGGCTGGGCTTCTATTCCAGCATGTCAACGGCACTTCAGCGGAGAAATATCTGGTCGAGACCATGGGATCGGGTGGCGGTTTCCTGGATTTTGACAACGACGGCTGGCTGGATATCTATCTGGTCAACAGCGGCCCGACGCCGACCAGCCGATCGACCCTGGCTGCTCCCAATCGGCTCTTTCGTAACGGCGGCGACGGCACCTTTACTGATGTAACCGAGAAGGCCGGTGTAGGAGACAGTTCCTATGGGATGGGCAGCGCCTTTGCCGACTACGACAACGACGGGTTCGTGGATATCTACGTCACCAACCTCGGGCCCAATATCCTCTATCGGAACAATGGTGATGGGACCTTCTCTGATGTCACGAATAAGGTCGGTGTGGGGGATCCTCTATGGAGCTCCAGCGCCGCCTTTGGGGACTATGACGGCGACGGGAATCTAGATCTTTACGTCGCCAACTACCTGAGATTCAGCTTCGCCAGTCACCGTACCTGCTACGCGAGCGATCTCTTGATCTACTGCTACCCGCACAGCTACGACGGAGCTCCGAACACCCTATACCGCAATTTGGGGAATGGTTCCTTCGAGACCGTTACCGGTCCAGCCGGAGTGAAAGAAGATCCCCAATACAGCAAGACCTTGGGCGTCCTCTGGTTCGATATGGACAGCGATCGAGATCTGGACCTCTACGTTGTCAATGACACCACCGCCAACTATCTCTATGAAAACAAGGGCAAAGGGAAGTTCGAAGATGTGGCCCTCCTGTCAGGAGCGGCCTTCAACGGAATGGGGATGGCCCAATCCGGCATGGGAGTGGATGCCGCCGATCTGACCGGAAACGGCCGCTTTGCCATGTTCGTCACCAACTTTTCCATGCAGACCAACGATCTCTACTGGAACCAGGGCGACGGTACCTTCTCAGATCATACGCTCCAGGCGGAGTTGGCGACGCCCAGCTTCATGCCGCTGGGGTTCGGAGCGAATTTCTTCGACTACGACAACGATGGATGGACCGATCTCTTTGTGGCAAATGGGCATGTCTTCGACAATATCGCCACCATCAATCCCAGCCTGGAGCACCGCCAGCCGAATCAGCTCTTCCACAACGAAGGCAAGGGAAGGTTCTCGTCGGCCTCTTCCCAGGCGGGACCCTACTTTTCGGTCAAGAATGTCTCTCGCGGATCCGCCGTCGGCGACTTCAACAACGATGGCAGGGTCGATCTACTGGTCATGAACAACAACGACAAGGTGGATCTGCTCCAGAATCGGGTCAAGACGCCGAATCATTGGCTCAAACTCAAACTGAAGGGCACCCACTGCAATCGGGATGGAGTGGGGACCAAGGTTGTTCTGACCGCAGGAAGCTACTCGCTCACACAGGAGGTGCGAGCCGGCAGCAGCTATCTGAGTCAAAGCGACCTGAGGTTGCACTTTGGCCTGGGTGACAGAGATCGTATCGACTCCATTCGCGTGTCCTGGCCTTGTGGCAAGGATCAAGCGGTGGGACCGCCCTCACGACTCGACCAGATTATTCATGTGGAAGAGGCTCGGGCGGGAAGTCCCAAGTCGTAAGGCTCCAATTCCCACTCAAGTCCCAAGCCCTGCCGGGACGGCTTTCACAGGGCCTCGCTGCGACAAGCGATGAGAAATCCGGGCTAGTCGCAGGCTGGAATTTGGTGCTTGGGTTTTGTCTGGGGATTGGGGCCTTGGGGCCTGGGACTTACCCAGGAAGCGGGCGTCAGTACCCAGTCCCCATTCGAGCTGGTTTCGGGAGAACGGACCAAAGGCAAGCAGCGTTTGAAAGCCGCCAACAAATCGGTCTCCAGACGTCCCAGATATCTGGAGGTAGCGTTCTTGGAAAGTGTGCCTCGGAACCAAACCCACGCTGCTTTTTTCCGGCTGAGCGGGGTCCACCCGACTACCGGCAGCCCCGCTTGCCGTGCAGCCCGTTGGTAGAAGGCCACGGTAAACAGGATCATCAGCAGAGCCGCCCCCCGCGCCAGCGATTGATTGCGCGCTGGGATGCCCGCCACGAATGGGCGAAAGATCCTGCCCAGTCCAAAGGACCGGGTGATCAGCTCTCTGCGAACTGACCCGATTACTTCCGCGCGCTCCTCCTCCGAGGAGCAGTTGGCCAGGTCGGAGTGGTAGTAGACGCCCCTACGGCAGTCTTTTTCGAGATCTCTTGTGATGTTGGCGAGTTGGATTGCCTCCCCAACGAAGGCGCACATCTTCTTCCTGTCCTCAGCAACTCTCGGGGGCATGCCCATGTCCAACAGCTGCATCTCTTCGGCAAACAGTATTGGGTTTCCCAGGACGCTGGAACAGTAGCGAGATAGCTGTTCCGACGAGCGTAGACTTCCTCCTTGACGCGTGAAGGTCTCTGTTGCCCAGATCATGCCGGTGCCCATGCGACGAATCAGCCGTCTTATCGCCGCGCGATGATCGGAAGGAAGTTCACGGTAGACTGAGTCCACCAGAGCTGATCGCCTCGCCAGCAGGACATGACTGTCCTCGCTTGGATCCCCGCTGAGATCGGTCTCTAGGGAGGGGGCAGGCTTTGGCATCTCATCCGAGTCTGGGAACCGATCAATGAAGGCCTCCAGAAGTCGGGTCCGCTCCGAGGGCTCGGCTACCACGTCCTCATAGGTGTCGAGCATTCTGCAATAGGCGTAGGCAACCGCCAGGGTCGGAGCCAATCGATTGGGGAGAAAGGCGATGCAGAATGAAAAAGAGCGGGCGACGGAGGGGAGAATACTCCACAAGAATCTTCGGGGATTTTCGATCCTGGCTAGCTTCGAAAGGGGTGGATGTCGACGGTCGGCTAGAAGGTTTAGGGCGATCCGGAGGAGCATTCAGAATTCCGAAACCTGCGAAGAGCGAGATGAACGTCTGCTGTTCCCAGAGCTGGATCATTGTAGCTGGAAAAGGGGGAACTTGAGAAATCCAAGGCCTTTTGACCACGCTTCGCCTGTTCGATAGTCTGTGGTCTTTGAACGGTTGTTGACGATTATCACTCACTACTGTCCGGTGAGAAGTCAAATGATATCAAATGGTTAACGATGTTCCGTTCGTGACCATGCAAGTCCCAATTTCTAAGTGGTTGAAGAATCAGGACTTGCTCGGACAGAGTAATTCTGGCATTTGGCGTCAGCTGCTGGTGTGATGGGGCCTGATAGCACAGGAGCGAGGTGAATCCTGAAGGGATTCCGTATTTCAGCCCAGGGTTTCCCAACCCTGTGTCACCGGTGCTCGCCCTGGATTTCAACCCAGAATGGGTTGCGTACAGAAGAGCAGAAAATGCTCAGGACGCAACCCTTGCAGGGTTGATTATTAAGGGGTTAACGCTCTTACCCAGGGTTCGGAAACCCTGGGCTGGAATACGCAATCCCGTTGGGATTGACCTCGCTTGGTCTGACGGGATCCCTTTCCCATTCTTCCGGTGCCAGGGTCGAACCGAACCCACACGAGTTGGGTAACGGCGGAAATCCCAGTTGAAATCGTTTCCGGTCTATTATCCTTTCAACTGATTGATTAGAATGATGTTATCATGATATTTAAATCGCTTAACCGGACGGTAGTGGTTATCACTCCTAAGACCATGCTGCTTGACAACGTTTTCGGCCCTCTCCCGTGAAAACAGACCTGCAAGCCGCAACCTGAAAACCTGCAACCCAAGAAGCTTCAGGCTTGAACTCAAATCCGTTTTTGACCATCCTAACCTGAAGGTAGACGGCTACCGGTCAAGGAGGTCGAACAACTTGAAGTTCTTATCACTACACCCTCAAGAGAAAGGTGAGGCAAGTATGCATTCTCGTGATCAATTGGATCGCTGCAAGAGACAGCTAACAGCTGGAAGGGCCTTTGCTGTTGTCATGTTGATGTCACTGTTCGTGGTGCTCGTCGTGGGTCGGGCTGCCAGTGATTGGGACCTTCCTGACGACTGCAAGACCAAGGAGAACCCTCAGTCCGTGACGGAGGAGTCCCTAAAAGCGGGCAAGGAGGTGTACGACCAGAATTGCCTCTTTTGCCACGGCGAGGGTGGTGCTGGGGATGGCCAGGTCGCGAGCATGCTGCCTACCAAGCCTCCCTCCTTCGCCGATGCCGAGCATATGGACAAGGAAGCCGACGGTGAGTTCTTCTGTAAGATCTCCATTGGAAGGGACCCCATGCCAGGATTCGCCAAGAAGCTGTCGGCCGACCAGATTTGGCACACCATCAACTATCTTCGGCAGTTTCCCAAGCAGAAGGAGCAGTGAATCCGCTCGAGGTGGATCAGCTCGCTCGGTTGTCCCCTGCCGGCGAGCTGAGTCTGAAATTTCCCAGTCTGAAAACTGAAGAGGAAATCTGAGCATCTGCTATCGGCTCGAAGGTTCACAGTTTTGTCGGCCTTGAGAATGCGTCAGCTTTTTTGTGGCAGTCTCTTCCTGTTCCTGTTTTTTAACTTTGTCCTAGAGGGCATTGCCCAGTCCGATTCCAATCTGGACCGTATCCTGCACAAGATCAGTGCTCAGGAGGATTATCTGGGTGCCCTGGCAGACCTGGAGAGACTCCTCGAAAAGCCCGACCCCGATCCCAGCATCTATTTCCAGATTGGTATTTGCCACAATCTTTTGCGCAACTACTCGAAGGCCCTCGAGCATCTCCAGAAAGCCCGGGAGAGGGGGATCTCTGGGTGGGAATTGTCGCTGGGATTCGGCATTGCACACTTCCACCTGGCTCACGCCACCCAGGCCCGCGAAGAGTTTGAAAAAGTTGTAGCGAGCCAACCCGCGGAAACCACGGCTCTGTTTCACTTGGGTCGTCTGGACCTCATGGCAGAACGCCACGCCCAGGCCGAGAAGAGGTTTCGATCGGTTCTGAGCCTTCAGCCAGATCACCAGGGTGCGATTTTCAGTCTGGGCAGCGCTTTGATGAAGCAGGGTAAGGAGAAAGAGGGGCGCGAGGTCCTGGAATACCACCGCCGGACCGGACATCTGCGCAGCCGTCTGCGAACCCTGAATCGGATGGCCTCCTCGCTGCGGGCCTCGGCAGAAGTTTTCGCCGACCTGGGGGATACACACTTGGAGCTTGGTGATCGTCAGAACGCGGTACGAGCCTATGATAAGGCTGAAGAACTGGACCCTGGCACCCTCTTGACGGCGCTGGGTCGAGGGAAGCTCAGGTATGCGGACCGTGACTTCGCTGGGGCGGAGAAGCATCTGGATCGCTACGTAAAGGGCAAAGGGAGCAGCTGTCAAGCGTACTTGTTTCTGGGTCTTGTTCAGAAGCTACAGAAGAAGCTCGAAGCCTCGCGAGTGGTGCTCAATAAAGGAATAAACCTGTGTCCTGAGGATACGATGTTGCTGGCTACTCTAGCCGAACTTGAAATCGGTCAGGGCAACTTTCAGGCGACGGCTGGAGTGGCCGAGCAAATCATGAAGCTCGATCCCAGCGCGCCTGCTGGCCCTTTTTTCATGGCGTTCTCCCAGCTCTATCAGAATCATCTGGAGGAGGCAGAAACCTTCGCTCTCCAGGTCCTCGATCTGGACGACAGTAATCCCAGCCATCACAGTCTTCTACAGACTATCTACCAGGCCAAGGGAGAGACCGAAAAGGCCAAGTTCCATGAGTCAAAGGTAAAGGCCCTTCAGAGCACAAGAACGTCCGTTCCCTGAATGGTGTTTTCGAGGATCTCTAATGTCGCTACGCAAATTTCTTAGAAATCTCAGCCCAGGAACGATCGACACAATAGCCGGCGTTGGCTGGCGCTATGGAGGTGCGGCTGCCAGCACTGATGCGGGTTGGCTGATGGGGGTGGTTCGCAACAATGCCGGAGATCTCCTGGTGGCAGACTACCATGGCCAGCGGATCTGGAGGATCGATCGAGAGGGCATCCTGCACCTCTTTGCCGGCGATGGGGTTCCAGGATTCCGTGGTGATGGGGGACCGGCCAGCGAGGCGCGCTTCAACAGCCCCCACGATTTGTGGCGTGACCCCGAAGGAAACCTCTATCTGAGCGATCTAGGCAATTTTCGAATCCGTCGAATCGATGCGGCTACCGGTATCGTTACCACGGTTGCAGGCTGTGGGATCAAGGGAAGGCAAGGGGACGGTGGGCCTGCCACCGAAGCTCAGCTGGACGTTTCCAGCGGCGTGGCCAAGGACTCTGCCGGGAATCTCTACATCGCCGACGAGATGTCTTGTACCGTGCGAGTTGTGGACCGGCAGGGAATCATCCAGCGCTATGCCGGCATTGGAGTGGGGGGGTATAACGGCGATGGGATTCCCGCTCTGGAGGCCGCGCTCTACCATCCCGAGCATCTCTTTTTCGATTCCCAGGATAACCTTCATATCTGTGACAACAGTAACGATCGCATCCGAAAAGTCGACCGGCAGGGAATCATCACGACCGTCTTAGGTAGTCCCTACCCCGTCGGCGTGGATGGGAGGCACTCCCGGTCTTCTACCGGGGATGGTGGGCCTGCTACCGAAGCCACCATACTGATGCCAGACTCCATCTTCATCGACCAGCACGACAACCTTTACACCGGCGAGAAATACGGCTTCCGGGTGCGCAAGGTAGAGGCGCGTACTGGCATCGTACAGACTGTTGTGGGTACCGGAATTCCCGGGTTCGGAGAGGACGGGGATGTCGGCGAGCGAACCCAGATAAACTCTTGCGAATGTGGCTTGTGGGTTGACCCGGATGGCTCGGTTCTCTGGACCGACTGCAGCGGCCGCTTGCGACGTGTGGATGCTCGGACCAGGATGGTCTCCACCTTGTTGGGTGGAACCTCTGTAGGAGACGGAGGAAAGGCCACCTCAGCCTTCATGACGGGTCCGAGTGGCCTGAGTGTCGCCTCCGATGGCACGCTCTACTTTGCGGATCTCTGGAACCAGCGAATCCGTGCCATCGACCCCGACACCTGGGAGATTCAGACAGTGGCTGGCAATGGAGGCCGGGCCTACGGCGGCGACGGTGGACCTGCAACCGGGGCGTACCTAGGTAATCCTCACGATGTCGCAGTGGACCGGGAAGGGAACTTCTACGTCGCCGATACTCGCTATAGTCATGTGCGTCGGGTCGACAATTCCGGTGTCATCAGCGCCTACGTCGGTAACGGCTTCCCCGGAGATCAGGGCGACGGCGGTCCCTCCATCTCAGCCTGCGTTACCAGTCCTTTCTCAGTGGCGGTCGGACCCAACGGAGATTTGTATCTAGGCGACTCCGTTGGGAGAATCCGAAAGGTGGAACACTCTACGGGCATCATTCGAACAGTTGTGGGGATAGGGGTGCCAGGCTATGCTGGAGACGGCGGGCCCGCAGACCAGGCCAGTATTTCTGGCTCCTTCGACATGGACTTCGACGGGGACGGCAATCTCTATTTCGCCGATACCGGCAACCACTGTATTCGCAGGGTCACGTCATCCGGGAAGATCCAAACGGTAGTCGGAACCGGCATCCCCGGTCGCGCAGAGGAAGGCTTGCGACCGAACGAATCTCGGCTGAACAGTCCTCGAGGTGTCGCCCTCGACAGTGAGGGTACCCTCTTCGTGTCGGACACAGGTAACGACCGAGTCCTGGCGCTTGACCCCCAAGGCCGGCTCAGGGTGATCGCCGGAACCGGCGAAGGAGGGGATGGCGGAGATGGCGGACCAGCTCGCGCTTGTCGTTTCAACCAGCCCTGCAATCTTGCTGTCACTGAGGGCTGCCTGCTTATCAGTGACCACTTCAACAATAGAATCCGGGCCCTCAAGCTGTCGCGTTAGCTGCTAGCTCGCGCATTCCGAGAATTCTGCTCTCACATTTGTCTGATCGCATCGGTTCGGTGGGGACCAGAATTCCGAAGGTTCACGAAAGAGTCCAGTGGGCGAAAAAGCAATGACCCGCTCTCGGCACTAAGCCAGCCGGGACTCCGCGGGGTGGGTTGAGAGGTCGATTTCAAAGAGGCCGCTTCAGCAGGCTGGCGCGAAGCGTAATAGACGGGAACCTGGAAATGGTTCTCCGTTA
>JAKZYH010000431.1:0-5900 GCA_047514575.1 Acidobacteriota bacterium | reverse complement strand
TGTTGCTAACGGCTCAAGTCGTTCGCGGCTCTGTCGGATCGCCGAACGTGATGGTGGGCGATCGTTTGGAACTTGATGCTTGTGATTTGGAGCTTGTTTGTACCTTGTATCTTGTACCTTCGACTTTCGAAGTTTCAGCTTGGTCCACCCCCGGCTAGTGCTCACATTTTTATCTTCAAACACTGCGTTGACTATTTAACCGACTCTCTTCCCACTACTATAGCCATTCAGATGTCCACATGGGTACAGTTAGGATGACGTGGTGAAAGAGCGTCCCAATATTCTCTATCTGATGACCGACCAGCAGAAGGCGTCAGCAACCAGCGTCTACGGCAACCCCTTCGTACCCTGTCCCTTCATGGATAGGATGGCGGAGCAGGGTCTCACTTTCCGCGATACCTATGCCCCCGCCTCCATTTGTACACCCTCGCGAGCCTCGGTGATGACAGGGGTCCATCCGCTGGTGCACCAGGTGACCTGTCATCAGAACCGGGCCCCCTACAACCTCGACCAATTACCGGAGCTTCTGGCGCGCAGCGGATACTACACGACGGTTGTGGGACACCACGAATACGATCGTGACCTGGACCGCGGCTGGCATCACCAGACCAACATGTGGACTCGCGGGCCTATTGGAACGGCTGCCGAGTTCTTCTACGGACAGGGGCGGGCGGGCTATGGCTGGGCCTCGGGTCCGCTCGAATGCACTGCCGAGGAAGGACATGCTCACGCCGTGGCCACGCGTGTCATCAACCAACTCGACTCGATTCAGGCCAGCGGCGCACCTTTCTTTCTGCACGTGCCCTTCCTGGAGCCGCATCCTCCCTTCTATTGCCCGCCCCCCTACGACACCCTGGTTGACCCCGAAGGCCTGCCGCTCCCGGATAGAGGAGACAGCGCGAACCGTCCTCCATGGCAAGACGCCTGTCGTCGAGAGCAGGCCTCACACCTGGCTACCGAGGCTGATATCCGGAGGTTGATATCGATCTACTACGGCATGATCGCTTACGCCAACGACCAGATGCAGCGGATCCACGATGCGATGCAGCAGCGGGGAATGTTGGACAACACCTGGATCATCGTGGCCTCCGATCATGGCGATTTTCTGGGGGAGAAGGGTTTGTTTGCCAAGACGGAATCTCTCTATGAGTGCCTGCTGCACGTGCCCCTGATTATAGCGCCTCCGCCAAGCACTGGGCTGGCACGCGGCAAGCAGATCGAGGGCCTCGTGGACTTGATCGATCTCTTCCCAACCGTGCTTCGGATTGCCGGTGTGGATGTGCCCGAATACGCGCAAGGGAAAGACCTTGTCAGTTGGGCTGCCGCCGGAGCCGTGGAGCCACTGCGCGACTGCCTCTTCTCTCAGGTAGGCGACTATCATGGTCATCTGGGGCAGAGCAACTACGGCGGCACCAAGGTGGGAAGGCACCCTGGGCTCGTTCAGGCAGCACGCACTAGAGCGTACTCGTACATCCGTGATCCAGACTACGGCGACGAGGCCTACGATCTGACTCAGGACCCCTTGGAATTGAACAACTTGCTCGGTGGCGATGCCGCTGAACCGGAGCCGATCCGAGAACTTCGATCCCGTCTGGAGGGATGGGAACGCGAGTGCTTGAAGCTTCGCACCAGACTAGGCGTTGTCCCCGGCTATCGTGGTTTTGATGAAGGCTGGGAATAGGCTTCTCGATGAGGGCTATATCCTGGACGCCGAAAGTCGACAGGGTCCCCGCCGTGTCTGTACCTTTACTTCTCTCTGTCGGTTGAGGGACAGCACGGTACTCGCGAGCTACCGACTCGGCAGCGCCAAGGACTCGGCCGACGGCAACTGTCAGGTAGCGCGATCGGAGGACGGAGGACTCAGCTGGGAGGTTATCTGCGAAGAGTTCGAGAGTAGTCTGGAGGGAGTTCCCGGCGAGATTCGCAGTGCCAATCTGGCGCAGAGCGATGATGGCTCGCTCCTCGCCTTCCTGACCTGGATCGACCAGCGGACAGATGATCCTCGGATGTACGTTCCCGAGACGGACACCCCGAAGCTGCGTAAGCTCATCCAGGTAGAGTCCGAAGACGGGGGCTGTACCTGGTCCGAGGGCCGCGTCCTCGACACGGAACCGTTGACGCGGCCTGTGCTCTCGGGCCCCATATTGCGCCTTCCAGGGAAAGGATGGCTGCTACCGGTCGAGAACTACGCTGCGGAAGAGGAAGGGGGCCCTAGCTTACACAGCGCTCACGCCCTGCTCACCGGGGATGGCAGGAGCATTGACCGGGTCCTGACCGTTGCCCGCCATACCGAAGATCGCCTCTACTATTGGGACCAACGCCAGGCGCTCTGCCCAGATGGGCAGGAGCTCGTCAGCTTGTTCTGGACCTACGACCGAAAGCGCGAACAGGATGTCGACATTCACATCTCGGGGGCGAGCCTGGAGTCACTGTCATGGCGAACCCCGATCAGCACGGGAATCCGGGGACAGATTGCGGCCCCGATCCCCCTGCCGGACAATCGTCTGCTGGCATTCTATGTCCTTCGAGAGCCGCCCGGTTCGCTTCGTTTAGTGACTTCGGTGGATGGGGGACGAACCTGGGATCGCGGCAATGAGTTGGTGGTCTACCGCCAAAGGAGCGACCGTCACAGCGACCAACCCCAGGACTACGCTGGCACTTGGGAACAGATGAGCCAGTGGACGTTCGGCCACCCTGCGGCTGTCACCCTGGGCAAGCAAGTGTTACTGGTCGCCTATTATGCCGGCTTGGACGAACGCCGTCTGAGCGCTCGATGGGCACGCATCCGGATCTAGTCCACTACCAGCAGCGAACAAAACACGTATTTACCGCCGAACCGTGATAGGATGCTCCGCGGATCGACGGGGAATCCTCTATGAACATACTTCTTTATAATCCGGACAACGAAGTCACCAACAACTACATGCCACACCTGTGGATGTTCGTTCTCCAGGCACTCACACCGCCAGAACACCGGGTATTCCTCATCGACGGGAACGCCCAACCCATGACCGAGAGGGAACTCGCCAGGTTCATCCGTGACAACGAAATCGAACTGGCCGGTATCGGTGCCATGACCCGCATGGCGGCGCAGGCCTATCGAATGGCGGATGCGATTCGTGCTGCCGGAGCCAAGGTGGTCATGGGGGGACCTCACGTAACCGAGGTGCCGGACGAGCCCATCGGGAGAACAGAGGAGCCCCGTCACGCCGACGCAGTGGCTCTGGGAGAGGCCGACTACATCTGGCCTCAAATCGTGCGGGACGCCGAGCGCGGCGAGCTGAAAGAAATCTATAGGCCCGTGGACGAGGCTGGCAGTGAGGTAAAGCCCTCCCTCGAGGACTACCCGTGCATCCCCTGGGAACGATTGGATCTCGAACAATTCAACCTCTTCGCGAAGATTCCCCGCTGGGGGCGCTACCTTATAGATCGGCTACGGCCGGGATTGAAGAGTTTTCGGGTGGTGCCGATCGAGTCTGGCCGCGGCTGCCCCTATGGATGCGATTTTTGTACGGTGACCGGCTTTTTCGGCGACTCGATCCGCTATCGCAGTAATCAGAGCGTGGTCGACGAGATGCTGCGATTGAAGGCCCGCGCCGATGCCCAGGGCGAGAAGATTGCAGTCTTTTTCATCGATGACAATTTCGCGATCAATGTGAAGCGGACCAAGTCGCTGCTTCGCGAGATCATCAGGCAAGAGGCCCAGCTTCTTTGGATCGCTCAGATCAGCATGAATCTTCTCAAGGACGAGGAACTCGTCGATTTGATCGCCGAGAGCGGCGGTCGCTGCATTTTCATGGGACTCGAGTCAATTGATGCTGACAACTTGAAAGCGGTCAACAAAGGATTCAACAAGCCTGCCCAATATAGCACGGTTCTCCAGCGGCTGGCGGACCGGGGAATCTATTCGATCACGTCTTTCATTTTCGGCATGGATGGAGATCGACCGGGGGTAGCTGAGAAGACGCTGGAAGCAATCGAGTCCTGGCCTCCCGGGTTACCTGTCTTCGGCCTTCTGACGCCGTATCCAGCGACGCCTCTCTACGATCGCCTCCTCCAGGAAAATCGTCTGACGCGGCCCAAGCACTGGCTCGACTTCCGGCCCTTCCGGATGGCTTTCACCCCGACGAACATCTCCGTCGAGCAAGCGGAGCACGAGGTCCACGAAGCCTGGCGTCGCTCCTATGAGCCTGAAGCCATCGCCAGAGCCCTCGGTAAGATCGAAGATCGGCCGTTCCAGGAGCGCGTCGCCATGTTCTTTGCCCGGCTCATCTTTAGAGGGATCTACTTTCCCCAGCTCACGAAACGCCAATGGTTTGGGCTTCTCTGGAGTAATCGGGCCAGCCTGATGGGTATTCTGAAGGAAGCCTACC
Organism: Acidobacteriota bacterium; assembly: GCA_047514575.1. Classification (GTDB taxonomy): domain Bacteria; phylum Acidobacteriota; class UBA6911; order RPQK01; family JAJDTT01; genus CAUZIZ01. The sequence goes on along the minus strand of JAKZYH010000431.1, from coordinate 1,527 downwards.
GGTTCTACCGCGGGAACGAGAAGCGCGATCTTCCTCAGGTCGCCGTGCCGGTTCCGGAGACTCCCGTCGTAGTCGAGCGTCACCTCGGCGCCTGATCCCAACCTCCGTCGTCGCCTCTTTACCAGGGAGTGCGTCATGAATGACCTGAAATCTGTGGACTCAGCCGTCCAACGCCGCGAGCTGCGGCTAGTTGCCGCTCTACTGTTGTTCTTTTTCTTCTTGTCAGGATCCTCTCTGCTGGGACAGGGGGCGCGATCTGATGTTCCCGGTCTGCTGGAGCGGCCCCTCCTGGTTGACATCGGAAGCAATCGGGAGCTCTTGGTCGACCACCATCTGATCGATCAACTGCAAGGAACCCGGCTCAAGCTGCACCATCCCCGTCCCGCCGAGGTTGTGATCAAGACGGATCGACCCTGGGAGGGGGAAATGGGGTTCGGCCAGACCGTGATTCTTCACAAGGGTAGGTACCTGATGTACTACCAGGCCAGCAACAAGGTCTGCTACGCCGAGAGCCGTGATGGGATTACTTGGACCAAGCCCAACCTGGGGATCATCGAAGTCGATGGAAGCCGGGCAAACAATCTGGTGGGAACCTCAGCGGGGGAATACCTGTACGCTCACGAGACGGAACCCGCTGCGAGGGTGTTTCTCGATACCCGGCCTGGAGTCCCTCCGACTGAGCGGCTCAGGGCGATCACGCTGAACGAAGGCGAGAGCGCCAATCCCTCGGAAGAGGAGCTTTCCCGCAAGTTCTCGCCCAACGATCGCGGTCTCTGGCAGGGCACACCCACCGATGTCATTCCCTGGGTCTCGGCCGACGGAAAGGTCTGGAAAAGGCTTGGAGACAGGCCGATGTTCCGAAATAACATCTACGGCACCCTGGACGGAGATTTTTCACTCTTCTGGTCGGAGACCGAAGGTCAGTATGTGATGTATACCCGCTACCACACCTCTCCCAATCGGTCCGTGGGCAGGCGATCCGTGGCTCGGCTGACGGCTCCCGATCTGTTCCACTGGACCGAGTTCCAGCCGATGAGTTTCGGAGACGATGGAATCATCCCCGAGAATCACCTTTACATCAACCTGACGCTTCCCTACTTCCGGGCTCCCCAGATCTATCTGGCCTTTCCCGCCCGGCTGATGGTAGGACGCCAGTCCCTTACCGAAGAGCAGGCCAGGGCGGCGGGCATTCCCGAGGGCCGGGAAATCGACTGCTCAGAGACGGTTCTCATGACTACCCGGGGTAAGGGGACCCGCTATGACACCACCTTCCGGGAGGGCTTCATTCGTCCCGGTCTGGGCGCGCGTCACTGGAAGACCCGAACTACCTATGCACTCCGGGGCGTCGTCCCCACGGGTGAGAACGAGATATCCATGTACGTTACCCGTGAGGCCGGCACCGACTCCTGGCATATTCGCCGCTATGCACTACGAGTGGACGGCTTCGCCTCGGTAAGCGCACCCTACGATGGTGGTCAGATGGTAACCCGTCTTCTCACCTTCTCAGGTAGCGAGCTGGTGCTGAAC
>JAKZYH010000430.1:0-4987 GCA_047514575.1 Acidobacteriota bacterium | reverse complement strand
GGTTGGATCTGAGGGGAGACCAGGATGACCCAGGGTTCGGAAACCCTGAAATACGGAATCCCTTCAGGATTCACATACTCCTGAGTGCTCGAACCAGGTCAAGGTGAAGCCGAACACGTACGCTGCCTTTAGCAGCCTCCTCGGAAGGGCCTATCACATAAGTAGCAGCTAAACCTGCTCTGTTACCGTGGCAGATTCTGATGTGGACTTTTGCGACACCCTCAGTCACGGCTCTGTGAGGGATGCTAACGAGGATCATTGGAAAAGGAACCCAAGTTTCCGGTCCGGAAATGGGTGCCTCCCGACAAGTTGACTCAGGATTCGTTTCCAAGTAAGTTAGCCCTTTTTGCGAACCTTGCGAACCTATAGGTAAGCCGTATGGCAGATAGCAACACAGTGATTGAATCGTCCCAGAATGGCGAGAGGGCGACCCAACGGGTCCTTGATGGAGCCGTACAGAAATGCCTTTTGCCTCCGCCATCATCGGGAACATGTAGCCACGAATAGGAAGAGATATGAGAGCAAAAGTAACTGTAGTAGGTGCCGGAAACGTAGGAGCAACGACCGCCCAACGAATCGCCGACATGGAGCTGGCGGATGTGGTCCTGACGGACATCGTCGAGGGCATGCCTCAGGGCAAGGCTCTTGACATGCTCGAGGCGGGACCGGTCCAGGGATCTGATTCACACGTGTCGGGATCGAACGACTACGACGCCACCGCCGATTCAGACGTGGTCGTTTTCACGGCGGGCCTGGCTCGCCGACCCGGGATGAGCCGGGACGACCTTCTTCTCAAGAACGCTGCCATCATGAAGGCCGTCACCCAGGAAATCGCCGGGAGGAGTCCCAATGCGATCCTGATTGTCGTGTCCAATCCGCTGGACGCCATGTGTCAGGTCGTGAAGCAGGTGAGCGGGTTTCCTCGCCAGCGGGTGGTGGGTATGGCGGGAATCCTTGACTCCGCTCGCTTTCGGAGCTTTATCGCCGAAGCCTTGAATGTCTCGGTGGAAAACACTCACGCCTCCGTGCTCGGGGGACACGGGGATACGATGGTTCCTCTGGCTCGCTATTCCACCGTGGCGGGAATCCCCATCACGAAACTGCTACCCGAAGACAAACTGGAAGCCCTGATTCAGCGCACACGGGACGGCGGGGCCGAGATCGTGGGACTGCTCAAGGACGGGAGTGCCTATTACGCTCCCTCGGCTGCAGTCGCCGAGATGGTGGAAGCCATCCTCAAGGACAAGAAGAAGATCCTCCCCTGTGCCGCCTACCTACAGGGCGAGTACGGTATCAACGGTCTCTACGTGGGCGTGCCCGTGAAGCTGGGCAGCAGCGGCATGGAAGAGATCATCCAGATCGACCTCGAGGGGGAGGAAAATGCGCTCCTCCAGAAATCAGCGGCCGCCGTCCAGACCCTTGTCGATGTCCTGACAGAGAATGGTTATCTGAGCTAGTTGAGCCGGATCCTTCTGGCGAACACTTTCGCATCGGAGCAGTCATTTCGGGATCGTGGAAGCCTCAGCTGATTCACCCGGCCAACTGAAAGGCCCGCGGGCGGAAGAGGAAGTCCACCAGATTGCCTTCATGGGGCTGCAGCCAGTTGAGCTGTATGGTGGGGATCGGCCCCAGGTTGAGCCGATCGATGTGGGAACAATCCAGAAGACTCTCCCGGAAACTCTCGTCCTCGGTGATCCCGGTGCCCACCAGAGTCGTACCGATCTTGCTCAGCATCTGCTCCTGAGGACATTCGACGACGCTCACGAAGGGAAACATGTATTCGGTGTTGGCAAGACTGCGCTCGGGGGAATCACACTGGACTACGGTGGGCCTGAGGTAGGCATACCGAGCCTGTGCTAAGAGCCGATCGCCCTCACGATAGCCGGCAGTTACATCCCTGACTCCCGACTCCGCGAGACCCTGCTCGATGGCCGCGTCAATCGCTTCGGCCTGTCCTGGCACGGTAAAAGCCGCCAAGGCCGCATCCGGATCCTCAGGTGGTTTCGGAGCCACTGGACCGAGGCGTTCGGCCAGGGCCTCCGCGATCTCCTTCGCGTTTCTGGAAACCCAGATACCAGAGCAGCTGATACAGCTTCGGCCGCTGTTTGTCAGGACGCTGTCTACCATAAGGTCAAGGTGCTGCTCCCACTGATCGACTTGATCGTCGCCGAATAGGATTTTGCTGAATCCGGGCCCGTGTACCTGCACTCGGGGATTGCCTTGATACTGTTCGACCGTGGCCGTCCCCCCGAAGATCAGGTTGCTGGGGCAGTGCTGCAGGACGGCTGCTCCGACTTCACCCAGACCGGGATAGAGGGATATCGCCTGACGCGGCACGCCTGCCTGGAAAAGGGCTTCCGACATCCGATACGGAGTCCAGGGCTCCTGTGGACCCGGCTTCAGGACGAGTCCGACTTGCAGGGGTATCACCGGCAACCAGAGGCCGTGAACCCCGGGGGAGTTGGAAGGCAGCACCATGCCCAGGACCGGGGCCGTTGCCTGATAGCTCCGCATGATACCGCGCTCCTCGCCATACCCACGGCTGAGAATGTCCAGGTTGAGTCCCATGGTAAGGGACTCCAGGATCTGGTCCAGGTGGGTCAACACATGGTGCAGCTTCTGCATGTTCTTGTGACACATGTGCTCCGGAAGCCCGGTGGTGGCTGATTGGTATTTCACGAACTGATCTGGGGTCTGGGTGCCATCCCCGGCGGGGAGCTCGGCCGTCATGAAGAGATCGGCCGCCGTCTTGGCCATGACGAGGAGTTCCTTACAGGGGATTTCCCGGAGCACTCTCCGCGCTCGCGCAGCCTGACGCATATCGCGGCCAATCATCCCCCCGATGGCCTGGCTGACCTCGGCCAGGGGTTCGCCGGTGACGAAGTGGACCACCTGATCGACGTCCAGGCTCTTGTAAGGCTCCCCCCAGCGGAGGATTGGAAAATGAATCACAACTAGTAAACTCCCACGGTGGTGGTTTTGGCGAACTCATGGAAGGGACGAACGCCGCTGACGCCGTCCCAGGGGTAACTCTCACAGGGGGGTTCGCGCTCCCCTTCATCGCGCTCCAGGAATCGCGGGATGAAGAGCTCCTTGGTCAGCGTCGTCAGCTGAATCCGGCCCGTCTCACCGTAGTTGACGAGCTGCTCAGTGTCGCCGAAATCTACCACTGACAGAACGGCTCGAGGTTGGGGTGCGTGGTACGTGATCTTGTAGGCGTCCGCCGGCTCGAAAGGCTTGGACGCGGCCAGACCCATCAGCGAGTTCCCATAGGTCGGCGTCATGTAGACCCCGTCCAGAAGCTCTTCCACCGCGAAGCGATACCACTGCGGAGTGAACTCGGTCCCACCTGAGAAGATCCCGGTAATACCGGTCTCCTTGATGCTCGATCCAGCGGCTTCGAGGCTGCCCGCCAAAGCCTCCAGGAGCTTGGGTGTAGTGAAAAGACACTGGATGTCGTGACCCGCCGAAAGGACGGTGACCGCCTGATCGATCACGTGCTGTTGATAGGCCTTGAGATGATCTGTCCAGCCCTTCTTGATCAGCTTGATCACCCAGCGCGGATCCAGGTCCACGCAGAAGCAGATCCCCCCTCTGAGGTGGGCAAGGTGCTCTACCGCCAGGCGCAGACGACGTGGACCCGAAGGACCCAGCATGAGCCAGTTAGAGCCAATCGGAAAGTGTTGCTCCGGGAGAGTCTCGGAGAAGATCTCGTAATCGATGCGAAAATCCTCGATGTTGACACGGGACTTCGGGATGCCCGTTGTTCCGCCAGTCTCGAAAACGAAGACCGGTCGATCGCTGTAGGCCTTGGGTATCCATCGTTGGAGCGGGCCCCCTCGAAGCCATTCATCTTCGAAGAGACTGAACTTCACCAGGTCGCCATAGCCCTGAATTTCGCTACGCGGATCCCAGCCCGCTTTTTCCTGCCACTCCAGCCAGAAAGGACACCCGGATTCGGGGCTGAAATGCCATTCGATCGTATCCCGTACATGAGCATCCAGCTGCTCCCGGCTGGCTTGAACTCGCTCCTGCGAAGGCGACTGGTCGGTCGGTGTGGTGATATCTTGCTGCACTCTTATATCGCTCTACTCTCAAATGTCAGGACAACAACATACCCAGGGATCCCGGAGGGGATTCTATCGTGGCCGAGAAAAGCGGGTCAAGGATAGGTCTTCCGTGCGATCTTGCTTCAACTCTGACCTGAAACTTGAAAATCCCAAGATACAAGCAACAAGGTACAAACAAGCTCCAAATCACAAGCACCAAATTCCAAACGATCGCCTATCATCAACCCTTGGCAATCCGACAGAGCCGCGAACGACTTGAGCCGCTAGCAAAATGAGCCCAGGTTTCGAGGAGAGAGCCGGACAACTCTTCCCCAGGGAGTGACGCATAAATCCCCAGTAGCCGGAAGTTTCCTTCTCGAATGGGGCAGCACTGCTGGGGGGCGCTGACCTTAAACTTAAGCAAACCTAACCTCTTACATCTCATCAATAATGGCGTTAAAGCTCGGGCTGGGACGCATCGCCTGTTCTGTCTTGACTGGATCGGGGACATAGTAACCGCCAATATCAGCCGGCTCGCCTTGGGCGGCGATCAGTTCTTCGGTGATCTTGGCTTCATTCTCCTGAAGGGCTTTTGCCACCTTGGAAAAACGCGCCTGCATGGCCGGATCTCTGGTCTGTGCCGCTAGCTCCTGGGCCCAGTACATGGTCAGATAGAAGGTGCTGCCTCGGTTATCGATCTCATTCACCTTGCGGGAAGGCGACTTGGCATTTTCAAAGTATTTACTGATTGCCTGATCAAGCGTCTGTGCCAAAATCGCCGCTTTTTCATTCTTGGCGTTTTCGGCTATCAGCTCAAAGGAAGGGACAAGGGCGCAGTACTCACCCAGCGAATCCCAGCGCAGGTGTCCTTCTTTCAGGAACTGCTGCACATGCTTGGGAGCTGAACCTCCAGCTCCAGTCTCGAACAGTCCACCGCC
>JAKZYH010000429.1:0-8503 GCA_047514575.1 Acidobacteriota bacterium | reverse complement strand
GAGCTTGATGTCGAGTACTTCCTCAACATACGGAAGCAGATCGTACATCTTGTAGCCAGCCAGGTCGTATCGGTTCCCAGTCAGGATGACGGAACCGTCGTCGTTCAGAACGAACCGGGTATCAGAAAAACCCCAGCGATGACCCCAGGCCTGGTCTCTTGGGGTGGTCTTCGCTTCGAGATCAGTCTCAGACATATCGCTTCCAGTTTCGATTCTTCACATCCGGCACCGTCGATGCAACCTTGAAGAGAAACTCCAAGATACAAGATACAAGCTACAAACAAGCTCCAAATCCCAAGTACCAAGTTTCAAACGGGCTCGACCCAGGTCGGAGGGCATAGCTTCGGTCTCCAGGTCGAAGTATTCTGATTTCGAGCCTTTGGCTCGGAAGGGCGGCCTGGAGACCACCGCTACGTCGGATGAGAAGTTTCCTTTGCGAACGGGGCCAGGATCCCTGGGGGCGGGACTAATGTGAACTTGGTGCTTGCAATTTGTGATTTGTTTGTATCTTGTATCTTGGTGCTTAGAAAGTGTGTGCGTTCGATCTAGATGGCAACGGACCAGGCAATGCTTTTTCACTTCTACCGGACTCCCGCACTGTCTGCGGCACAGAATGACAGGCTGTTCAAGACGGTGAAGGAATCCGTTTCCTTGGAGATCGAGCGCCTGGAAACCGAATTCTGTTTCAATATCGAGTCCCGGCGGCCGCTCGGTGAGAGCGAGGTCGGGCTGCTCTCATGGTTGCTTGGCGAGACATTTGAAGCCGATCAGTTCGGGCGGCGTTCCTTTTTTGCCGAGGGGGGAACCTCTCTCGAGGTGGGTCCTCGACTAAGCTTCAAGTCGTCCTGGTGCACTAATGCGTTGGCCATCTGCCATACCTGTGGTCTCGGTGAAATTCAGCGGATTGAGCGCTCTCGGCGTTACCTACTGGCCGGCCCCCCGAACCTCACAGCCAAACAGCAGCGGGGCTTCTTGGCTCTCATCCATGACCGGATGACCGAATGCCACTACCCGGAGCCTCTATCCAGCTTTGAAACCGGAGCCAAGCCTGAGCCGACCTTTGAAGTGCCGGTCCTTCAGGAAGGTCGAGCTGCCCTCGAGAGATTGAATCGGGAGGCGGGCCTGGCGCTGGATGACTGGGATCTGGACTACTATACGAATCTCTTCGCCCACGAGATCGGCCGCAATCCCACCAACGTCGAGTGTTTCGATATGGCCCAGTCCAATAGCGAGCACTCGCGTCACTGGTTTTTCAAAGGTCGCATGGTCATCGATGGGCAGGAGCTTTCGCGCAGCCTTATCGACCTGATCCAGGAACCCCTCAGGGTCAATCCCAACAACAGTACCATCGCCTTCAAGGACAACTCGAGCGCCATCAAAGGGTATCGGATTCAGACCCTCTTGCCATCCCGGCCTGGCGAGCCATCTGCCTTGCTTTCTTCGGAGGCCGACTACGACATCATCTTCACGGCCGAGACCCACAATTTCCCCTCCGGCGTCGCTCCCTTTCCGGGTGCCGAGACCGGCACCGGAGGACGTATTCGGGATGTGCATGCCACCGGCAGGGGTTCACTGGTAGTTGCCGGTACCGCCGCCTACTGTGTCGGGAACCTCTTGATTCCGGGATACCGCCTTCCCTGGGAGCGTCCCGAGTTTCGGTATCCGGACAATCTTGCCTCACCCCTGCAGATCGAGATTGAAGCTAGTGATGGTGCTTCCGACTATGGCAACTGTTTCGGGGAGCCGGTGATTCAAGGCTTTACCCGCTCTTTCGGCCTGCGTCTCCCGGATGGGGAGCGGCGAGAATGGATCAAGCCCATCATGTTCAGCGGCGGAATTGGGCAGATCGATTCCGACCATACCCTCAAAGAGAAGCCCGAAGTCGGGATGTGGGTCGTCAAGATCGGGGGACCTGCTTATCGTATCGGACTGGGAGGGGGCGCCGCCTCGAGCATGGTCCAGGGAGAGAACGTCAGCGAACTGGACTTCAATGCTGTGCAGCGGGGCGATGCCGAGATGGAGCAGAAAGCCAATCGCGTGATCCGCGCTTGTGTGGAGCTGGGCGATCGCAATCCGATTGTCAGCATTCACGACCAGGGAGCCGGCGGTAACTGCAATGTTCTCAAGGAGATCGTCGAACCCGCAGGAGCGCGCATCGAAGTTCGAGATATTCCCGTCGGTGACGAGACCCTCTCGGTACTCGAGATCTGGGTTGCCGAGTACCAGGAACAAGACGCCCTTCTTTTGAAGCCGGAGCACGCGGAACTGTTCCAGGCGATCTGTGAGCGGGAGAAGGTCGCGGCGGCATTTGTGGGAAGGGTGACAGGGGATGGACGGATCGTCCTCTTCGATCGTCACGATGGATCCACTCCAGTGGACCTGGATCTGGAGAAAGTACTGGGTGACATGCCCCGCAAGACCTTCGAGTTGGAGCGGATAAAGCCAGGGCCAAAGAGTTTGGATCTGCCCCCGGGCCTTACCGTCAAGGCTGCTCTCGAACGGGTTTTTCGTCTGCTTTCGGTGGGGTCGAAGCGATTCTTGACCAACAAGGTAGATCGCAGCGTCACCGGCTTGGTGGCGCGTCAGCAGTGCGCAGGACCACTACAGCTCACCGTTGCCGACGTGGCGGTCATTTCACAGAGTCACTTCGGCATCACCGGTGCTGCCACGGCCATCGGCGAACGACCCATCGTCGGCCTGCTCGATCCGAAAGCCATGGCACGCCTCTGTGTCGGAGAGGCTCTCACCAACCTGGTATGGGCTCGGGTGAGCGGTCTCGAGGACGTAAAGTGTTCCGGCAACTGGATGTGGTCTGCCAAGCTGCCCGGTGAGGGGGCAGCCCTCTGCGATGCAGTCGTAGCGTTGAGTGACCTGCTGCTGGAGCTTGGAATCGCCATCGACGGGGGCAAGGACAGCCTTTCAATGGCCGCGGTAGCACCTACCGAGTCGGGCCAGGAAGAGGTGGTCAAATCTCCTGGGACCTTGGTCCTCTCTGCCTATGTCACCTGTCCCGACATAAGGAAGACGGTCACACCAGATCTAAAGCTCCCGGGGCGAGGACGGATCCTGTATATCGATCTGGGAGGCGGACGGTTTCGTCTCGGGGGTTCTTCCCTGGCTACGGTTTTCGAGCAGGTGGGGGATCAGCCCCCTGACGTCGAGGACCCGGAGAGCCTCGTCCGAGCCTTCAATGCCGTTCAGCAGCTGATTGGGGAAGGGCTGATCAGCAGCGGACACGACCGCAGCGACGGAGGGCTGATCACGACGCTTCTGGAAATGGCTTTCGCAGGAAACTGTGGTATCGATATCGATTTGCCCTGCGAAGCTCCCGATGTCATCCCCATGCTCTTCGCCGAGGAGTTGGGTCTCGTGATCGAGGTGGCGCCCGAAGTGGAAGCTCAGGTAGTTGAAAGCTTCCAGAGGGCCCAGGTGCCTTGTATCCCAATCGGCTCCACGACTGAGGAAAAGACCGCGCGCGTTCGCCTGAATCAGCAGCTGGTATTGGAGGACGATGTGCGTGGTCTGCGTGATCTGTGGGAAGAGACCAGCTATCAGCTGGAGCGTCTTCAGGCGGACCCGGATTGTGCAGATCAGGAAAGGTGTGGCCTCAAGTTGCGGAAGGGCCCCTCCTATCAGGTGCCTTTTACATTCGAAGCAACCGCACCCGAGATCCTGGAGTCCAAGCGGAAACCTGCGGTAGCCATCATCCGTGAAGAGGGAAGCAACGGTGATCGCGAGATGACGTCCGCTTTCTACGCCGCTGGCTTCGAGCCCTGGGACGTGACCATTTCTGACTTGTTGGCCGGCCGGACTACGCTGGAGTCCTTGCAGGGAGTCGTCTTCGTCGGAGGATTCAGCTACGCCGATGTTATGGACTCGGCCAAGGGCTGGGCCGCGGTAATTCGGTTCAATGTCTCGCTCTGGGACCAGTTCCAGGCGTTCTTCAATCGACCCGACACTTTCAGCCTGGGCGTTTGCAATGGCTGCCAGCTGATGGCCCTATTGGGCTATGTTCCCTGGTCGGGCATTGTCGACTCCCAGCGCCCCCGCTTCATTCGCAACGCTTCCGGTCGTTTTGAGTCCCGGTTCTCAACAGTCCAGATTCAGGAAAGCCCATCCCTGATGCTTCAAGGAATGGAGGGCTCGGTTCTGGGCATCTGGGTCGATCATGGAGAAGGCCGAGCCTTCTTTCCAGACGAAAAGACCTTGGCTCAAGTAAAGGAGCAAAGACTAGCTCCCATCCGCTTCGTCGACGACGACAGTCGGATTACCGACTCCTATCCCTTCAACCCCAACGGTTCTCCCGAGGGAATTGCAGCGCTCTGTTCGCAGGACGGCCGTCATTTGGCGATGATGCCCCATCCCGAGCGATCCTTTCTCAAGTGGCAGTGGGGCTGGATCCCCGAAGATTGGAAGGATGGCTCGAACGAATCTCCCTGGCTGAGGATGTTTCAGAATGCGCGGGTCTTCTGTGAGAAGAACGTCGGTCTCTAAAAGAGGTCGCAGGTCGCAAGTCCCAGGTCGCAGGTCCCAGGTTGGGTTCTTCTGGTGACGGAGTTCGTCAGATTGCCTGTTTTACACCTGCCCAAGTGGCAGCTGATAGCACGATTGGTAGAATGGTACGAGTTAAGAGACCTGCGACCTGTGACTTGCGACCCTTCGTTTAAAACGAGTATTTCAGCGCAACTTGGACCTGTCGCGCTGGTGAGGCTTTCCCCAGTGCCCCGAAATCCGCTGTGCCGAACTGATTTACCCGGGATTTTCGCTGGAGGACGAAATTGGCGCGGTTGGTGGCATTGAAGATTTCGAACCGAAGTTCGAGTTTCTGGTTCTCACCCAATTCGAAGCGGCGGCGTAGGGAGAGATCGAGATTGAAGAGCCCAGGACCTTCTACCGTAGCGCGGCCGGCGTTTCCGTAGACGCCTGCGGCCGGTGCGATGAAGGCGCTGGTGTCGAACCAGCGGGTGGGGGTTCGCTCAGCTGGCTTCAGATTGGGGTCGCGTATGCGGTCGGGCCACTGTGAGAATTCAGAGCCGGTGTCCAATGGATCTCCCGGCAGGTGGACGGTGAACCAGGGCCCATCCTGGAAACTCCAGATTCCCTGGGCTGACCAGCCCCGCAGCACACTGGACAGGGGGCCACTTTGGAGGAAGGACTTGCCAGGCCCGAAGGGAGGCTCGTAGCGGCTGGTCAAAACCAGACGTCTTCGCACGTGCAGCTCTGTCAGGCCTCGGTTCAGGTGTAGGGGGACATTCCTGGAACGGAAGATGCGGCGTGCGGAGGACCCTTCCCAGCCGCCGCCGCTGGCGACCTGGCTAGACCAGGTGAAGGAAGCGCTCAACTGAAGCCCCTTTTGCTCTTTTCTCTCGACCCGAAGCTGCATGCCGTGGTACCAGGCATCGGCATCGGCCAGGGGGATGTGAACGGCTTGAAGGTGTGGGTAGGGGCGCCGAGTCTGTCGGTCGCCGGTTCCTGGCGCGGCGTCGTTCAGGGAAACGGTTTCCAACTGATGGGTAGTGTGCGTGCCCTGGTAACCCGCGTCTAGGACCAGACTTGAATTCAACTCTTGCTGCAGGGAGATCCCCCAGACATGGCTCAGGGAATGGGGGAGAGGGCTCTCTATGCCGAAATAGTTGGGAACGGCCGAATCCTGGAGTTCCGCAGGGAAGGGATTGGAAAGGCTCAGGGTGGGGTTTTCCAGAGGCGCATCGAAAGTCAGGCGCTGCGCTCCTGGCCTGGGATTCTCAACCAGTCGATAGATCATGCTGGTGTCGGGCTCATTGGCATAGATGCCATAACCCGTGTGGACCACGGTGGTGGAGGCGAAGCGGTAGGCGATGCCCAGGCGAGGCAGGATCACTCCCATCTTGCTCCACTCCACAATGGGCACGTTGGCTTGAAATCGACCGGTTTCCCCTTCCTTGAGATCGAGGTCTTGCAGTGGGGGCGAGAGTTGGCCCAGAGCTGTGTCGAAGTTTGTGACGAAGCCGCGCTTGTCCTTCCAGGGTTGTCGCAGTTCATGGCGGACTCCGACAGTGAGGGTCAGCTTGGGGCTGAGCCGCCAGGTATCCTGAAGGTACCAGTACAGACTATTCTGATGGAGACTCCCTCGCAACGACTCTCCTCCCGAGGTGGAACGGGCCGGGTGGCCAAGTAGAAAGTCGGCAAAGCCGTTGCCGGTGTAACGGTCGAAGAAGTCGAATTTGGAGCGTCTTTGCATCGCCAGAAAAAGATAGTGCTGCCGGAACTCGACTCCTGTCTTGATGCTGTGCCTGCCCTTCTGAAAGGCAATATCGTCTTTGACCTGCCAGTTTCCGGTGACACTCCGACCTAGCAGCGCAATATCTCCGAGGCCAGTGAAACCCTGGATCTCGATCGTTGGAACGCCAGTTCGATCTACCTCTTCCTGCAGCAGCTCAGGCACGCCCAGGTCCTGGACAATTTCGGTCTTGGGGTTCGAGATTTCCGCGTCATAGGGCCGTCGAGTCCAATGGAAGCTGGCCACGTTCTGGATACCCGAGGAGAGGCTTCGCTGGTTGGAGATGGACTGTCCGTAGGCGTGCAGAGGCTGGATTGAGGAGAATTCCGAGAAGGGACGGATGCTCAGGTAAGGCGCTGAGTTCCAGAGGAAGCGCCCCGACCATTTGCTTGTCTCGGAGGTCTTGAAGTCCAGGCGAGCGATCAGCTGGGGATTGTCGAAAGGGGCGCTGGAGTCGGGGCTAGTGTAGTTCAAGGCTCCGGGAGTGTTGGGAGCCGGCCAAAAGGTCAGCAGCTTCCTGGAGACTGGATCAAAGCGATCTTCAGGGATGATGTTGTTGGGAAACGGGCTGCCGGTGAGAGGATCCAGGATCGTGCTTGAAAACTGTCCTGCTTTCTCCAGGGTTGTGGGCACAACGCCGGTCAGCGGACGAACCTCGCGGACCGACTCGAGATGGTAGGAGGTAAAGAACCAGGCGGTGTCCTTCCCCTTGATCAATCCCGGTAGGTAGACCGGTCCCCCCAAGGTGCCCCCCAACTGATTCCGTTTGAACTCCTCTTTTTCGTGCTCGAAGAAGTTTCGAGCATCGAGGTTGTCGTTGCGATGAAACCAGAAGACATTGCCGTGCAGTTCGTTTCCGCCGCTTTTTGTCACCGCGATGATCTGCCCGCCCGGCAGTATTCCGTAATCGGATCCATAGAGTCCCGTCTTCACCTCGAATTCCTGAAGTGCGTCCAGGCTGGGTTTGAAATTCGAGAATGAGGGCATAATGGAGCCATCGACGTAGGTGATGTTATCGCGTTCCCTCATCCCTCCGACCCGTATGTTGCCAAGGGCACTGCTGAAGCTGCTGGTACTACTGGCAGGGGCGGTCCCCGGCGCCAGGGTGGCCAATTCGGTAAAGTCGCGGGAGTTGATCGGCATATCTTCCAGCTGTTCCCGGCCGATTACCTGGCCCATCTCGGCTTTCTCGGAATTGAGGAGCGAGGTTTCCGCCTCAGACTCAAACACGTCCGCGGGTAGTCCGGCTTGCAGTAGAAAGTCTTGTCTGTGAGTCTGTCCCAGCTGCAGCACGACGCCCCGTCGAACCTCCGTTCTGAAGCTGACGTGCTCCAAGCGTAGGCGATATTCGCCCACCGGCAGTCCCCCTACCCGGTAGTCACCCCTTTCATCGGTGAGGGCCTGAAAGGTTTCGTTGGTGCCGATCCTGAGAATCGTCAACTCCACGTTTTCGACTCCCCGTGACTCCGAGTCGAGGGCAACGCCGAGCAGCGAGCAGGTATTGACCTGGGCGAGGATTGGTTGGCGGAAGAGAAAGAGGATGCCAAGACAGCTGAGAAGCCCAATAGTGGAGTGGAAGGGCCGCCTTGGACGAATCGAACCCTGCCCTATACGAGCAGACACCTGCTTATACTAGCACGGGGGATAGCGGTGGCTGGGTTGTTTGTCTACCTGGACTGCGCTGCTGCCAGCCTCTCGCGCACCTTTTCGGCGTGTCCCTTGGCCTGGACCTTGCGCCAATGATGGGCCACCTTCCCAGTGGGATCGATGATAAGGGTCGAGCGGATGACTCGCTCGACCTTCTTGCCGTACATGTTCTTCTCACCCCAGGCCCCATATTCCTCCATCATCTTGTGGCTGGGGTCGGAGAGAAGGCCCACGCGAAGATTGAACTTGGCGATGAACTTTCGATGAGATTCGGGATCGTCAGGACTGCAGCCATATACGACGGCGTCCAGTGTCTCGAATCCTCCCAGGCCTTCCGTAAAGTCACAGGCTTCGATGGTGCATCCAGGCGTGTCGTCCTTGGGATAGAAGTAGAGGACGGCCCACTGGCCCGAGAGATCAGTAAGGCTCACATCCTCGTTGTTCTCGTTCTTCAGCGTGAAGGCCGGCGCGGGTTTTCCTATTTCGATCATCTGTCGTTGGCTCCTTGTTTCGTATCAATTCCGTGCAAGTTGTTCACGATGGCCTTGGTTGGCAGTAGTAGGATGGGCACTCTTGCCCGTCAGTGTTCTCGACGGG
>JAKZYH010000428.1:0-22239 GCA_047514575.1 Acidobacteriota bacterium | reverse complement strand
TGTGCGAACGGTGGAAAAACAACTGCGAGCACTTGCCAGTTCTCCTCCAGAACTACTTGTTTTTCCACGGTTTGCATAGTGCGGCAGTTTCCATGGCCTGCCTTTGACTGGCGGCACCTCCCCATTTACCGGATGAACCTTGAGTTTTTGTCACCGAGCTATTTCTTAAAAGCAAACAACCTTCAACAACTCAAGTGGCTGGTGGCCTACTTTGTCATCCATCTCGGTCAGCATATCGCTCGCCGGATTTGGAACGAGCACGGTACTCAGGCATTAACGATGAGGCTGGTTGAGCCACTCGGACATCTTTTGCCTAGCCACTATGGACAACTGAAATTCGTGATGGATTCGGCCGCTGCACGTGATCCAGCGGCTTTGGCTTACTATAAAGCCAAGAATGAAGGACAACATGCCAAAGTGAAAGTGAATCCGTTTCAGCCCTTTATAAATGCCATGCGTTTGATGGGAGAGAAAGCCAAAGCACTAGGCTTGGGTGATGGCGAAAACATCCTGTACGAAAGGATGGAACGTGGTCAACGACCTTCCTCGGATAACCTTCTTGCTCGTATAGATCTTCGTATCTATTTCAAACGCGATCAAGCGCACTTTGTGGTCGGCCTTGAAAAAGGGAAGGCCCTAGGTGTCTGGAGAGTGAAGGGAGACCTTAATCGTTGAATTCTTGCCCTATTCGTTTCGAATTCGTTCGTCGTTCGCTTGCCAGTATTCCGGATTCGCTGTCCCTCTGCAGCAATTCGTTTGAATCCTGTTCCTACCCGGATGTCCGTCAGGAACGAATGGCACTTACGCCATTCGTTTGCGGGTTCTGCGATTCGGCGGAGAGGAATCCCCGTATCCCCTTCACTTTACGAAGGACGGCTGTCTTATCGCCTTTTTGCAACGGGTAGGGTCGCGTATTGGGTCGGACTGACGAGAATGGCAGTAGCAGCAAACTCCCCTGTTGCGGTGCCGATCAGGGTCCCCTTGAAATTCGAGAAGTCTACGGTGCGATCCCACGGAAGTTCCGTCAGAAACTTCGCCAAGTGTCCCCCGAGCGGCAGGTCGACGATCGATTCAGCTATGGTAGTCCCCGCCTCATTGGTCAGTGCAAGGTTGACGGATAGAGTTCCTGTCAGTGCCATCAACGCGATTCCCGATCTGAGATCCTGCCCAACCTCGACCGGCACTACAAACTCCTCCAAAGGTTCGCTAGCGCCAACACCAGCAACTCCCACGGTCGCTTGATAGAGGAGAAAGCCAGAGACATCGACGTCTGACACAACTGTTGCCGAACCCACCTTTAGGGGCCCCTGGCCGTCGGTCTGGAAGGTCTTCGATCCCCTCGCGGGTATCACGGTTTCCAAGACACCTTGCACAACCATTCCATTCAGATCTGTCTCCAGAGGTTCTCCCCCATCGTCTCTAACTTCTATTCTGACGTTGGCAGCTCTCTCCGCGTCCAGGTTGGCCACCGTGATTTGACTCGCGACTGAAGCACCACTGTGCTCTCCGTCACCGTACTGGGCAAAATGAAGTGCCCTCGCTTTTGTGACACGGGCCACGAAGACGTCGACATCACCAGCCAACTCAGTCTCGACAGAACCGGCACGAGGAAAGTCCGAAGAGGCTGTGAAACCTACGACAAAAGCATCCCCGTCTTCGTCCACTGCAATTGCCGTTCCCTCGTCTGCTGCACTTCCCCCCAGGTAGCTCGCATACACGAGACTGTCTCCGCTGGCACTGAGTTTCGCAATGAAGGCATCTCGATCGCTGGCGCTGCCTCCCTTGTTTTCCTGGAAAGCGTCCACAACCGGAAAATCGGTCGACAGAGTTAGACCCGTAACGTAGGCATGGCCCGCGGCGTCCACGCCTATTCCGCAGGTTTTGTCCCATCCTGGGCTTGCTGCTGGTGCGCCAATCCCTCCCACGCTTCCTCCGAGATAGGTTGAGTATGCCAACTGGCCGTCGGGAGCGAACTTTGAAACGAAGCCGTCGGTGGCCCCCTTTTGCTCCTCTTGGAAAGCGTTCAGAAGAGGAAAGTTGGAGGAATTCGTAAAGCCCACGACGTAGGCGCCGCCACTGCGATCGACTGCGATGCCTGCGGGCCAATTGCTGGAGGTTCCACCGAGGTAGGTGGAATAGACCAAGTCACTCCCGTCAGGGTTGAGCTTGGTGACGAATACTTGCAGGGCACTCCGGAGTGTAAATCGGATGGGGTTCTTGGTCGGAAAATCCTCCGAGCTGGTAGATCCCGTGACGAGAACGTTGTCTGCCGCGTCCACTCCAATTGCGGTGCCGACATCAGTGCTGCTACCACCCAGATAGGTGGAATAACGAATGATATTCTGTGCTGCGTTGATCTTGGTAACGAACGCATCCGCACACGTGCTGCTGCCGGAAAGACATTCTCCCGGAAGCTTCATCTGAAAGGGATTCACCAGTGGGAAGTCAGGCGAGTACGTCACTCCAGTCAGATACACGTCAGCTCCAGCCACTGTAACTCCAGCTGCCGAGTCCTGATCGCTTCCTCCCCAATACGTGGACATCTCCAATTGGCCGTCAGCGCCTCTCAACTTGAGGACAAAGGCATCACTCTCCCCTCCTCCGAAGGATCCCTGAAGAGCGTTGACGGTTGGGAAGTCTTCTGAATCAGTCTGACCAACTACATAGACGTAACTATCTGAGGTATCAAAGGGATCCACTGCGATGCTCGACCCTTGCTCATCACCGTGGCCTCCGATGAATACGGAGTACAGCAAGATTCCGGAGGGGCTAAACTTGGACACAAAGACATCAGAATTCCCCTTCAGTTCTTGTTCCGGAGCACCCGAAGGGAAACCGGTAGAAAACGTAGTGCCCACCACGTAAACGTTGCCGGAACCGTCGACGGCGACACCGTGCGCTTCATCCCGTCGCAGGCCGCCCACGGAAATCGAGTAGCTCAGGATAGGGTCGTTGACGGTGGGAACGTTTCGGTTATAGTTGACCCCCTGAAAAATAGCTGATGTGGCTCCCAAGTGAGAATCCAGGAACAGGACAGCACAAAACAGAGGGAGGGTAAAACGAGAAGTGCCCATCAGCCGTCAGCGCTCCGAGGCGGGTAGTTCAGCCACCGGCAAGGTCGCATACTCTCCTGGCGTTGTCCTAATCGCGGTGGCTGCGAATGCCTGTGTGCCATTGACCTCCAGGGTTCCGGAGAAATCGGTTAGATCCATAGGGGGTTGCCAATCAAGTTCGCTGATCCGTTTGGCGGTCTGGCCGCGAGCCGACAGGAGTAGCTGCGTGGTTGCAAGCTGAGCGCCGCTGTCATCCCTCAACTGCAAAGTGATCTGGTTTGCTCCCAATCCCACGCTCATCAGCGCGATTCCCGAATCGATTCCAGGTCCGATCTTGACTGGGCTCACAAAACGGAGGATGGATTTGCTCGCGCCCACACCAGCGACACCGTCGGAGGACCTATAAAGGACAAAACCCGCCAGCGGTACGTCTGAGTGCACCCGCACGGAACCTACCTGGAGGGCTCCCTGTCCGTCTGTGCGCAAGCGAACACTGCCACCGGGCGCGATCTGCACCTTCTTCCTACCCGCCACCAACTCGCCCAAGAGATCGACCGTCATTGGTTCGCCCGTGCCATCGTCTATCTCCAGCATGGCGACCCCTTCCTTGGACGAGTCCAGGTTCACGAGAGTGATCTCGCTAGAAATCGGCGATCCGGCGTGATCGCCATCGGCAAACTGAGGAAAGAGCAGGCTGTCTAGTGAGATCTTGACGACAAAGACCTCTTCAGGGTCCCCGTGGGAGGGTGCAAAGGGGTACGAGGAGGGACTGATTGATCCCGCGACGAACAGGTTGCCCATGCCATCGGCCTCGATCGCTCCGCCGACATCGATTCCCGACCCGCCCAGTAGAGTGGCAAGGACGACCCTTCGTTGGGAGGAATCCAGGCTGAATAGGAACGCGTCGCTGCAGGTGCCATAGTATGTATTGAACAAGTGGAACTGACATGTACCACCCGCATGCCCACGTTGAAGTGGCGCGACGCTTGGGAAGTCGGGATTTCGAGTCCACCCGGTGACGTGGATTCTTCCCTGCCGATCGGCGGCAATCGACGTGGGATTCCCCTGCCCATAGAGGGTCGAGAACACCAGCCTTGATCCCATTGGATCTAGAGTGGAGACGAAAATCTCCCCCTCGGTTTCAATCGGGTCCATCAAAGGAAAGCCGGGCGAGTAGCCAGCGGTGGCACCGCGGCCAGTGCCCACGACATGAAGATTCCCGTCGGGACCAAGGACCAGATCAAAGCCATGGTCATGGGCTTCTCCCCCCAGAAAGGTTGAAAACATTACCTCAGGCTCCGTCGCCTTTATCCCTACGACGAAGGCATCGGTGTTGCCTCCAAAGTCTGGTTGCAAAGGAGACTCCACTGGAAAGTCCGCAGAACGAGTACTGCCGGTTACAAACGCTCCTTCGCTTCCGACATCAATCGCCCTGCCCCAGTCGGCCTCACTACCACCCAGAAGAGTCGAAAAAAGGAGACTTTCTCCCGTTCGGTCCAGAGCAGTGACGAAGGCATCATTCGTTCCTTTTCGAGGTTGGAGCGACTTCAGCAGCGGGAAGTCGTTCGACGAAGTGGTTCCTACCACATAAGTATTACTCTCCTGGTCAATTGCAATATCATTCACTCGATCCGAGCTGGAACCACCCAGGTAGGTCGAGAAAAGCAGACTACCACCCAGACCAAACTTGGCTACGAATCCATCAAAACTACCGGCATTGGAGTCTAGAAAAGCCTTCAGAGTCGGGAAATCGAGCGAGTCGGTCCATCCTCCGACGTACATATTTCCTTCAGCGTCGACTTCGATACAACTCGCGGCGTCGGATCCACTTCCACCTAGATAGGTGGAGAAGTCGAGCTTGCCAGTTCGATCAAATCCCATCACAAAGGCCTCCTTACCTCCACGGCTGCTCTGTCCGGGACTCAGAAGCGGCAGGTCCGTAGACGTAGTCTCCCCGACCACATAGACATTCCCGTCAGCGTCGAGCGACATGTCATGGACGGTATACTCCCCATTCCCTGCGACCCGTGTGGCGAAACCGATCACTGGATCGATAATAAGCGGAGTCTGGCGGTCGTAGGAGCCCATCGAGAATTGGACTGTCTTGTCGGGTCTGACGACGTACTTGCTTTGGACCGAGATGTTCTTGCCCCCAATCCTCTGATAGGCTACAGGAGCCTGCATGTTCCAGTCGTCGCACTCGGTGTACACGATCAGGTTGCCGTGTCGATCAGCGGCAATCCTTCTGGCTCCAATCACAGAGAACCGGATAACCCCAGGGTCCACTCCCGGATCCAGAATGTAGTCGTGCTCGAAACCTTCCTCTGCGGTTCGAAAGACCAGGTCCACACCCGGATACAAACCTCGGTAGATGAGTCTGGCGTATTGGGGAATATCCGTGCGCCATTTGGTCGGATCGTTCCCAGCAATGTAGTGGACCACCGAACCAAGTGGATCCACACCGTTTACGATCCGGCCTGGATGCACATCAAGCCAGCGTATGATGATTCGGTCCTCATCATCCGATCTGCAACCAGCCGGCACGATGAGTCGGTCATTTCCTAGACCGATGCTGCGCCCGTTGCTTCGATAGAGGAACTTGAGCCCTGGAGCCGTGCTCCATTGGATAGGCTCGAAAGTCGAAGGACGTCTATAGAACCGTTGACCAGAGCTCTGGCTGCAGAGTAGTTCCAATTGGGCTGCCATTAGCACAACTGTTAGCACAAGAGAGAGCTGGATGGCGTACATCTCTTCTCTAAGATGCTCGTACTCCAAGAAAAGCGCTCGAAAAGATACACCTGATCGACTCAGCTTCAGGACAAGACAGCAGCAGTTGGTTCCCGGCACGCGGGAACGGGGTGAATAGTATGATAGCGATTGACAGAATGGGAATTGCCCTCTGAGGACAACGATGTCGAACGCAAGACGGGCGACGAAAACTGCTAGCTACTTTGGATCCCTTCCTACTCGTAGGACGACTCCGACGTTGCCCTTTTCGGGGACTTCCATCGAAAGCCGGTCCCGTTGAGATCGTCGGTGTCCGGCTTTGCAGAGAGCTCATTGGGATAGTACGGTGGCAACCTGGGCCTTCGATGCCGTGACCCGGGAGGGCAATTGTGAGACGATGGAAGCGGCGATAACTTCTCCTTCATCGCCGTAGTTGGTATACTCAAAGGTACATACTTCTTCGATCGGAATCGCAAGCTTCATCGCTACTGCTAAAGCGGTCTCTTTAAAGGCGACCCCTCAACCTACCCCAGGGGGCCACGCCGCCCGAGCCGAAAGCGGGAACTGTCTTTTGGCCAACTGGACCCGTTCATGAACTTTCGGAATTGTGATCCCCATCCAACCCACGCTTCCAGACAAATGTGAGAGCAAAATTCTCAGAATTCACGAGCTAGCAGCTAAGGGTTGACAACGTGAGCGCTGAGAAACGACTCCAGTGACTGGTAGTAGGCTGCTATCGTCTCTGCCTTTCGCCAACCGTGGCCCTCACCAGGGTACCGTTCGTAACGCAGGGGGATCCCTCTGCTGGAAAGAGACTCCGCGATCCGATCTGACTGGCTGGGTGGCACCACCTGATCCTCCTCGCCCTGGAACAAGGCCAGCGGATCCTGGATCCGGTCGGCAGCGGAGACCGGAGACCGTTCCCGATAGCGCTCGGTATTGTCTGGCAGGATACCGACCAGGGAATCAAGATAGTGCGCCTCGAATTTGTGAGTCTGTTGAGCGAGCGCCAGAAGGTCAGAAACACCGTAGAGACAGATTCCCGCTCTGAAAAATCCCGGATAACGAATCAGACAGAGCAATACCGTGAAGCCTCCAGCACTCCCGCCCATGACAACCAGCCGGCTCGGATCAGCCAGACCGCTCTCGATCAGATAGTCGGCAGCCAAGCGGGCGTCTTCTACATCGGCGATACCCCACTGAGATTTCAGGGCTTCCGCGTACGATCTACCGTAACCCGAGCTTCCGCGGTGGTTCAGTTCGAGCACCGCGTATCCCCGGCTCGTCAGAAACTGGGTGTCGTAGCTGAACTCGGCGAGAAACTGAGAAGTGGGTCCGCCGTGGACCTTGATTACAGCAGGAGGCAGGCCCGCACCTTGAAAATCGAGGTTCGTCGGGGCGTAGTAGAGCCCGTGGCAGTTGTCTGGGCCCGGCGAAGACCCGGGCCCGGTTCCGGAATCAACATGGATTGGTGTCGGGGCTATTGCCCAGGAAACGGGTCTGGAAACACTCAAATAGCGGCTGTCGTAGCTCCGGGGTGCGCTCTCCTTGACGACCACTACCCCCCCATCAGGAGACACACAAATCACGCTCTCAGGCAGGGTCGCGGACGACGCGATCAGGGCTATCTGCTTGCCGTCTGGTGAGATAGCAACCTGACGCAATGCGGTGTACTGCTCCAGCTCACCCTTGATGGTCGTCAGCTTCCGATCCCTGAGATCGAAACGCTCCAGAGAAGCAAAACCGTCCTTGTGGCAGATGAGGTAGAGCGACTTTGAATCGGGTGTCCAGGCATAGGTTCGAAGTCCCTGAACCCAGGCAGGTATCCCGTACTCGGCTTTCCCCTGGATGGCTGGTTCGCTGCTTCCTAGGGTCAGGTCGAAGAAATAAAGGTTGGACCAACCCGTCTGATTGGAGATATAGCTGAGATAGCGTCCGTCCGGAGAGAAAACGGGTTGAAAGATAGCTGTGTTTCCGGAAGGATCTCCGGCAATCGCAGCGGTGTTCTCGAGGGCCGGCCGCGCACCCTCGAGAGATAAGTCGCCCAGGTACAGAGCCGTACCGTCCCAGGGCATGTTGGGGTGGTTCCAACAGATCCAAGCGACTCGAGTCCCGCTCGGATGCCAGGCGGGCTGCATGTAGAAGTCACAGCCGGTGGCCAGTTTCTGCGGCCAGTTCTTGCCTTCTGTATCCGCCAATGCGATGAGATCTTCCCCATCGGCGGAATGGACGAACATCACCTGGCTTCCATCAGGCGAGACAGCGGGGCTGGAGGGCTGTCCCCAGGCCGGAGTGAAGGCTACGGGATCCCCCCGTCCGAGAGGGCAACGACAGATGCGACCCTCGGAGGCGAAGAAAGCAAGGCCGCCGGAAAGGGTAAAGTCGCCTCCCCCATAGCCCACTCTCGCCCGAACTTCCCGTTCGACGACGAGATCCTGTGGCGCCTCGCGGGACGATCGCTGCCAGGCGAGAACTCCCTTCCCGGATCGGCCTTCCCACCATACGAGGGAGTTGTCTCTGGTGTCCCAGAGCACGTTGCTCAAGCGGAGGGCATTGGCTCCGTGCTCAGGCGTCAGTGGACTCGTCCAGTGCCCGAAGGGTGCTGTCTGAGGTCTACGTCTCATCGATTCACAAGCCAGCCTGCTGGGGGTAGGAAACCGGTCGGGAGCTCTTGAAAAGGCCGAGTATATCGTGTTTGATTAGGCCGATGAAAATCCATGAGTTCCAGAGTAAGGAGATCTTGAAGCGCTTTGGAGTGCCGGTTCCTACTGGACAGATCACGCAGAGTGCGGAAGAGGCCTTTGAAATTGCCGTTCGTCTCGGGGGCGTTGTTGCGGTGAAGGCTCAGATCCATGCCGGTGGACGCGGTAAAGGCGGAGGCATCAAGATCGCCCGATCGCCCCAGGAGGCAGAGGATCATGCGCGTCGGATACTCGGTAGCCGTCTGGTCACTCCACAGACCGGACCGGCCGGCAGTCTTGTCCGCCAAGTCCTGGTTGAAGAAGGGCTGAATCTGGCGAGTGAATTCTATCTAGGTATCATTCTCGATCGGGCCGCGAACAAGCCCGTGGTGATGGTCAGTACCGAAGGGGGCGTGGAGATCGAAGAGGTGGCGAGCAGGACCCCCGAGTTGATATTGAAGGAGCATGTCGACCCGGCAGTAGGTCTGCAGCCCTTCCAGGGCCGCAATCTCTCCTACGGATTGGGTTTGGAATCAGCAGTAACGCGCAAGATGGGGAAGGTCATGGCGGCTCTGTATGAGGCGTTTCTCCAGACGGATGCGTCCCTGGTTGAGATCAATCCCCTGGTTTTGACTGCGGAGGGCGACCTTTACGCGCTCGATGCCAAGATGAACTTCGACGACAATGCCCTCTATCGCCATCCTGAGATTCAGGCCTATCGTGACTTTCAGGAAGAGGAGCCTCTAGAGATCCAGGCCTCGCGTTCGAACCTCAACTACATCAAGCTGGACGGAAACGTGGGATGCATGGTCAACGGCGCAGGGCTGGCCATGGCCACCATGGACATCATCAAATTGTCGGGAGGCAGTCCCGCGAACTTTCTCGATGTGGGTGGGGGCGCCAGCGTGGACCAGGTCCGAAACGCCTTCAAGATCCTGGTCTCGGACGAGAACGTCAAAGCGGTCCTGATCAATATTTTCGGGGGCATTATGCGCTGCGACATCGTGGCAGAGGGAGTGGTTCAAGCGGCCAAGGATCTAGGAGTCTCAATCCCGGTGGTAGTACGCCTGGAAGGAACGAATGTAGAACAGGGAAGAGAGATTCTCCAGAACTCGGATCTCGAGTTTGAGGTTGCTATGGGAATGGCAGATGCGGCTGAAAAGGTGTGCCGGTCGGCACTGGCGTGAAACTCGAAAATCACTTAAACGTTTGAACGTCCGAACGCTGCTGGGGAGCGAATCTATTGATGTAAGAGCGAAACACAGCCGCGCACGGGGCCGAATGTCGGCAACATCAAATCCAGTTCCGAGGAGTAAGCGGGACTGGAGTCTTCACCTGAATGAAGCTGTGTGGCAAGCGGCAACCACTTGAATAGGCCGCGGTGGCAAGCGGCAAGCGGTGCTGAAGTTTTCGAACGGAATCATCCAGCTGCGGCTGGCGGGAGGAATAAGTGGCGATCTGGGTAGACGCTGAGACCAGGGTTCTGGTTCAAGGCATAACGGGTAGGGAAGGGAGTTTCCATACGGCTCAATGCCTGGACTATGGCACGAAGATTGTTGCCGGTGTTACTCCCGGAAAAGGTGGAACCAGGCACGAGGGTATTCCCGTCTACGACCGGGTTGCTGAAGCGGTAGCTCAGGAGGGTGCGAATGCCTCGATGATCTTCGTGCCGCCACCGTTCGCTGCGGACGCCGTCATGGAAGCCGTCGACGCTGGGATAGAGCTGGTCGTCTGCATCACTGAGGGCATACCGATCCTCGATATGCTCAAGGTTACACAGTTCATGAGTGGGGGCAACAGCCGGCTGATTGGGCCGAACTGCCCCGGAATCATTTCGCCTGGTAGCTGCAAGATCGGGATCATGCCCGCCCCCATCCACCTGCCCGGATCGGTTGGCTGTATTTCGCGTAGCGGAACGTTGACCTATGAGGCAGTAGGCCAGCTGACGTCCCGCGGGATTGGGCAGAGCACCTGTATCGGTATCGGCGGAGACCCGATCGTGGGAACCGGCTTCGTCGATGCACTGGCTGCCTTCAACCAGGATGCTGATACCGAGGCGGTGGTGATTATTGGAGAGATCGGAGGCTCGGCTGAGGAAGAGGCTGCCGAATACATAAAACAACACTTTCACAAGCCAGTGGTTGGTTTCATAGCCGGCCAGACGGCCCCTCCAGGTCGCCGCATGGGACACGCCGGCGCGATCATTTCCCAGGGAACCGGGACGGCGGCTGAGAAGATGGAGAAGATGACGGAGTGCGGTGTTCACGTGCTCAGCAGTCCCGCTGAGATCGGGGCCGCCGTGGAGGCCGTTCTGAAGTGAGAAACCGGGCGCGCATGACAGCGAGTAGCAGATAGGAGACCTAGATGGAGCAACTGACGCTGGGAATTGTCAAACCAGATGCCGTAGGCAAGCAACACCTCGGAAGTATTGTCCGGATGGCTGAAGAAGGGGGGCTGTCGGTCGTGGGCCTGAGGATGCTGCACATGAGCCGGTCCCAGGCGGAGGGTTTTTACCACGTCCATCAGGCCAAGCCTTTTTTCGGTAGCTTGACCGACTTCATGTCGGAGGGCCCCAGTGTAGTCATGGCGTTACGTGGGGAGAATGCTATCGTGCGTTGGCGGGAAATCATGGGAGCCACCAATCCTGCCCAGGCAGAGGAGGGAACCCTCCGAAAACTCTTCGGAGAGAGCATCGAGAGAAACGCGGCTCATGGAAGCGACAGTCCCGAATCCGCGAGCTTCGAAATTGGATATTTTTTCGCTGCCCTGGAGCTAAGCTAAACTTGAAACTTCCAAGATACAAGAAACAAGATACAAACAAGCTCGAAATCACAAGCACCAATCCCAAACGATCGACTACCATCCCCAACGATGGCGGTCAACAGAGCCGCGAACGACGTGACTTGTCTCCAAGATGAGCCCAAGTTCCGAGGAGAGAGTCGGACAACTCTTCCCCACGGAGTGACGCAAGATCTCTGTTAACCCCGAAAAGTTTCTTTCTCGAGTGGGGCCAACCCTGGACTCTAAGCAAGACGTAGTGCTTCCATGGGGTCAAGAAAAGGTCACTTTCAAGCGCTTCATGGAGTACTGTCTCTACGATCCCCTCCACGGCTACTACACCACCAAGTCGAAGGTTTTCGGCTCCGAAGGTGACTTTTATACGTCGCCGTACACTCATCCACTGTTCGCCGAAGTACTGGGAGATGCTCTTGGCAGCTATCTGGCTACCTTGGGCGGAGAGTCTGAGCTTCACCTGGTAGAGCTAGGTTCCGGGGAGGGAATCCTGGGTGGGGGTGTTCTGAGTCGCTTGGAGAACCATCATCCGGAGATCTTTGCGCGGCTCGCATACCTACCGCTCGAAGTAGGGCACTCGAAGCTTCCACAGCAATTCCGAGGGGTCGTGTTTTCCAATGAATTCTTCGACGCGCTCCCGGTCCACCGTGTTCGCGTCAGGGGTGGCGAACTCCGGGAAGTCTACGTTCGCTTCGAACCTGGGGTTGAGGAGGTCGAGGGAGAGCTATCCGACCCGCGGATCCTGGAATACATGCGATCCGGTTTTGCGGAGTGGAACGAGGGCTATGATTACGAGGTCAACCTGAGCATGGTGGAAACCCTTGAGGACCTGGATCGTCACCTCGAGAGCGGCTTTCTAGTGACGATTGACTACGGACATCGATGGGAAGACTACGCTGCTGTGGAGAGGAGCGGGGGGACTCTGATGTGCTATCACCGGCACCGTGCCCACCCCGACCCCTATATCAATATCGGACAGCAAGACATCACGGCCCATGTCAACTTCGAAGTTCTGGAAAGGACGGGTGAGAGGCTGGGCTGGTACGGCTCTGACTTGAAGAGCCAGCGTCAGTTCCTCGGAGAATGGGGGCTGGAGGCGAGATTGATGGAGAAGGAAAACCATGAGGCCTTGAAGGCCGCCCAGCTGGAAGAGCTCCTGGGTCTCAAGAGGCTGCTTCTCCCCGGTGGCGTCTCCGACGTCATGAAGGTTCTGGTGCAGTCGGTACGGACGGACTCAGCACGTCCTGGATTCTGATAAACTGGGCGCTTGTCGGAGCGGATGTGAGGTTGCGGCGGCATCTGAGCCGGTACCTTCAAAGGTTAGTTCTTCTTGGAGTGAGCCGCGAAGTGGTGGGCGATACTGGATTCGAACCAGTGACCTCCGCCGTGTGAGGACGGCGCTCTAACCAGCTGAGCTAATCGCCCAAAAAGAGCACCAATTGTAGAGAAGCCAAAGAGTTCGTGTCAATGAAGGAACATCTGGATCTCATCGTTGTGGGTGCGGGGCCTTCGGGCTTGGCCTGTGCGATCGAAGCAAAGAAAAGGAAGCTCAAATTCTGGCTCCTGGAAAAGGGCTGTGTGGTTCACTCGATCTATCGCTATCCCACCAACATGACCTTTTTCACCACGGCGGATCTGCTGGAGATCGGGGACATTCCCATGATCGTATCCGCAGAAAAGCCGAAGCGTTTGGATGGGCTCAAGTACTACCGGCGGGTGGTAGAGCACTATGATCTCCCTATCAAGGACTACGAACCGGTGCTTTCGGTCAGCGGCAGAGAAGGGAAGTTTCGAGTGCTCAGCAGGGACCGGCTGGAGCAACAACACGAGTATTCCTGCAGCAAGGTCATCGTCTCCACAGGGTATTACGACAATCCGAATCTTCTGAATGTCCCAGGGGAAGACCTGGACAAGGTGAGTCACTACTATTCCGAGGCGCATCCCTATTTCGGCAAGAAGGTTGCGGTCGTTGGAGGGAACAACTCTGCCGCCGAGACGGCCCTCGAGCTCTATCGAAGCGGAGCCGAAGTGACCGTGATCCATCGCGGCGAAGCGATGGGAAAGGCGATCAAGTATTGGGTGCTTCCGGATATCAACAATCGGATCCAGAGGGGAGAGATTCCGGCTCACTTTTCGAGTCGTATCGTGGAGATCCGACCTCGGGACATTGCAGTGGACACTCCGGAAGGCATGAAGACGATTGAGAATGACTTCGTCCTAGCGATGACGGGATACCATCCTGATTCTGACTTTCTTCAAAACATGGGGATTCAGACCGATCCGGAGAACTGTATTCCCCAGCACAATCCTGAGACCCTGGAGACGAACGTAGAGGGCATCTACCTGGCCGGATCGATCGTTGCGGGGAAAATGACCAATCGCATCTTCATCGAAAACGGCCGTTTCCACGGATCGCAGATCTTTCAGCATTGGAACCTCTAGCCAGGAGCAATGTTTCGAGTCGCAATCGTCGGAAGACCGAATGTAGGTAAGTCAACCCTGTTCAATCGGTTGACTCGAACCCGTAAGGCGCTGGTTGGCAGCAGACCCGGCCTCACTCGAGACCGTCTCTCCCAGATAGCCGACTGGGACGGGAAGCGGTTCGAGGTGATTGATACCGGAGGGATCGTTCCGGATGAGAAGCAGGAGATTCCAGAGAAGGTCCTGCAGCAGGCGGAAATCGCGATTGAAGAAGCGGATCTCATCCTCTTCGTAGTCGATGCCCGCCAGGGCTTGACCCCTTTGGACGAAGAGCTGAATACGCTGCTGCGAACTCGCGGAAGAGATCCTCTGTTAGTGGTCAACAAGGTCGATGTTCCCCGTCTCGAAGGAGATGGTCTCCAGTTTCATGCTCTGGGGCTGGAGCGTCTCTATCTAATTTCCGCCGATCACAATCTGGGGTTGGGACCCCTCCTGGATGAGATTCTGCCGCAGGTGCCCGCATCCCAGGAGAACTCTGAATCGGAGGCGATTCGGATCGCCATCATCGGTCGTCCGAACGTGGGCAAGTCGTCACTTCTGAATCGTATTACGGGCCAGGAGCGGGTCATAGTGACCGCCACGCCGGGTACGACTCGAGATGCGGTCGATACCGACGTGACGATTGAAGGTTCTCCCTATCGTCTGATCGACACGGCTGGAATCAGACGCAAGGGCAAGACGGTCGAGATGGAGGAGAAACTGAGCGTGATCATGGCCCGCAAGGCCATGGAGCGCTCGGATGTTGTGCTGCTGGTCGTGGAGGCCTCGGAAGGGCCTCAGAAACTGGATGCCACCATCGGAGGCTACGCCGAAGAGACCGGCGTTTCCATCGTCGTGGTGGCGAACAAGTGCGATCTTGTTCCCACGGATAAGGCCGCCAGATCTGCTATGGAGCGGGCTTTCAGAGCACGGTTTCGCTTTCTGGCGTATGCGCCGATGGTCTTCGTCTCGGCCAAGACCAGCGAGAGGGTCACAGAGATTTTCAAGCTCGTCCAGAAGGCCTACCAGGGCAGAATGGTTCGAGTCTCTACGTCAGAGTTGAATCAGTACCTGGAGCGCGAGGTCCGATCTGAGCTGCTGCCGGAAGGAAGCTCCAGGCGACATCCTCTCAAATACGCCTGTCAGGTAGCGGTGGCGCCTCCCACCTTTGTCCTTTTTACCCGCACTCGAAAGCTTCATTTCTCAGCCCTCCGATTTCTGAAGAACCGCCTGCGCCGGGCCTACGGCTTCTACGCCACGCCGATTCGGATTCTCTTGCGTGAGCCCGCGAAGCGCCGAGGATTACCGTCGTAGAAACGCTGATACGTCGAGGATTCAAGGTCCAAACAAGCTCCAAATCACAAGCACCAAGTTCCAAGCGATCGAGTATCATCCCGAACTATCGGCGATCCTACAGAGCCGCGAACGACTTGACCTGGTAGCACTATGGGTCCAGGTTCCGGGGAGAGAGCCGGACAACAGCGAGATCTCGGCCAACGAGAAATTTCTTCGCGAACGATCTGGCTCGCAGCCGGGGGATGGACTTAGGGTCTGCGCAAGAATAACTTGGCATTTTGGCATCTCATCTTCACACCATCTTCGGCCGCTTCTCAATCGCGAAATCCTCAACGTAGACCCGGCTACGCCTGCGGTTTCGCTCTATCGTTCGCGGCCAAATCTGGTGCAAATCTGAGCGCCAATTCTACCAAGCTATTCCTACGCAGACCGTTAGCCGGGGCGAAACTCGTTTTCCAGATCCCGGCGCAGCCGGGCTACGGAGCTGTTGGCGGGTAGTCTGACGTCGGCATAGGTCAGGAGCTGATCCTTGGCTATCGCGTGGACGACGGTCGCCTCGGAGGCCAGACCCATGGGAAGAAGCTCTGCAGATAGACTTTCAGGAGCCGGCACCAGCTTGCCGAAGACGGTGTAACCCCCCTCACCATCCAGAATCTCACCGGGCTTCAGATCGCGTTTGGCACAGGCGGCCACGTCCGCCAGGAAGGTTTTGGGAGATCCGGTGGGCTCCTGGCGTAGGCCAGCCCAGGCCACACTGATTCCCAACTCCAGGCCGATCAGGTGATGGGGGCGATAGAGAGACGCATAGTGGCCAGTCTGGTCCTGCAGCAGGCCGTACTGTCCAAAGCAGGCCTTTACATAGTCGTTGGGAGCCTTGAAGGTCACGTAGACTCCCCATCTCAGATCCTGCCCCAGTGACGATCCGTCGCGATTGGTGGAGGCCACCACCTCGACGGTGCCACCGTGAGTCAGGATGCCCCCGTCGGATTCGGGCTTGAGCACGTCGGCCAGACGGTCCACGGAAACGGGTGGGAATCGCAATCCGCCTGTTTGAGGTTGCAGTCCGGTGCCGTTGGCGACGGCGGCCATCTCGATTGCCGACTTGGTCCCATCCAAGAAGGAATTGTACATCTTGGCGTTGAACCCTCCGCTTCTCACCTGTTCCGGCGTGAAGCCGTAGTCTTGGAAGACGGTGTCCGGCGTCGAGTAGGGGTATCGCTCCAGGTACTTCGTCCCCTTGCCTGCGGCGGCTACCTCGAATCCGCAAGTGCGGGCCCAGTCGACCAGTTCGCAGATCAGGGCCGGCTGATCTCCGTAAGCCATGCTGTAGACCACACCTGCTTGCTGGGCTCGCCTGCTCAGGATCGGTCCAACCAGGACATCCGCTTCGACTGTAACGAGTACCAGATGTCGACCCGAATCGATCGCCCACAGTGCGTGTTGTGTGGCTGCTCCCGGACTCCCAGTGGATTCGACGACCACATCGACTTCGGCCCGAATGAGCTCCTCCGACGACTCGGTAAGGGCGATCCTGCCACTCGAGGCGAGGTCATTGATCTCTTGTCTGGTCCCTGCCGGGTGCATCTGCTCTGAGGGCCAGCCGACCCGCAGCATTGCGTTGCGGGCATTCTCAATTTGCAGGTCCGCGACCCCTACCAGCTGGATGCCCTCGGTGAAATGAGCCTGCGCCAAGTACATCGAGCCGAACTTCCCAGCTCCGATCAATGCCACACGCAACGGGTTCCCAGCCTCGGCACGCCGCTTCAGCTCAGTACTCAGATTCACGAGGTCCCCCCTGGCGAATTGGCAGTCCTAAAGTACAGCCGTTTCAGATGGTGAGAAGGGCATTCTAGCACGAGGATGAAACTCCTCTCATCGAGGCTCTACCTTTTGAAGACTGATTCGAATATAACTGTTGCCTCGGAGGCGAAGAAGTGAGTGAAAAGTCAATCATTCGATGGGGCATCATCGGTGCTGGGGATATCGCTGAACGGGTAACTGCTCCTGCGATGGCGGCTGCGGCCCATAGTGAGTTGATCGCCGTGATGCGCCGCGATCGAACGGCGGCGGAGGAATTCGCGGGGCGTCACGGGGCATCTCGTGCCTACGACCGTGTCGAGGGACTGCTCGAAGACCCGGAAATAGACGCCGTCTACGTGGCCACACCGGTGGAGCGTCACTGTCCGGACGTGTTGGCAAGCGCGGCCAGTGGAAAACATATTTTGTGTGAAAAGCCTCTGGCACTCAGTGTCATCGAGGGTGAGAGGATGCGTGAGGCTTGCGAGCAAGCAGATCTGCGGTTCATGACCTGCTACTATCAGCGCTTCAACGCGCGACATCGCCGAATCAAGGAGATTCTGGCGGCGGGAGAGATTGGCCAGGTAACTTCGGTCCGGATGAATTTCTCGGGTCGTTCGCCCCAGCGCCCGGGTGCCTGGCGACAGGATCGCGCGAAGTCGGGCGGCGGGGTATACATCGATAACGGCAGCCACTGCATCGACCTGCTGCGGTTCTTCTTCGGCGAGATCACAGCGGTCACGGCGTTCGTTGACACCCTGGTAGAAAGCTATTCCGTGGAGGATACGGTGTCCTCGATACTGAGACTCTCCAATGGTGCCCAGGCGGTCGTCACCTGTCACTGGAGTACGGGAGATCCCGACGACGACCGCAACGCGATCATGGAAATTCTTGGCACCGAGGGGGCTATTCTGTCCTCACCCCAGCATGAGAAGTTTTCTCGAGGACGCCTGGTCGTTGCGACGGGATCGGGCGAGCAGATCTATAGTTTCGAGGAAAGCACCCACGTAAATATGCTCGAGGAGTTTGCTGCTGCGGTGTACGAAGGCCGACTCCCGGCAATCGGCATTGAGGACGGCATTGCGGCCCAGCGAGTGGTAGAGGCGGTCTATGAGAGCTCTCGAAGCGGAAGGGTCGTGCTGCTTCAGTAGAAAGTCAGGGTGGAGATCTGATTCCCCACGAACCTCGTTGGGGACGCTTGAGAACCCGATACACGATTTGAGGTGAAACGCAAATGTTGCTGACCGCGGATTGGCTTGCTGGATTTCAATTACGGGTGGGTAGCGCTGCCTTTGCCCAGGCGAGAAGCTCGTTGGCGGAGGAAGCCGAAGGTTACCGCACCTTTCTTCCCGACCTCCCGGAGAGGCAGGCGGGGTATTATCACGAATTTTTCTGTCCTGATCACGCCGTCGAACTGATTTTCGATCCGCGCCAGCCATCACACCACGTTTGTCCCCAGGACGGTGCCGTTTTCTCAGGAGAGCCCTTCGATAGCGCCTGGCGCTGGTCGGTCAATGACAGGCTGAGTGATGCTGCCTTGAGATTGGCCGTCCACTCGATTCTCCCCGAGGGCGACGAGGAAGGGGTGTCTGAGAAGGTTTCCGGAGACCGCAGCGTCGTTCGGCACATCCTGGAAGGGTATGCAGACCGCTACCGGACAATGCCCCCCGCATTCGAAGAGCATGGCAACCATCCGGGAGTGGTGACCTGGTCAGGACTTGACGAGTCGGTCTGGATCATTCGTTTGGCTTGGGCTCATGCGATCGTCGAGGAGACGCTTTCTGCCGAACTCAATCAGCACATTCGGGAGAACCTGTTGCGGCCTGCCTCGGATCACCTTTTCCGTGTCCTCTATGCGGGAATTCACAATGCGACGAACTGGAACAACGCCGCCATCATCACGCTGTCGTTGGCGCTGGAGGATGCGGAGCGACTCGAGCAGGTGTTGAATGGGCCCATCGGCCTCTATGCCCAACTCAGAGAAGGTGTGGGATCGGACGGATTCTGGTGGGAGGGATCGCTCAGCTACCACTACTACACCCTTGCCGCCTTGGTCTGGACGGTGCGCGGTTTGCGCTCGAGTGGCCACGGTTTCGAAGACGACGGGACTCTGCTCAACATGCTTCGCGCGCCGATTTTTCAAGCTTTTCCGGATCTGACCCTACCCGCGATCAACGATTGCTGGAGCTTCATAAAGCTGACCGGGCGGGTGGGGCACGGCATCCCTTCGTCGCCTGAGTTCTACGAAACCGCCTTTGCCTGGTACGGTGAATCGGAGTTTGCCTGGGTTCTGAACCAGAACGCTCCTCTGCAGCCACGTTCCGGCCTGGAGGTGCTGCTTGATGGTGTAGAGGAGGTTCCAGAAGCGGCCGAACCCGTTTTTGAAGGCTCACATATGGTGGACTCGGGAGTGGCGATTTTCCGCAGCAGCGGACCGCGAGAACAGCAGAGCTATCTCCTCCTTAAGGCCGGGCCCGATGGTGGTGTTCATGGCCATCCCGATCAATTGGGTATTCAGCTCTTCGTCCAGGGGGAACGTCTCACCTCCGATTTGGGGACTCCCGGGTATGGCATCGACCTCAACGAGTCCTGGTATCGTCAAACCGCGAGTCACAGCACCGTGACCCTTGATGGCCACTCTCAGCCTCCGGCTGTGGGTCAAGTCCGCACTTTTCGGACGGGTCCTGAGTTTGGAGTCGTGGATGGGACGGTGACCTGGGACGAAGGCGACTATGCTGGAGTCCGCCTGCGCCGCATCCTCTTGTGGCGGGAGCCCTACTTTGTCGATGTCTTCGACGTCGAGTGTGGCGACTCGCGCCGCGCTGACTGGATCTATCACAATCGCGGCAGTCTGGTTGAGGTGCCTGCGGGCCGGCCCCGACAAGAGGGGCTGAGTGTTGAGGATGGATATGGTCACTTCGATGAAGTCCTTCGTCTGGAGCAGAATGGGGACAACCGTCTGGCGTGGGAAAAGGGAGAGGCCCGTCTCGAGTTCTACTGGCCGCAGCGGCCAGATGTCGAGGTGATGGTGGGTACGGCGCCATCGAATCCGGCGTCAGAATCACTGTCGGTTTTGATTCGTCGGCTGACGTCTTCCAGGTCAAGATTTCTGGGACTGTTTGTTCCCAGTCAGGTAGGAGGGACATCGCCAATCCTCGGTTCGCCTGGCTGGGAGATGGACGGAGAAACCTGCAGATTAACCGTGAATACCTCGCAGGGGAAGGATCTCTGGCTGATAGGCGTCGATCCCGCGGCCGCGCAGCTCACGACCCGTTAGTACCATGTCACTACATGTGACTAGTGCTCGATGACGACACCGCCGTCGATGTTGATGGACTGGCCATGGATCCAGGAGGCCGCTTGCGTACACAGGAAGGTGATGAAGTTACCGACTTCTTCGGGTGTCCCTGTCCGTCCGATAGGTGAGCTCGCCCCCATTTTCTCCCATCGTTCTCCCCGGCCGAACATGTCCATACGCGCAGTATCGACGGCGGCCGGACAGATACAGTTGACGTTGATTCCATAGGGACCCAGTTCCATAGCCAGAGACTGGGTCATTCCCACCTGGGCGAAGTTGGCGGCGTTATACGCAAGGGCATTGGCTGACCCGCGCTTTCCTGCGGATGAGGCTATGTTGACGATCTTTCCTCCTTGCTTCTGTGCCACCAGAGTCCTTGCCACTACCTTGCTGCAGAGGTAGGTGCCTCGAACCTTGACGTCGACCACTCGCTGAAAGACTTCGGATTCGAGCTCAGTGGTTGGGACCCTGTCCGTTCCGATCGGCATGGCAGCGTTGTTGACCAGGATGTCGACCCTGCCAAACTCCTCCAGTGTTCGGTTCATCATACGTTCTACCTGCTGCTCGTCGGTGACGTCGGCAACCAGAGCCAAGGCTCCAGGACCGAGTCTACGAACATGTTCCGCTGTGCTCTGAACGTCCTTCCAACCCGCCGCCTTTTCGTCGGCTGGAAAGGTTTCGGGATCTCGGCCAGTTCCAGTCACAACGACGCTCGCGCCCAGACCTGCCAAGGACATGGCAGTCGAGTATCCAATGCTGCGGAGTCTCCCCGCCCCAGTGACAATTGCTACTTTTCCCTCGAGTTCGCTCATTTTTACTCCTTGTGATGTGAGTTGAATCGTTCGTAGCTGAGTGCCATCAAGAAAAGCGCGATTCCGCCGACCAGATACCCGGCCAGGACATCACTGGGCCAATGAGCGCCGAGGTAGACCCGCGAGACTCCGACCAGTGTGATTGGCAAGCCTGCCAGAAACATGGCTACAGAACGCTGCCAGCCCGCTCTTGTCTGCCGCGCCACAAGGTAGAGGAGAAAGCCGAAAAACTGGACGAAGAAGACGACATGTCCCGAAGGAAAGCTCAGGTTCGGATACTCGATCAAGACCTCGATCAATTCGTCGGTTGGTCGCGGTCGTCCGATCGCGGCCTTCAGGATCCGGTTGACGAGGGCCCCGACTCCAACACCCACCAGGGCGATGATCCCGGCGGGGACCCGCTTGGAAAGCAGCAGGCCGATTCCAACGATGATGGTAATCCACCAGGCCGTCCCTCCCGTCCCCATCCACGATGTCGCAAGCATCAGCTCGTGGAACCCGGGAAGGACGGTGGCCTGAATCCACTTCGCTAGAGGAATGTCCCACTGAAAGTAGCTGTGATGATGAGCGAATGAGCCCAGAACAGCGAAGATGGCTCCGCTAACACCAAGTACGAAGACAGAAACGGGTTGCTTCATCTAGAGTTTGTCGGGGCAATCCAGCTCCAGAAGCTGACGAGCGATACTCTCCCATTCCTGATCTAAGGATTCTGCTGACTCGGGTTGGCCGGCGCGATGATACCAATAGCGGGCGTTACTCCTGTCGCCCTCTTTGCGATGAAGGAAGGCATGGACCCATGCCGCGTCCGAACTTTTCTCGGACTGGGCTGTTTGATGGGCCTCCTCCCAGTCTCCCTTGCGCTCGTACCAAAGGGCTCGCAGCGGTGACGAGAGCACCTCGGGGGGATTCCGCTCTTTTTCAACCGAGTCCAGGAACTCTGTCCAGTTCATGATCAAGATACCTCCAGTACGTACTAGCTTGGCGAAGCAATAACAGGGTGATTTCTATCCTTCCAGGGCATCCTCGTCAAGCCCGGGGTTAGCGCCGCCCCCGGCTGCGCCGGATCGTACCGGAAAGAAACTTCTTCTCCCAACCGGAGCCCCTCCCCTACGCCGAAGGTGTTATTGCGCGTAGCCCAGGGTTGCAATGCGAAGCGAGCTACCCTGGGTTAGAGTCGCCTGTCTTCTCTACGCTGAAGGCGTTGTTGCCAACACGTTGCCGGTCGGCAATAACCCCGTTGGGGTAAGGGCACTTTGCGATCTGGACCCAGGGTAGCTCGCTTCGCATTGCAACCCTGGGCTACGCGCAGTAACACCTTCGGT
>JAKZYH010000427.1:0-3894 GCA_047514575.1 Acidobacteriota bacterium | reverse complement strand
CCACAACCGTAACCCGAAGCGTCGCTAGGCAAGACTCGCCACCTGGCGCCTCCGGTTCCCGGGCTGGGCTCCACGCTAGACATCTGGATCTCCCGTACAAGCTACCGTGGACGGACTCAGAGGAGCACGCTATCCAGTTGGTAGAGAACTTCTTGGTTAAGTGCTTGGCCAAAGGGGGCAAAGCTACTACGCTCCTCTTTAGTACTTACTCGACGTAAAGATGTGGTTTGCCAAGTTGAGATTCAGAAGCGTGAGGCGCTGGCCAAGAACACCCCGATTCCCTTTCTACCCGACCAAGATCAACCCAGTTTTCTAACACTTTCTAACAAGAGCAGCCAAAATGAGCGAACTGAGAAAGAATGAGACAAAAAGCTTGGGATAGGCTAAGTGCCCATTTCCCAAACTGATAGGCACTGAGGTGAAGTGAGACGAAATGAGCTGAAAACCCCTGGTATTGGTCACAAGCACCAAATTCCAAATGATCGACCATTATTCCCAACGATGCGATCCACAGAGTCACGAACGACTCGCCTTGTCTGCAATCGACTCGTCTCCAAGATGAGCCCAAATTCCGAGGAGAGAGTGGGGCAACTCTTCCCCACGGAGTGACGCAAGATCTCGGTTACCCCGAGAAGTTTCTTTCTCGAATGGGGCAGCAGCGTTGGGGAGTCACTGATCTAGAACTTCGGCTTGGACGGGTTACAGGTTTCCGTTGCGGACAACGTGAAACGAAATCCGACAGAGCCGCGAACGACGTGACTTGTCTGCAACATGAGTCCAAGTACCGAGGAGAGAGCTGGACAACAGCAGCATCTCCCCTATTCCCGACCAAAGTTTCGTTCTCAAATGGGCCCAGCTCGCTGGGCGCACCGAGCTAAAACTTCAGTGGGAACTCGCTAGCGATCAACTTGGGCATCGTCTACTCGGGATTCTCGTCCGTCGCTGGACAGAAAGAGGAGTGTTTCCAATGATTCCTTCAACGCTATGGGTGGTTTCGATTCTGCTGCTTCTCAGCTGCTCCGCCTGGGCGCAGAGTGCCCGGACTCTTCCCGACACAACCAGTCTGCAGTGGAAGGACGACCTGTCAGTTCGCATGGTTGCCGGCATCGATCGCTTCCTCATGCGAGGGCTCGAGAATTCTGTACAAGCCCGACAGCGTTACTGGAGCCGCGATTTCTCTTCCGCTGAAGCCTACAACGAGTCGCTCGAAGCAAATCGACAACGGTTCAAGAAGGTCATCGGCCTCGTCGATGAAAGGCTTTCGGCGAGAATGGAATACTTCCATACTTATGGCAACTTGCCGCTGCTGGCCGAGACAGACCGGTATCGAATCAGACAGGTCCGCTGGCCCGTACTGGAGGGAGTCTTCGGTGAAGGCCTCTTGCTCGAGCCAAAGAAGGACCTGATTGGGCAGGTTGTGGCCCTCCCAGATGCAGATTACTCGGCCGAGCAGCTCGTCGGCCTCAGTCCCGGAATCCATCCCCAATCGCAGTTCGCCCGGAGAATCGCAGAAAATGGCTATCTGGTCATCGTGCCGACCCTCATCAACCGTTCGAGTCGATTCTCCGGAAACCCGGATTTGAATACCGATCGCCTGCCAATGACCAACATGCCCCACCGCGAATGGCTCTACCGCATGTCCTACGAGATGGGCCGTCACCTGATTGGCTACGAGGTGCAAAAGGTCCTGGCCGCGGTGGATTGGCTGCAAGAGGAATTTCGTGAGAAGGCAAGAATAGGCGTAGCCGGCTATGCCGAAGGAGGCTTGATCGCCCTGTACTCGGCTGCCTTGGATACCCGTATCAGCTCTTGCCTGGTGAGTGGCTACTTTGGACCCCGCGAGCGTGTCTGGGAAGAGCCCATCTATCGGAATGTCTGGTCTTTGCTGCATGAATTTGGAGACGCGGAAATCGCCAGCATGGTGCTTCCCCGTAATCTGGTGATCGAGTACAGCGCGACCCCCGCAATCGAGGGTCGACCTCCTGCCCAGAGCTGGCAATCCAACGCCGCGGCCCCAGGCCGTCTAGCGACACCAGCCGCGGCCGCGGTCAGGCACGAGTTCGAACGGCTGGACAGGTGGCAGCAACAATTGCCCGCGGATCTGAATCACTCCGCTCGACTGGTTCCTTCCCTCCCCGATGCGAAACCGGTCGGACCTGGTTCGGCTGCTGCACTAAACGCGTTTCTAGCGGGTCTGACCGAGGCTGGAGGTATCGGAACAGAATCGACCCGAGTACCACCCAAGCAAGTCTCTACCAAACTCGATCCAAAGGTCCGCCAGAGTCGCCAGGTGAAGGAGATCGAGAATCATGTCCAGCGCACACTACGTGTTGCCAGCATCGCTCGCGACAAATTCCTGCTGGAGAAGGTCCCGTACGAATCTGCCGATCGGTTTGCCAAGGGGACAAAGCCGTTCCGGAAGTATTTCTGGGAAGAGGTCATAGGCAAGGTCGACCACACGATGTTGGCCGCGCATCCGCGCAGTCGCCTTCGCTATGACCGTCCCCGATGGGTCGGCTACGATGTGGTCCTTGATGTCTGGCCGGACGTCTTTGCCTGGGGCATTCTTCTGCTCCCCAAAGATCTGAAGCCCGGAGAGAGGCGGCCGGTGGTCGTAGCCCAGCACGGACTGGAGGGGCTGCCCCAGGATGTCATAGAAAAGGAGAGTCGCACCTTCCGCGCCTATCAGGCATTCGCTGCCAACCTTGCCGACCGTGGTTTCATTGTCTTCGCTCCTCACAATCCCTACCGCGGCCAGGATCTGTTCCGGGTTCTTCAGTTCAAGGCCAATCCCCTGAAGCTTTCGCTCTTCTCCTTCATCGTGGGTCAGCATCAACAGATCGTCAACTGGCTCAAGACTCTGCCCTATGTGGACAAGGATCGCATCGCCTTCTATGGACTCAGCTACGGTGGCAAAACGGCAATGCGCGTGCCCGCGATCGTGGAGGACTACTGCCTGTCCATCTGCTCCGGGGACTTCAACGAGTGGATCTGGAAGAACGCTACAGTCGATTGGCGCAACAGCTACATGTTTACCAAAGAATATGAGATGCCCGAGTTTCGTCTGGGGATCACCTTCAACTACGCTGAAATGGCCTATTTGATCTTCCCTCGGCCCTTCATGGTCGAACGAGGACACCGGGACGGCGTCGGCTTGGATGAGTGGGTGGCCCATGAGTACGCCAAGGTGCGCCGAGTCTACGACGAGTTGGGCGAGGGCGACAAAACTGAAATCGAGTTCTTCAACGGGAACCACGAGATCAACGGAAAAGGCGCATTCGACTTCCTGCACCGGCACCTCAATTGGCCCAAGCCGTGAAACCCAGTGGACTGTAACACCTGGGTCATTTCCGGGGCTCGACCTTGTCCGGCCGGAAAAACCGCTTGCTTGAATAGCTTTGTCATAGGCGATAGCCTCGCAAAATGACGGAACAGAATACTCCGACGCCCCAGGCAATTTTTCAGATCATCAATGCCTTTCAAAGCACCGCCGCGCTAAAGGGTGCTCTCGAACTGGGACTCTTCACGGCCATCGGGGGAGAGAGCAGGTCGGCCACGGCATTGGCGGAGGCACTGGGCGCCAGCGATCGGGGGGTACGTATTCTATGCGACTTCCTGGTGATCAATGGGTTGCTTGAGAAAGAAGGAACGAACTACCGCTGTAGCCCCGACGCGGCCTTGTTTCTGGACGAGAGATCCCCGGCTTACTTCGGGACGGTGGGGCGTTTCATGCTTTCCCCGGATGTGATGGACGCCTTCTCCGATATCGCGAGTGTTGTTCGTAAAGGAGGGACGTTGATGGAGGGCGCGGGCACTGTCGAGCCGGATAATCCTATCTGGGTCGAATTCGCACGCAACATGGTGCCGCTTATGCGGCCTTCAGCAGACTTCATC
>JAKZYH010000426.1:0-7164 GCA_047514575.1 Acidobacteriota bacterium | reverse complement strand
ACCCTGGATCGCTTCACTTCAAGCCTGAGCGGCGGCGAGATGCAGAGAATCCAACTAGCAGCTTCACTGGGATCCTCGCTGGTGGGAACCCTCTACGTCCTGGATGAGCCCTCGATCGGCCTCCATCCCCGAGACGAACAGCGCTTGATTGGGATCCTCAAGGACTTGAGAGATCTGGGGAACACCATCGTGGTAGTGGAGCACGAGCGAGAGATGATCGAGTCTGCCGATCATGTGATCGATATGGGGCCGGGTCCTGGCGAGCACGGCGGCGAGGTAGTGCACAGCGGCACCGTCGACTCTCTCTTGACCGATCTGAACTCGCTGACAGGGCGGTACCTCAACGGCACACTCAAGATTCCGGTCCCAGTTTTTCGTCGTTCCACCGATAACCATTTCCTCACCATTCGAGGCGCACGCCAGCACAACCTCAAGAACCTGGATATCCGTCTGCCACTGGGAGTACTGGTTTGCATCACTGGGGTCTCAGGCTCGGGTAAGTCCACGCTGGTTCGGGACATTCTCTATGCCGGACTCAAGAAACTGCGAAAGGACTGGAAAACCGAGGTTGGCGAATTCGACGCGATCGAAGGCGGGGATCGGGTGGGGGAGGTCTTCCTGGTCGATCAATCGCCCATCGGGAAAACACCTCGATCGAACCCAGTCACCTACCTCAAGGCATTCGATGATATCCGTCAGATATTCGCCTCACTGCGGCAGTCGCAGAGTCAGAATCTGAAGCCAGGACACTTTTCCTTCAACGTTCCCGGCGGCAGGTGTGAGGCCTGTCAGGGGGCTGGCAGCCTGATAGTGGACATGCAATTCCTGGCCGATGTGGAACTTCTTTGCGAGGAGTGTAAGGGAAAACGGTTCAAGTCAAACATTCTTGATATCAGCTATAAGGGAAAAAACATCGCGCAAGTGCTGGAGTTGACAGCAGTGGAAGCGATTGAGTTCTTCAAGTCCCATGCACGACTGGTCCGCAAGCTCAAGGTGCTGGATGAGGTCGGTCTGGGATACCTGCGTCTGGGTCAGGCGTCGACTACGCTTTCCGGCGGAGAGGCACAGCGGATCAAGCTGGCCTCGTACCTCTCGAAACCTACTTCGAACCGACCTCTTTTTATCTTCGATGAACCCACGACCGGGCTTCATTTCGATGACATCGGCAAACTCCTGCGCGCGTTCGACCGTCTCATCGCACAGCAGGCCACGGTGCTGGTCATCGAGCACAATCTGGATGTCATCAAGTGCGCTGACTGGGTAATCGATCTGGGTCCGGAAGGTGGAGAACGGGGTGGCGAACTGGTGGTCGAGGGTCCACCCGAGACTATTTGTCGGAGCAAGGAGTCCTATACGGGGAGGTTTTTGAAGGGGGTTCTGACGCCAGCCTCTTGAGAATCGTCTGAACGTCTGAACGTCGCACGTCCCTTAGTCGTCGACGCGCCGCTTCGAGACTTAGAGTTCAAATCACGGAGTGGTTAGATTTCAGCTGAATCTCTGGGCTGAGAGACGTGCGACGTTATTCGACGAAGATACTGATGTTCGTGGCCAGGAACGCCTTTCCCTCGTATTTCCCTTGAACCCAGACCGCAAGCGTATAGACCCCCGGGTCCTTTCCTACCTGGATTGGACAGGAGAAGCGACGTCCCTGGATCTCGATTTCCCCGGTGCCCCCGTCTGGCGAGCTGTAGCGTAACCCGCCAGGCAGCTTGGGGCGCAGGATCCTCTCATCATCAGGGAGGCTATACATGAAGGTGCCTGCCAGCTCCAACAGGGAAAGGGGCTTGGGCAAGGGCTCGTAGAAGACGGAGACTGCCTGGACTTCGTAGCCACGGTCAAGCAACCTCCCGTCCAGGAAGATCCGTCCGGAGGGCTTCAAGCGCCGTGGCAGAGGCTCCACCTTCGCGTATCGGTCTGCAAAGACCTCGATCAACCTGACCCCTGTTTCGCTGTAGGCCAGACCGATGCCTACGTGAGTGTGCCGGGGATCCAAGATACTCTGACGGTGTAGATCGTTGGGGGGCTTCTCGCTCACCATGCTCTCATGGCGCGCCGCCATCTCTTGCCTGAGGCGTTGGGGAGAAACCTCCATATGATTGATGTCCATGCTGGAGATGTTCTCCGAAGTCTGATCCACGAATCCCTGCTGAGAGTACCTCATGTAGGGTTTCCAACCCGCTTGGTTCCAGTGGCTTGTATACTTGTTGTCCAAGAGCTCACGGCAGTGCTTGTCCGCCATCTGAGATAGCTCCTCGGAAAACAGGACGGGTTCGACCGACTCCTTTTCTCTGTCCTGGTTGATGAACTCGACCATCATCAACTTGAGTTCCAGGATCTTGCCTGTGGTAATAGGCTCGCCGGCAAGGGCTGAAGAACTCGTGCAGGAAAACAGGAGTTCGAGGGGAATCATGAAAGACAATCGCGCCACCAGGTTCACAACAGAATTATACACAGAGCGGCCCAGCTCTATTGGGGACACGTCTGTCCCGACGGTATGGTTAGGAACGAGCCCATGACGTATGATTGCGCTTTCAATCCGCAGGAGAAACAGAAAGACAATCACCGTGCACAACCATCTCACACCCGATCTCGACTCGAACCTGCCCTCCCGACGACGGTTCCTGCAGGGTGCCGGAGTCGCGCTGTCCAGCCCACTGTGGACTGGCCTATTGGGCTGCGGCGGTAACAGTAAGGTCCAGCTGCAGGACGCAAGAAAGAAGGCGGCCCACCGAAGACGTCGTATCATCCTCGACGACGATGGGGACCTGTGCTATTCCGACGACGCCAAAAAGGGCATCCAGGCCTTCTTGCAGCAGCGCCTGAAACCCGCAGCAGAACTACCGATCGACAGTGTCGCCTGGTGCATCATGTGGGGAATCGCCATCGGTAAAGGGGAGACCCGCTACTGGGAAACTCAGCAGCAGGGCAAGGCCTTGAACTCAGTCATTTCGGATCCGACCCCAGTCATGGTAGAAGCCGGCCGCGAGCACGATATCGAGATCTTCGGGTCCATGCGGATGAACGATACCCATGACTCGTATGGGATGCCGGCCGGAAAGCTGATCTATCCGCTGAAAGTCCAGCATCCGGAGTGGCTGATCGGAGACGAGAGCCACAAGGGCGAGGTCTTCAGCACTCAGGAGGCAGCAACCTGGTCGGGACTCGACTTTGCCGTTCCCGAAGTGCGCGAGGATCGTCTCTGGTGGATCAAAAACAGTGTCGAAAACTACGACCTTGCGGGACTGGACCTCAACTTCTTCCGCATGCCCTGGTATTTCAAACCGGGTAACGAAGAGGAAGGGATGCCGCTGATGACAGAGCTCATCAGATCTGCCCGTGAGATCGTCGATCGCGCTTCGGAGAACAAAGGCAGACCGGTTCTGCTGGGAGTCCGAACACCCGGAACAGTGGACACCTGCCGCCGGATCGGTATCGACATCGAGACCTGGCTTCGAGAAGGCCTGATAGATCGACTCCTCATCGGGGGAGGCTATACGCCCTTCAACAACCCGGCGGAAGAACTTGTGAATCTGGGCCATCGGCACGAGGTTCCAGTTTATCCATGCATCAACTGCGGCACCCACATCTTTGGATCGGACGCCGCCCTTCGCGGAGCCGCCTCCAATATCCTCTGGGCAGGCGGCGACGGGATCTACCTCT
Organism: Acidobacteriota bacterium; assembly: GCA_047514575.1. Classification (GTDB taxonomy): domain Bacteria; phylum Acidobacteriota; class UBA6911; order RPQK01; family JAJDTT01; genus CAUZIZ01. The sequence continues at coordinate 3,504 of JAKZYH010000426.1, read as the reverse complement.
GGAACTTCCACTACCGGAAAGCCCCCAAGATCTCCTACGGACGGCCCCAGCCGGAATCCTACGAGGTGCTCAACCACATCGCATCGAAAGAAGGTCTCAAACACCGGGACAAGCGCTTCGCCGTTGACTTCGTGCAGGTCACATCGGTGTTGGGTAACGCGGGGCCCTATTCCTATGCTTGCTTCCCCGGACAGGTTCCAGACGAACTGGACGGCAAGACGAAAAAGGAGATCCAGCTCCGGGTGGGCGACGATGTGGCCGCTGCCGAATCCTCAGGGCACCTGGAGAAGGCTGAGCTTCTGCTGGAGATCGGAAACTGGTCTGTGGGGGACGAGCTATCTGCCCAGCTCAACGATGATGTCCTCGAAGCGGGGGATCCTCAGCCCATCCCCAGAGAACCGGCGACTTCGGAAGAGCCTGCGTTCCACTTGCGGTACCCAGTGAAGGGCTCCCAGGTCCGCCAAGGAATGAACCAGCTTCACGTCGCCAGCCAACGAGAGAAAGCTCCCGGTGACACCCTGACACTGCGAAGGGTTGAACTGGAAGTCCGATATCGGTGAAAGAGCAAGTTCCAAGAAACAAAAAACAAGATACAAACAAGTTCCAAATCCCAAGCACCAAACTCCAGACAAGATTCCAGGTCATAGAGGCTCAAAACCTGAAAAAACAATGAGTTTACCCAGTTTTCGTGCGGTGCAGAGGCGAGGGAATGCTGCCCTCCCAGTTGCCAGGTGACTCCCCCTGCAAGAGGAGTCCCCGGCGCTGTGTGTTTGCAATCTGGCGCTCAGGATCTGTTTGTATCTTGGAATTTGGTGCTTGGAGCTTGTTTGTATCTTGTATCTTGGAATTTGTTTCTCCATCTTGGAATTTGTTTCTCCGAGGCGAAATATGAGAACCAGTAGTTGGGGTAGACCCGTTCTGGGAACGTGCGGCCTCCTGACTCTGCTCGTCATGGGATGTGGAGACTCCCCAGAAACCAAGACCCCAAGAGGACCCAACATCGTCCTGGTCATGACAGACGACCAGGGTTGGGCCCAACTCGGCTCGCATGGGAACGAGAGCATCGCCACACCCCATCTGGACCGGCTTGCCAGCCAGAGTGTGGAATTTACGCGCTTCTACGTTTCCCCTGTGTGCGCTCCCACTCGAGCCAGCCTGATGACGGGTCGCTACAACTACCGCACCGGCGTCGTGGACACCTATGTGGGACGCGCGATGATGGACTCGAGTGAGTCCACCCTGGCCGAGATGCTCTCCCAGACCGGCTACCGTACCGGTATCTTCGGGAAGTGGCACCTGGGAGACAACTACCCTATGCGAAGCATCGACCAGGGCTTCCAGGAGTCCCTGGTACACAAAGGTGGAGGCATCGGCCAGCCTTCCGACCCCCTGGGCAACAGCTACTTCGACCCGGTCCTACAACTCAACGGACAGCCCCGCAAATATGAAGGATACTGCACCGACATCTTCTTCGATGCCGCCTTGGAATTTATCCAAGAGAACCGGAAGGAATCCTTTTTCGCGTACATCCCAACCAACGCTCCCCACTCTCCCTATGACGTACCCGACTCTTATGTACAGCCGTATCTCGAACAGGGCCTGAGCGACAAGGACGCCCGGATCTACGGCATGATCACGAACATCGATGACAACGTCGGGCGTCTGATGGAGAAGCTGGAAGAGCTTCAGTTGGATCGTGACACAATCCTGATCTTCATGACCGACAATGGGCCCACTACCGAGCACTTTACCGCCGGCCTGAGGAGCCAGAAGACGACGGTTTTTGAGGGAGGCATCCGGGTCCCGTTCTTCTTCCGCTGGCCCCAGAAAATGGAACCTAGCCGAATCGATGACATCGCCGCTCACATCGACCTTGTCCCCACTCTGCTCGAGGCGGTCGGTGTCGACGGCCCCACCAATCTTTCCCTGGATGGGATCAGCCTCCTGGCCCGCATGGAGGGTCGAGCCACCTCGCTGCCGGAGCGCACGCTCTACATCCAGTCCCACAGGGGTAACGTCCCCCAACTCTACCGCAACTTCGCTGCTATCGGTTCAAGGTACAAGTTACTGCAGCCCCTTAGCTTCTCCAACAAGATGCCCCCTGATGCGGCACTAGAGCTCTACGACCTGGACACTGACCCAGGCGAGAGCAAGGATCTCTCCGCGGAGTTTCCGGAGATCGTCGACGGGATGAGGAAACGATACGAGACCTGGTTCCGAGAGGTTTCGGCGAGCCGCGGCTACGACCCACCACGTATCGCCATCGGAACCGCCCATGAAGACCCGGTGGTCCTGACCCGACAGGATTGGCAAATGGTAGGAAGGGACGGTTGGGGAGATTCGGACCTGGGTTACTGGCTCCTCGACGTCGTCAACGCGGGAGACTACGAAATCCGGTTCCGCTTCGGTCCCTTCGAGCAGTCTGGTCAAGCGGAACTGAGGATTCAGGACATCGTCCAGATTCAACCTTTCGAATCAGGCGCAACCGAAATCAGCTTCGAATCGGCCCAGCTGGTTGCCGGAGACGCCCGACTTGAGGCAAAGCTAAGCAAGGGTGACCAGGTCGTCGGCGTACGCTACGTCGACGTCATCGCCGTACAACCCTGACCCACCCCTCCGAGGCGAGGGGTTCGGGGGATGTCGAATCGAATTCGACTACACGGCTGGTCTGCGACGTGGCGGTGGCCTCCAGGCCGCCGTCGAGCTACGCTCGACCACTTTCCTTCGGCCTGGAGGCCAAAGCCACGTCGCAGACCAACTCTACCACCTCTCGCTTCACTCTGAGATTGCCCTATCGTCCCCTTTGGGGGACTTCGGGGAACCTGCTCTTCGCCTGAAGGCGAGGGGTTTCCACCATCCCCGATAGGGACACTAAGCGTCCGCCGTAGGCAATGGCTTGTAGAGTAGCGCCACGATGATGCCGACGATGATGGTCTCTCCCATCCCGTATAGAAACCAACTGAGCGCCAAATGGTATGGAATCGGAAGTATCACATACCAGTTGTAGGACATCGGCAAGAAGAAGAAGAGACCCATCAAGACCCCATAGCGTATGCCTGTCATCAGTCCTCCACTCTTGCACGCCTTCGCATAGAAATATACGAAGAGGAAGGACCAGACCAGGCCGGTGACCGTCATGATCCACATCTTGGAATAAAGCTCGGCTTCGGGTCGCCAGACGGAAGCCAGGGACACATAGGTACTCTTCAGAATCACCTCATTGACGATGTATTCCATGATCTGGAACACGATAAAAACAACGACGGCGGAGATAATGAGTCTTGTCCTGTTCATGCCTTTTCCTCCTCAAGTACGCGACAGCTGAGGCGGCCCTCCAAGAGGTGCCCATCGCGCTGACACTGTTGCCATTGACCCCACAAAGCTGAGCTGAGATCAGGTATATTCGTCAGAATACCGCAGATGAAAAGAGCTGACTAGTATATCGATTCAGTAATATATTTACAATGATAATGATCGATGGTATTCTGGTTCGGAACCAGAATG
>JAKZYH010000425.1:0-3672 GCA_047514575.1 Acidobacteriota bacterium | reverse complement strand
TCAAGAGCTACCCCGCAGCACATCGCGAAGTGTTCCCCTCAGTTGAGCATAAAACCGGTCAGTATGAGAACAACCGGGCTGAAGTTTCGCACCAACACACCCGAGAACAAGAGAGGCAGATGAGAGGGTTCAAATCAATCGGGCAGGCTCAGCGATTTCTTTCTGTCCACGGTCCTGTTCAAAATCTGTTCCGAGTGGGTCGAAACCATCTCAGGGCAGTCCATCAGCGACTGCTTCGCGACAGAGCTTTTGCCCACTGGAGGGAGGCGACGTGTGTCCGCTGAGGAGGAGCAGGGCTGGGGTGTATGCCGGCCCGCAATCGTCTGGCCAACATTAACTTGACAGCGCCGTTCTGGGAGTGCGTGCCCATTGGTCGGCAACAGGACGAGTCACGATATGAGCATATCGAGCAGGCCCCTGGTTCTTCTTATTCTCCTGACGGCATGCTCTGGCTTGAACACCTGGGGCGAGAGTACCATCCCACTCCAAACGCCGATGGTCCCACCCGCCTGGGCACTACTGGAGAGGGCGCTGCTGGCAGCCAACGTTGAGGCCTCCCGCGAGTTCTTCCTCACTCATTTCGACCGGGCGGGCAATCTGATTCACACACCCACCTGGGGGGCTCTGGAAGGACCAGATGACGCCTACGAGTGCTTCTACAACTGGACGCTTCTGTACGCCCTGGGGGCATCCCCTGAGATTCTGGATATGTTTCGCAAGGGTCAGGAAGCGCACCTGCGACAGTACAAGGCCCTCAAGACCGTCACCACCAAGATCGCTCGCGATGGCGCCTACTACAAGGAGTTCCCGCCCATGATGGACTGGCATCACATAGGGGAGGGACTCAGGGCCTTCCTCTATGAGGGCCTGTGCGACCCCATGGATGCCAGATTCCAGAAGCGTATGCGCCGTTTCGCCGGATTCTACATGAACCAGGATCCGGAAGCGCCAAATTACGATCCGGAACAGAAGATCATCCGGAGCCTCTTGAATGGGAGCCGAGGGCCGATGCTGCGAATGGCCACACGCCCGGACTGGTGCGGAGACCCTCTCCAGGGCCGGTTCATCCTGGACAACCTGGGGGGACCACTGGACTACATGGAGCACTATCCCCTCAAGCTGGCGCACTTCGACGAGTATCTGACGGTGGAGGGAGACCATCCCCTGAACCTGTCGGCCACCGTACTGGCCCTCAATGCCCACATGCTGGGCCACGAGGGTGGGTACAAGGAATGGCTTCTGGAATATGTGGACGCCTGGAAGGCCCGAATCGCAGCCAACGGTGGAAACATCCCAACCAACATCGGTCTGGATGGGAGTATCGGAGGCGTGTTCGGCGGTCGATGGTGGGGTGGAACCTACGGTTGGAACTTCCACCCCTGGTCTCCGGAACACGGAGAGCAGCATTTTCGGAACCTGTTCGACAAGGGAACCTGGCCCGGATTCGGCAACGCCCTGCTCCTCACCGGGGACATGGGTTATGTGGATGTGCTGCGCCGGCAGATGGACAATCTCTACGCCCAGAAGAAGGTCGTCGATGGGGAGATTCACCTTCCCCAGAACTACGGTGTCTACGTCGAGAAGACGGGACCGCCAGGGAGGGATCTGGATCGTGGAGAGATTCTGGGTCTGGAGTCTGGAGAGGCGGGGTGGTTCAACTGGTCTCCCCGCTGGTTCGTTCCCCGAGTCACGGAGATCTACCTCTGGTCCATGGACCGGAGGGATCTGGAGCGGATTCCAATCGAGGGCTGGGTCGCTTTCCTGGAGGGGAAGAATCCCGGGTACCCGGTGCGTGCCTTGAAGATGGATTTCGCCCGGATCCAGCGCACCCTGAGACGAATGAGGGAGAACAAGACGCCCCCGGACAGCTGGTTGGCGGACTCAACCTACGGCTACAATCCGGCGACGACGAAGAACCTGCTGAAACTGATGATGGGAGGCTATCACGGTGGCCTGATCTGGACCCTTCACGCCCGTCTTCGCTATTTCGACCCGGTGCGCCGGCGAGCCGGCATACCCCAGGATGTGGCTTCCCTCGTGACTCGGATCGATGGGGAGAAGACACAGGTGATCCTGGTAAATGTAAGTCAAGTGGAGAGCCGGGAGGTCATTGTCCAGACGGGGGCGTACGGTGAGCACTTCTGTGTCCGTGTCGAAGCCGAAGGCCAGACCCATCCCATCAACCGACGCTTCTTCCGGGTGCGCCTCGCCCCAGGCGCTGGAGGTGAATTGGTGATCCACCATCGCCGCTATGCCAATACACCGACACTGGCTTTTCCCTGGCACGGCTCCAGGGTCCCGCGGCCGTAGTCGCGTACTCACCTGGGCGGGAATCGTTTATTGATTTGAAATACCTTGTGTAGTTAGTTGCTAGCTCCGCAATTCTGAGAATTTTGCTCTCAGACTTTTGCGGGGCACCTGTAGCAGGTTGCTCAAATCCATCGTTTTGATAGATCTGTTCATGCCTCAGAAAACGCAAGAAACCCAGCCGATCGACCTCGCTGTGAGGGACAACACCACGGGTCACACGGCCGGAGGATTCAAAATTTCAAATATGTTTGGCTAGTTTCTAGATTTACTCCTTAATGCTTGGAACCTGGAAGTTACTCCGTCTTCAGTAAGGCCCGATACGCTGGCTTCCTACATCCACTGAGGCCAGCATGGCGGCGTCGAAGCTGGCGTGCATTAGATCGGACTTGAGACCGCTGTACTCGGGATCGTCCCAGAGATTGTTGAATTCCCAGGGATCCTCTGCAAGGTCGTAGAGCTCGCCCAGTTGGTGGCCGTGATAGATGCATAGCTTGTAGCGCTGGTCTCTGTACATGGTGGCGAAGGTTCCATCGCCAGAGCCGGGAACGAAGGCTGAATCGAGTGCATCGTAGTATTCGCTGCGGACGAATTCGCGATGCTGATTCGGCGACTTCTCGGCTAGGCCGACGAGCAACTAGGCGTTGAGTTGAGTTAGTTGAGTCCACTATTTGTGATAGTCGGCATCTGATCTTACAGACAGCGTCCGATTTAATCGAAATCGAATGGTGCACCTAGAAGCCGACATTCACGTCTTCCGCGCGGAAGGTCGAGTCAACTACCGCGAACGGCCAGGTCCAGACATTCGTCGTCCGAGATTACTGTCCGCTTCCCGGAGGCGACTCCCTGGCGCCTCGGTGCGAACGGTCAGCTTGGGAAGATCTCGATACATCCCATCTCCTCATCGCGGCGCGGTTGCTCGATCTCGAACAGCGCGGCCTTTTGGATGAGACGCTGGTGGTGTGGGGCCGATTACCCATGTATGGCTAAAGGCCAACCGGACAGGCGCCGATCAGACCCAATAGGCCCCGACCAGGAGTCCGATCATGAACTTTTCCCACGTGCATCCAACACTCGGACTCAGAGAGTCTTCCTTCCAGGGACCCGCCCCGGCCCTGACCAAAAGAGAGGGCTTGCCCCATCCCCAGAAGGAGGAAAAGAGAGTCACCTCTTCCAAGACCAACGAAGTCCAAGAGGTTTTTCACCACCCTCCAAGCCCCCTTCCTCCCGGTGTCCTCGATCTCCTCCAGAAGGGTCACTTCCAGGGTGTGGCTGACGTACGATTGCGCCTCAATTTTCACCAGGTTCTGGCTGACAGGGAGCACGAGTCGGTTAAGGCTGCAGCTGGTGTTGCCGTGCCCTCTC
>JAKZYH010000424.1:0-3942 GCA_047514575.1 Acidobacteriota bacterium | reverse complement strand
GGAGAGGACCGGGCCTCCCGCGTAGGTTGGGAGGCGTAACAGGGCGTATCCGGAGAGCCCTGCTTGGGTGCTCCAGACCAGGTGGAGCCTGTCTCTAAGGTCAAAGCTCATGCCGACACTGAAGATCGGGTCCTGGGCACCCACAGGTGGGACCAGAGGAAGGGGGGCACCGAAGTCACCGAGAGACCGCGGAGAAACTTCATTTGAGACCCGCAGCGCGAATCCGGATTGGACAGCAGTGGGTTGCCTCCTAGGCGACAGTAGGTAGAGGAGGGCCGCGCTATCCCTCACGACCCACTTCCGAATGGATCCTTCCAGTTCATTCCGCAGCAGACCACGGGGTAGGCCGGGAGCCAAAGACGTGAACAAGGTTGCCAGCCCAAGCCAGTACGCCAGGCGGCCAAAGCTCTTTCTTTCGTACAAGTTCATCCGCATGGTGGAGCGCTCCTGACCTGAAACCTGATTTGTGGGTTTCGAGGGGAAAAGGACCTAACCCATTGATCTAGAATTGGATAGGGAGCACAGCCAACAATTGTCCCAAAACCTGGCCTCGACTGTCAATTCTCGCGGTAGGAGTGATCTCTCCTGAAATCAGGCAGTTTCCTTCTCGAATGGGGCCAGCGTAGTTGGGGACCGTCAGCCGATTGGGAGATCATTGCTGGACGGTCTTCCAGATCTTCAAGGCTCCGCCAGTCGCACAGGTTATTTCGCCGAGGAGGGCCCTCTGTTCCCCGGCAAAGGCGGCTATGGTCTCGTCGCGTCCGTCCTCGTCTACGTCGCGCAGCATGACGTGATAACCTCGGCAGCCCCTTCGTTCGGGATCAGGGACAACTCCGTTGTCCCTTTTCAAGAATCCGTGACCGTCGCCCAACCAGACCCACATCTTCCTGACTGGGGAAACTGACCATCGTGGAAGATCGTGGCCAGGTCCACGCACTCGACGTCGTAGTCCGTCAGGTAGATGTCGAAGGCCAGAGTCGGAACCGAGGCATTGGTCCAGAAAACGACGTGGGCTACGACTGGATCTGCGGAAAGGTTGCCCAGGGAAAAGAGAGTGGTTCGGGTGCGGTCGTTCAGATCGACTTCGAGGTAGGGCAGCAGCAGGGTCGCTGCTGGATCTGGAGCCAGGGTGTTGATCGTGCCCCGGGCGCTACCCACAGCCAGCACTAGCAGAGCGGCCAGCCCTACTGTGCTAGTCGACTTGCTGAGGAAACCAGAAACCCCCATGTAGCTCGCGCTTCCAATTCTCGAACTACTAACGCGTCAGTCAATCTTAGATGGGGCTGACTGACTTGTCCACCATCAAGTTCTTCTCGATGTCGGAAAGGCAACAAAACGGATGTTTTCTGATAGTCTAGGCTGATGGCCAAACAGAACTCATTCGACATCGTCTCGCAGGTGGACTTCGCTGAGGTCGCGAACGCGGTCAATCAGGCCTCCAAGGAGATCTTGCAGAGGTTTGATTTCAAGGGCAGTGGCTCGAGTGTGGAATTCGACAAGGTTGAAGGTAGGCTGGTTCTCGCTTCGGCCGACGAGTTCAGACTGCAGGCTGTCGACCAGATCGTCCAGCAGAAACTCGCGCGGCGAGGAGTGTCCCTCAAGGCGCTGACGCATGGCAAGATCGAGCCGGCGGCCAAGGGGAGTGTCCGCCAGACGGTGACCCTGCAGCAGGGTATTCCGATCGAGAAGGCCCGGGAGATCGTCAAGATCATCAAAGGGACGAAGCTCAAGGTACAGGCAGCGATCAACGAGGATCAGATTCGCGTTTCAAGCAAGGTGCGCGATACGCTTCAGGAGGTCATGGCCATCCTGAAGGAGCGTGATCTCGATATTGACATGCAGTTCATCAATTACCGCTCGCTCTAGACCGTTCACTGCACTACTGCTCGCTTGTGATAGTCGGTTCCCGATCACACAGACAGCGTCCGACTCGGTCGAAATCGAACGGCCGCTCCTAGAAGCGGACATTCAAGTTTTTCCGCGGAACGTCAAGTGATACGTCCGAGTGACCTGGCACACTCGGCCTGAATAGCTCGGTCGCAGTTACGCTGAGATTCATGGTAGAGGATTCATGCAGGCGGTACGCATATAAGCAGAAGTGAGCGGGTCCAGGCAATCCAAATCGAAATCGGGAACGCTATCGAAATCGACCACCATGAGTTTGGGACATGAAAAACTTGATGTCTGCCGCCTCTCGATAGGCTGCGTGGCATGGGTCTATGAGAAGGCTGAAGGTCTGACCGGAGTCCATCGACCTGCGCGGGATCAGTGGCTTCGCGCCAGCCAGTCGATCCCGCTGAACATCGCGGAAGGCAACGGGAAGACGGCGGCCGCCGATCGGCGGCGGTATTTCGAGATCGCGCGCGGCTCAGTATTCGAATGTGCGGCGATCCAGGATGTCTTGGTCGTCGGGAAAGCGCTGAATGAACGAGAGAGCGCTGAGCGGAAAGTCGAACTGGATCGGATGGCCGCTATGCTTAGTCGATTGGGCGGAAGAGGATACTGCATCGAGGAAGCTCCACTGATTTATGGAGGTTCGGATGTCGATTTCGATACCGATACCGATACCGATTTCGATAGGAGGCAGTCGAGCCCAGGCGCTAAACAAAGTTAACGGGTCCACGTCATCCAAATCCAAATCGAAATCGGGATCGGTATCGAAATCGAACCGCCATGGGTTTAGGACACGGGAAGCCTTGAACGTTCGCACCTAGAAGCGGACATTCGCGTTTCCCGCGCAAACGTATAGTGAACTACCGCAAACGGCCCAGGAGGCGACGTTCTATTTCGGCCGCTTCGAAAGGACCCAGTGACCCGCCACACCCGGGCAGGTCTTACAATAAGGGGATCCCGTGAGACCATTACTTATCGTTTTCGCATTGTCCGTGTTCGCTTTTGAGAATCAGGATATTCCCAATAAAGAACAGCAAATTGCCGGTGCCTTCAGGCAGTACCTGAAAATTTCCGTGAAGGCGCAAGAGTCTATGGATATGATTCAAAAGGCAAGGTCATAATTTTACAAAACGGTAGCGGTTCGATGGTTTGCCTGGCAGATAATCCACATATGAGCGGCTTTACCTCTTCTGCCTTTCATAGAAATCTCTAGCCCTTGCCAGAATCTGGGGTCGGACCGGGACAGACCCTACTGCTAAAATTTGTCAGTTATTTTGGTGGGCTGAGTGTGTTCCTATATGAGAGGGGGAGGGGCCTGGAATCTCTGGAAGCTGAGGAGATGTGGACCGAAGCCAGTTCGGTAAGAATCCCACGCTCTGGCCTTAGGTTGTCAGGTTGCAGGTTACTTGATCGTCGCCAGCAGACAGGAACCCGGGGCTGGCAGCGCTAGGGACGAGGCTCGATGAAGAAAGTGCGCTTGGCGGAGACAATTGCGGTGTTGGCCTCGAAGCACCCGACGCGCCGGGAGTTTCTGGGCGGTCTGAGTACAGCCGCCGCCCTATCCCTGATGCAGGCTTGCCGCGGATCCGGCAAGCAGGAGGAAGGATCTCCGACAGACCAAGCCTCCAAACCCCAGGCCAAAACCCGGGTGACGGGCTCCGCTGCCACCATTCGCTGGAGCAAGGCCATCTGCAAGGAGCCTGACAACTACCCTGCCTGGCCCAGCATCGCGCGAACCGCCGAAGGCGACCTCCTGGTCGTCTTCTCGGGAGACCGGGAAGAGCACGTCTGTCCCTACGGCAAAACCGAGATGATCCGCAGTCAGGATCGCGGAGTCACCTGGTCCCTGCCCGAAATCATCAACAGCACGCCGCTTGATGACCGGGATGCCGGCCTGATCGTGCTCCAGTCGGGGACCCTGGTCGTCAGCTGGTTCACCGTCAAGACCTGGGAGAAGCTCGATTACTACCGAGGGATGAAGAGGTGGGCCGACCATCAGATCGACGGCTGGGAGCGCCACTGCCGGAAGCTGTCGGAGGAGACCCGGCA
>JAKZYH010000423.1:0-4016 GCA_047514575.1 Acidobacteriota bacterium | reverse complement strand
GCTGCATCGGCCTCCGGCATCCAGCACACATGCGGCGTCACTCGTCTACAATCTCGATCTTGTCCGTAATTCCAAGGTCCTCGAGCGCAACTGGCCGCCGGCTCTCAGGGAGTCAGAGCAGCGCAGGCGGGCAAATCCATGACGGAGGATCCCACACTGGAGGAAACGCTCAAGGGTTTTCTCCACGACCGGACACCAGGGTCCGTACTCGGCCTCATAGAAATAGGAGTAACTCTCCTTGAACTCTTGCCAATAGTCGTCCAGACACCGGTAGAAGGGGGTCTTCTCAGGATGGTGGGGCCGGTAGGGAGCCGTCCGGAACATTCCCTACCGGAAACGAATGCGTCGTCAAACCTACGAGGTCAATACCGGCACAGCCTAAGAAATCAGCCACCGAGAGGAGTAGAGGCAATAGGCGCCGGTGGCGAGGGAAAAACGGACGCAAGGGAAAAATCTGAATGTCCGCTTCTAGGTGAAAAGCCGTTCAATTGCGATCAATCGGACGCTGTCTGTAAGATCGGGCGCCGACTATCACACGACCACGATTGCCAACACCAGCAGCAGCGCCGCCGTGATTCCCTTCCACATTCCTGGCTCAAGTCGCCTCAAGGACTAGCACAAAGGGCAGAATCTGCTGCCTTTCCCTATAGTTTGAGAGTAAGAGTTTCTTCAGCTTTGGGTTGGTGGCCATAGCTATCCAGGCAGCCCCCTGGGCGCGAGCGATTCGAGTCTTTTCATCGCTCGAGAGACCTAGTTTCCTGATTTCGCCGAGGATCGTTATGAACTCATCATGAATCCCAACCTGAGGACTTCCCAACTCCGTCCAGATAGACTGGTAGCAAAAGGCTTCCACCAACAGGTCCCGCTCTCCCTCGTAATCTTTTAACCCGTTGATGCCGACACAAATATGAGCTCGGAATTTTCCCGACTTGGAAATTCCTGCGGGGTAGAAGAAGCGGGCTGCAACCTTGAGCAAATCTGCGAGCGGGAGCTGCCTCGGCTTTTTTCTGCCTGAAAAACCTTCAAGTTCTCCCCCCTGGCCCTTCAGGAAACTATCTACAACGGTCCTCAAGAGCTCGTGAAACTGATCTGAAGCTTCCAATGAGGAGTAGAACTCATCACGCAGCTTCTCGGGAGTATCCATCAACCCAAAGAGCGTCGGCTCCGAGACCAGACTGGCATGCTTCAGTAGGTAATACAGCATCCAGGTGTTCTGCTGAACCAAGCCCAGGAGAGGATGATCTTCCGGTAGCTCCTGTACCTCCAAGGCAAGGAACTTCCTACCAGCCGCTGGCCCTTCCTTCGGCTCTAAGACGGTGGGAGCGAATAACTCCGCATAGTCCTCTCTGAGATCGCTCACTGAATACGAAGAGCTTGAAATGGGTACGGCATGGGCAGCTGCCTTGCGAGAAGAACAAGCAGGAAAAGCCCCCATGCAGAGCAGGCCTAGTGCCCAAATGAAACGATAGCCCATCGCTTCACCTCATCCTGAATAAATCGTTGTCATGACTTCAACTTCCCGCCGGCGGGGCGGAGGTCGCAGAGGTCACTTCCGGTAGCCCTGGATTCCTGACCACACCACTATGGTCGCGGTAACGACTAACAGCAGGATCAACGACGTCGTCCCACCCAACCGCTGGCAGACCAGGATGCCAAGAACCATGAGTGCAACATCCCGGATCAACTTCCCTCCTTCGGGTCAGGTCTCACTCCAGCAGGGCCCGAATTGTCGTCTACTCAGCAGCCCTGCAGTGACTCAGCTCCCAGCTTTCACACACGTGTCTCCGGCCCCGCTGTAGCCGAGAGTGCTTCTTCTTTCGGGTCGGGTCCGTATTTGTTCTCGCCGGAATCACCATCTATGGCCAGCAGGACCATTATGACTAACCCACCCAGGTAGGGGACAATTCCGAGGAGCAACCACCAGCCGCTCCGGCCGATATCGTGGAGTCTCCGAACCATCAAGGCACACGACGGGACAACCGTGGCAAACGCGTAGAGACCGAGGATTGCGAGCAGACCGGAAAAGCTCGATCCTCTCGGGTCTAAGTCAAGGTTCACTACGACCGCCGTGAGGCTCATTGGCATCAGAAGATGCACAAGAAGAAAGAACCAATACTCCTTCCTCTGGGCTCGCCCGTCGAAGACAGCGTAGTTTTTCCAGGCCTTCAGATACCAGCTATACCAGCGCATGTGTGCTGCTCCTGGGCCTGATCCTGCCTTTACCCAACCCGATTCACCGGTAGCGTCCTACTCCAGTGTCTCCAGCCCGGGGTCGTCGGTTAGGGTGCGGGAGATGCTTCTACCGATCCGAACCCTTGACGCTGTGAGCAAGCAATTCGGGTGGTTGCCGTGAACGTCTCCGATCGGAGACACGTGGGAACCATGGTTCCCCAAAGACGCGGGGATCCCCGTTTCTTCTGGGCTGATACCCATGGGTGTCAAAGCGAAGAATTTCCCGAGATATGCTTCACTCCTTAGACAGCAGGTCAGCGAATGGCTTGTTCGCTGCGATGACAAGTTGAATATCATTTCGCATGTGCTTTGGAACGCAGTAGTCTAAATCGAAGCCGAGTGCTTCGAGTTTCCTACGTAGGTCACGCTCTTTCTTTGGTGCTTGCTGGTCGACCACCGCATCCCCATCATCCTAACAGTATCAGCTCCCAGCCGTTGGTTCTGACCGTGCAAACAGCGTCTGCGTAGACCGTGCCGGATCGGCCGCTTTCAGAAGCGGACATTCGAATTTTCCCAGCGGACCTCTCATTCTCAGGCATACACGGTGCGCTGGAAGCGGCGCAGCAGCCAGACCAGCGCCCCTCCCTGCAGGATCAGTCCCGGCAGAATCAGCCACCACTCCGCTCGACCATCGGCGGCAGTCCAGAACAGACGTATGGGGTAGTAGAGGGGCAAGGGCACGCTTCCGATCCACTGCCAGGGAGTGGACACAAAGTAGAGAAGCACCGGCAGCCCCCCCCCCAGCCCTGAACGAGCTTCATCGCAGTCACCGCCTGCACCTTGTTCTGGAGATAGATCGCGTAGACGAGCGCGACTAGGGGGACGCCGAGCGAGGCGAGGGCTGCTGCCGCCAGCAACTCGAGAAACGAGATCGAGACCAGACTCGCGCGCTGTGAGCCGGCCATAGTGAACGGGGAGCTCGAAGCCGACCCCGATCTGCTCGTACAGATCGGAGCCCCACTCGCGCACCTCACGCTCTAGCACATGCACCTTGCCGCTGTAGTCGCGCAGCAGGCCGGTGAGCACCTTCTGCGTGGTGCTCTTGCCCGCACCGTTCGGTCCCAGAAACCCGAAGATCTCGCCGTCCTCGACCGCGAACTCCAGATCGTTCACGGCCGGCTCCTTCCCACCCGGGTACGCGAAGACCAGGCCGGTCACGTCGATCATGCTCGGAGGGTACCTGTAGTTGTCGGATCGATGCGCATGGAATTGATCCAGATCTCTAGTGTGCTAATTGAATAGAACACTAGCGGATTGAGGTCAACCGCTCTCGCGACAAGAACACCACTCGGACAATGGCGCGCCAGTCGCCGGAACGAGCTAGATCCTTGGTTTGTACTGTCCGGCCTGGTGACAGCATTCTCAGTGGTACTATCAGAGACTGGTGCAGTGTGTGGCGACGGGCAGTCGTCGATCAGCTGAAGATGGTGGTGGTCCTGGAATACATCGTGAACACCCTACACCTTCTCGTTCCTCCTAGAACTCGTCCTCGTGCCTCTCCTGGCGTTCCTCGCCATAGTCGACGTGTTGGCTCGATCTGACACCAAGTACACCCATCTCGCAAAGTTCACCGAGTTTCTCCGAGTTGTTGGCAGAATGTTGGAAAATGGCCGGTTTTGGGGCTAGCACTGACAAGAAGAAAAGTAAATATTCGGTAAACCCATAATCGAGCAATGACCAACGGGCGATGCTCTTGAAGGACTCAAGTTGAGCGAAGTAATCTGCGGAAGTGTTTGCTCAGAGGGTAGAGCCAGATGCCCTTGGTGGGCAGATCGGCCTTGTGG
>JAKZYH010000422.1:0-17642 GCA_047514575.1 Acidobacteriota bacterium | reverse complement strand
CCACAAGGCCGATCTGCCCACCAAGGGCATCTGGCTCTACCCTCTGAGCAAACACTTCCGCAGATTACTTCGCTCAACTTGAGTCCTTCAAGAGCATCGCCCGTTGGTCATTGCTCGATTATGGGTTTACCGAATATTTACGGGAAAAGGGACGTAAACCATTGATCTAAAATTGGATAGGGAATTCTCCAGACTATTGTCTAAAAACCGTGGCGGTGGCCTCCAGGCCGCTGTTTTTCGAGCCAAAGGCTCGACGGAAGGAATACGGCGGCTTGGAAGCCACCACCACGCCAGCCGAAGTTTCTTTTTCGAATGATCCGGCGGTCCGCAGCCGGTGGCGGGGCTAACCTGAAACTTGATTTTCAGATCTGGGGTAGGAAAGACGTAAACGATTAATTTGGTGAGGGATGGGCGTATCTGAGACATTTCTTACACCGAAGGTGTTACTGCGCCTAGCCCAGGGTTGCAATGCGAAGCGAGCTACCCTGGGTCCAGATCGCAAAGTGCCCATACCCCAACGGGGTTATTGCCGACCGGCAACGTGTTGGCAACAACGCCTTCAGCGTAGAGAAGACAGGCGACTCTAACCCAGGGTAGCTCGCTTCGCATTGCAACCCTTATAGTTGGGCTACGCGCAATTACTTCGGCGTAGGGGAGGGGCTCCGGTTGGGAGAAGAAGTTTTTTTACGGTACGATCCGGCGGTCTACTCCCTACCCAGGTGGTTGAACTGATCTGAAGTCTGGGACTTAGAGATTCTCAGAAATTCTCATAGTTTGGCTACTCAGCCCCCGCGTTAGCCGCCGCCAGCGGCCCCTGGCTGAACACCAGCTCCTGCTTCGCGGCCTCGTAGTCCACTAACAGATAGGTCCCTTCCCTGAGCTCGCCCGAGACGATGAGACGAGCCAGTGGATTCTCAACTTCTCTCTGAATGGCTCGCTTCAGTGGACGGGCTCCGTAGTTGGGGGCGTAGCCCACACGCACCAGGTGGGAGCGGGCGTCTTCGGTCAGCTCCAGATCCATCTGTCTCTCGGCGAGCCGCAGCCGCAGCTGAACCATCTGAATGTCAACGATTTCCTTCAGGTGTTACTCGGCGAGAGCATGAAAAACGATACTCTCATCAATCCTGTTCAGAAACTCCGGACGAAACTGGCGGCGGAGCTCCTCCAGAACCGCTTCCTTCATTCTTGCGTATCCGTCCCCACTGAGTGCGCCTGAGTATTCAAGAATGCGACTGCTTCCCACATTCGAAGTCATGATGATGATGGTGTTCTTGAAGTCGACCGTCCGACCCTTTCCGTCCGTTAGGCGGCCGTCGTCCAGGATCTGCAGCATCGCGTTGAACACATCGAAATGGGCCTTCTCGATCTCGTCGAACAGAATCACCGAAAAAGGCCGCCGCCGGACTGCCTCCGTGAGTTGCCCTCCCTCTTCGTATCCTACATAGCCGGGTGGGGCGCCGATGAGTCGGGCTACGGCATGCTTTTCTTGATACTCGGACATGTCGATTCGGATCAGGGCTTGTTCATCATCGAAAAGGAATTCGGCCAGTGCTCGGGCCAGTTCGGTTTTTCCCACGCCGGTGGGTCCGGGAAAGATGAAGCTCCCGATGGGCCGGTTGGGGTCCTTGAGTCCGGAACGCGCTCGAATCACCGCCTCAACGACCACGTGTACCGCCTCGTCCTGCCCCACCACACGTCGCCGGAGATCCTTTTCAAGGCTCATCAGTTTCTGCATCTCTCCTTCCAACAACCTTGAGATCTGGATTCCTGTCCAACGACTCACGACTTCGGCGATGTCATCCTCAGCCACTTCCTCCTTCAGCAGCGGTGCGACACCCTGTCGCCGGCCTAAAGCCTCCTGTTCGGACTGAAGCTGCTGGTCCAGCGTCGCCAGCTTTCCATATCTGAGCTCCGCGGCCTGGTTCAGGTCGTACTCGCGTTCGGCCCTCTCAATCGCCACCTTGGTTTGCTCGATCTGTTCGCGGACCGACCGAAGGCGCTGGACGGCTTCCTGTTCCGATTGCCATTGAGCCAGCAGGGCCTTGGCCTCGGTCTTGTCCTCAGCCAGGGCTTTCTCCAGCTTGGAGAGACGTTCCTTCGACGAGTCGTCGGACTCTTTTCTGAGTGCTTCCCGTTCGATTTCCAGCTGCATGACCCGGCGCTGAACTTCGTCCAGCTCCGCAGGCATGGAATCCATCTCGGTTCTCAGCTTAGCCGCTGCCTCGTCCATCAGATCAATCGCCTTATCAGGCAGGAAGCGATCCGAGATATAGCGGTTGGAAAGGACCGCTGCAGCGACCAGTGCCGAATCCCTGATTTGCACCCCATGGTGGACTTCGTAACGCTCCTTCAAACCACGCAGAATCGAGACCGTCTCCTCGACCGAGGGTTGATTGACCAGGACTGGCTGGAATCGGCGTTCGAGGGCGGCATCTGTTTCGATGTGTTTACGGTATTCGTCGAGGGTGGTGGCTCCGATGCAGTGGAGCTCCCCTCGGGCCAACATGGGCTTGAGCAGGTTCCCCGCATCCATCGCCCCCTCGGCTCGACCTGCACCTACTACGGTGTGAAGCTCGTCGATGAAGAGGATGACCTCTCCCTGCTGATCCTGGACTTCCTTGAGGACTGCCTTGAGTCGTTCCTCGAACTCTCCCCGGTACTTGGCGCCAGCGATCAACGCGCCCATGTCGAGCGAAATGACCCGTTTGTGCTTCAAGCCTTCCGGCACGTCACCGCGTACGATGCGCTGCGCGAGACCCTCTGCGATCGCCGTCTTTCCTACACCCGGCTCCCCGATGAGAACTGGATTGTTCTTGGTACGTCGAGAAAGAACCTGCATCAAGCGCCGAATCTCGTCGTCCCGGCCGATCACCGGATCGAGTTTTCCCTGGGACGCCTCCGAAGTCAGATCGCGCCCGTACTGCTCCAGTGCCGCATAGGTGGTTTCCGGATTAGGCGATGTCACCCGTTGACTTCCCCTCACCTCCCGAAGCGCCTGCATCAGACTTTCGCGTGACAGTCCTGAATCCCGAAGCATCCGCCCCACCATGCCTTTGTCGTCCGCCATGACCAGTAACAGGTGCTCGACCGAAAGGTACTGATCCTTCAGTCTCCCTGCCTCCTCTTCCGCCTCTGAAAGCAGCAGATTGAGGCGGGGCGTGACGTAGACCTGGTCGGGGGAGGCGGAGGGACCCGAAACCTGGGGCAAACGGTTCAGCTCATCCTCCAACCGCTGTTGTAGCCCTGGGACGTGTACCCCCGATCTGTTCAAGATCGAGCCGGCGAGTCCCCGTTCCTGTTCCAAGAGAACTGCCAGCAGATGCTCTACGTCTACTTGCTGATGGCCGTGACTCAATGCCTTGGATTGGGCCGAGTTCAAGGCACTCCGAACCATCTCTGTAAGGTGATTCATATCCATCGTGCCTGTAGCCTCCTTGACTTTCTGCTCTGAATTTGTCCGGCAGCGATCTGTGATACACAGAATCTGCTGCCGAAGACAGTTCTTGTTATAGGATTCAGTCGGGGTGATTACAAGGAGGGCACATGGGGTACTGCTTCCAACGGTCTGGTTGGAGCTTTACCCCTCTACTCCGGCGCTTTGGAGGGCACTCTTCGTGCTAGAATGATCCGGGTACGAAGGTAGCGTCCTCGAGAGGGAAGGAGAGAGAAATGGAAGAAAACAGCGACGGAGACTCTTTCCAGATAACCGATCGTCGAAGTTGGCTGGAAGACGAAGATCTGCTCGAGCGGACGCCGCCGCCTGAGAAGCGATATCCCTCCTTCGTCGAGGAGCTGAAGGCACGTACCGAGCTCGCCGAGCGAAAACTCCAGGAGCGAATTGAGGACTTGGAGGCTGAAAACGAGGCCTTTCGAGCTCGGCTTGACAAGGACATGGAACGGCGGTTGGAGCAGCAGAAGATGGACCTGCTCCGAGGCTTTCTAGAGGTCATCGACAACTTTGAGCGGGCCCTGCAGGCTTTCGAGCAGACTTCCAGCCTGGAAGAGCTCAAGAAAGGGATTCAGCTCAACCTGGAGCTCTTTCTCCAGAAGCTCAAGGCCGCAGGAATCGAGCCAATCGATGTCCTCGAACAGCCCTTTGATCCTCACCATTCGGAAGCGGTCGGAGTCGTCCCTGTGGAAGACCCCAAGCTGGATAATCACGTGGTAGAGGTGATCCGGCAAGGCTATCGCTTTGGGGATCAGCTGCTTCGTCCCGCGCACTCGCG
Source organism: Acidobacteriota bacterium (assembly GCA_047514575.1). Classification (GTDB taxonomy): domain Bacteria; phylum Acidobacteriota; class UBA6911; order RPQK01; family JAJDTT01; genus CAUZIZ01. The sequence continues at coordinate 13,416 of JAKZYH010000422.1, read as the reverse complement.
GGTCGGGAAGTATCAGGGCTCGGGCGACGATCCGTGATTTTCTAGAAGCTGCTTTCCCAGCGGATCGCGTTTCAGCCGGAACTCGAACGGCGAGACGCCAGCATGCCAACCCCCAGGCCAGCTTTTCTGGCCGGCTTGGAGACTGGCTCTTCTGGAGTGACTTTTCAAGATCTATCGGGTACGCAGTCCTGCTCCCACGGTGCCATCTGGTGGCGGAATCAATTCGAACCCATGCTTTCGAGTGGGCACACAGAGGACGCGAGGCGTTCCAACCAACAAACCTTGGGACCCGAATTGGTTGCTGATCTCGGTCCGGCCAACAAACGTATTGGCAGCCGTCATGGAATAACAGGTCAGGTGTGACTCTTCATTTCTGATCGGGACAATGAAATCCGTGTGCAGCTTCTCAACCGGCTTGCAGAATGCCACGGGCGTCCGCACTCGATGACGGGTCACGGGCAGAATGAACTGATCACTCAAGCCCACCCTCGGCCTTCTGACTCTGGCTCCAGTGGCTCTGTAACACTTGAAGTGATCAAGGCCCAGAGGGGCGTCGTGATCAGCCTTCTTGGTCGGTACAGCCAGAAAAAGGGACTCATGGAGTCGCAACGACTGCTCGCCGAACTGATTCTGGATCTTAACCACCCGTTGTGGTTCGCGCCTTTCAGCACGTGTCCAGTAGAAGGTCAGATGCTGTCTGACGTCTCGGACATCGAACGCCTGTCCGTTGTGAAGCTTTCTGGTGGGATTGCAGAACCAACTCGCTCCCAGGACGCGTACCTTCTCGAACCGATCGCTGAGGTTAGTGCCGAGGCTAAGAGTGAACTGATCGAATAGTCCGACGCCAGCCTCAACCTCGGGATTGGCTCTGAGGACGGGATAGCACTGGAAATGCTCCAGTGGGAGCGGTGCCTCGATCACTCCTCCTGCATTTAGAGTTCCGGTAAATGAGAGGACGAACAGGATCCAACAAAGATGCTTCGCCATTGCATGCTCCTTCACCTCCCCTAAAAAACACCGTCTCCTCCCCTTGAAATCGGACGCCAGGATCGACGTCGATGTAGTGGCGGCAGGGTATAAAAACCCACCACCCTTGTCAAACCCATTTCGGAATAAAGTTATGGGGCACGGCCTGAGCCGAGGCGGGCCCTTTGAATTGGCGATTCATTGAAGACGTGACAGAGGGCCACTGCCAGCGCGTCCGAGGCATCGTAGGGTTTGGGTTTTTCCTTCAAGTTCAGCAGGATGCGAACCATCGTCTGGGTCTGCTCCTTGTCCGCCCTTCCGTATCCGGATACGGATTTCTTGATTTCCAACGGAGAGTACTCAACCAGGGGAATTCCCAACTGGGCGGCTGCCAGAAGGATCACTCCACGGGCATGGCCCAGTTGGAGGGCGCTCCGGGCGTTCACAGCGTGAAAAACCTGTTCGACGGCAACCACGGAGGGTGAGTATTGCTCGAGGAGCGTGGCCAGCTCCTCGTGAATTTTTCTGAGACGCTCTGGGAAAGGTGCTCCTCTACTGAGGTTGGAGCCCTTGATGGCGCCGTATTTGACACACTGAAGGCGGCTTCCCTGGCTCGAAACGACCCCGTAGCCAGTGATCCGGCTACCAGGGTCGACGCCCATGATGATCACAGGGAAATGATACTCGTCCTAGCTGACGGAACGAAGATGAGGCACCGAGGCCTCGGACGGCGACGGATCTAACGGCCTGGTATACAATTGCGTCGGATAGTCGCAGCCACGCCGAGAGTACCTCGGCGCACTCCTTTAAATGAGGTGCCCGACAGAATGCTAATTCAAGCTTGCAAGCTGCGCACACTGGTAGCCGACGTCCTCAAGGCCAAGAATGTTCGTCTCGAGGAAGCGGAACTGGTGGCGGATCAACTCGTGGAGTCCAACCTCGTTGGATACGACTCGCACGGGGTTGTTCGAGTGCCGCGTTACGTCAGAGCGATCGAAGAAGGCGAGATCAATATCGATGCCAGCATCGAGGTGATCCGCCGATCCCCGTCGTCGCTGACGATTGACGGGGATTGGGGATTCGGCCAAGTGGTGTCCGGCGAAGCCCTGCGTCTGGCCATCGAAGGCGCCTCCAGACAGGGAGTGTGCTATGCCGGAGTGCTCAACTGCAACGACGTGGGGCGTCTCGGCGCGTACACTGCGCATGCCGCGAGGGAGGGCTTCGTGGCAATCATGATGATCAATGACGGAGGCGCAAATCCGCATGTGCCACCTTGGGGCGGAAAAAACCCGCTGCTGAGCACCAATCCGATTGCCGCCTCGTTTCCCTGGGAAGGCGGTGAGCCGTTGGGGATCGATCTGTCCACTAGCATTTGGGCAGGAGGCAAGATCCAGGTCGCCATGAAACGGGAAGAGACGCTGCCGCACGGTGTCATCATCGATTCCCAGGGCAGGCCCACGAACGACCCCCAGGATTTCTTCGGCATCCCCCCCGGTGCCGTGCTGCCAATTGGTTCACCTGTTGCAGGACACAAGGGCTTCGCCCTCGGTCTGATGGTCGATATCCTGGCGGGAGCATTGAGCGGAGCGGGCTGCAGCGGCAGCGGAGGCAGAGATGCACAAGGTATCTTTCTTCTCCTGATGGACGTCGATGCCGTAAGTAATCGAGACCGGTTCAACACCCACGTCCAAGGGCTTATCGATGCGATCAGATCGGTCCCTGTCGCACCGGGTTTTGACGAAATTCGTATCCCGGGTGAACGGCAACGCTCGATCAAGCGAGAGAGACTGGACAAGGGTATTGAGATCGAGCACACGACGTGGTCGGAGCTCGCCCAGATCGCCGATAAACTGGGGGTTGGGACGTCACTCTAGCCGGCGCAACGAAATCAAGCCAGCCCCTGAAAAGTGAGCAGTGATGCAGTGAGCAGTGATGCAGTGATGCAGTGAGCAGTGCCGAAATGTTGCTGCAGGGAACCCCGCCGTGAAGGGGTGAACTACCAGTAGGACGAAGCCAAGTCCGGCAGTGCCGCGAACGACTTGACCCGTTAGCAGTATGACACCAAGTTCCGAGGAGAGAGTCGGACAACAGCAAAATTCCCCGTGGACGCATCCCCTTCAGGGATGACATCCAAAGGCGGGCGGCTCCCCCGGGGTTGGGAAACCCTGGGCTACAGGACGCAATCCCGTTGGGATTGACCTCTATTTTGATTCTCCTTTGAGAATCCTCTACAGGTACTTCGAAGTTTCTTTCTTGGACGATCCGGCGCAGCCCTGGTCATTTCGCGCTGATGACATATTTGAGTAGCTCAACGACTTGCGCTGGGGTTGTCGCCCAGGCCATGGCAGAGGCATCCACTTCTTTGAGCGGATGGATGATGTTTTCATCGTGAAGTGTGATGTACGGCTTGCCGATGGCGGAACAGTACCCAGCGTCAAAGGCTGCATTCCACTGTTTGTACTTGTCTCCGAAGCGTACGACAGCAACGTCGCATTTTTCGATGAGTGTTTTGGTACGCATCCCATTGACCTTCGCCGACTTGTGGTCGTGCCAGAAACGACTGGTTTCGGCCCCAAGTAGATCGCCAGCCGCGTCGCTGGCTTCGTGATCTGTCACGGCAGACGTAAAGATCACAGGCAGATCGTGGGCTTTGGCACCATCAATTAGTTGCTGTCGCCAGTCGCTGTGTATTTCGCCGGACAGATACACGTTCCATTTCATGGATATTTCTCTACCCTGCTATTTTCCCGCATATTACCTTTAACCCGCATTTCTCATCGCTGGTCTACTGCGTCGCCGCAATCATCCGCCCTGGCTGTGTTACGCTCCGTCGGCCTCCTCGACGTACTGCACGAGTACGACTGCGGGGGCCTCGGTCGCAAGCCTTGCCAGGACGGCCCTTGCGGCGCCTCGCTACGACAAGCGATGAGAAATCCGGGTTAACCCTGAGTGTCTGCCCACCGACAGCAGCAGGAGAACTACGACGTAGTCGATCAGGACCCCTATCCAACTTCAAAGAGTCCAGAAAATGTTGCTGTTTGTGAGGAAGAGTGGGGTGGTGGATCGCGTGGGGGCACCCCCAAAGAGATCGGGTGTTCGGAATCACATTGACTCAAAATACCTTGTCTGGATTTGCTCTTTGCTGCCAGGCCCCTGGGACTTCGTCAATTCAGGAGCGCCTCCATCTCCTTTTCGTCGATATCGAAATTCCCGTAGACGCTCTGGACGTCGTCTTGTTCTTCCAGGGCTTCCATCAGTTTGAGAGTTTTCTCGGCCTGCTTGCCTTCGACCGCGACCGCATTCTGCGGAAGCATCGTCAGCTCGCCGGACTCGATCGGGATGTTGGCCTCTTCGACCTTCGTCTTCACCTGATAGAAGTCCTCGAAGGAGGTGTAGATAGCCAGGCTATCGCCCTCGCTCTTGAGATCTTCAGCTCCTGCATCCAGAACTATCTCGAGCAGGTCCTCTTCTGATACCGATTCAGCGTTGACCGAGATGTAGCCCTTCTTCTCGAACATCCACTGAACGCTTCCTGTCTCTCCCAGGTTGCCCCCGCTCTTCGTGAAAATGTGTCGCAGCTCTGCGACGGTCCGATTCTTGTTGTCCGTCAAGACATCCACCAGGATCGCGATGCCACCGGGTCCGTAGCCCTCATAGACAAACGGTTCGAAGTTTTGCCCCGGGAGTTCCCCGGTGCCCTTCATGATGGCGCGCTCGATATTGTCCAGAGGCATATTGCTACCCTTGGCTGTCTGAACCGCGGTGCGGAGTCTGGGATTGGAGTCGGTGTCGCCACCTCCGATTCGGGCCGCCACCGTGATCTCCCGAATCAGCTTGCTGAACACCTTGCCTCGCTTGGCATCGGTGGCTGCCTTCTTGTGTTTGATCGAGCTCCACTTGGAATGTCCTGACATAACCGTATTCTCCGATGGTGATTTTGGCGGTTATTGTACCATGGGAAGGGCCTTCGTAAACCGCTCTGTGGTGAGGCAATAGGAGTCGAAAATGACGAAGTACAAAGTAGTCTTGCAGTACCTGGCTACCGGTTACGCGGGCTGGCAAGTGCAGCGAGATCAACCGACCATTGGGGGAACCATCGAATCTGTCCTGACCCGATTGACTGGGGAATCACCTGCGGTCGTGGGCTCCGGAAGGACCGATGCCGGTGTTCATGCTCTGGGCCAGGTTGCCCATTTTCGGTTGGAGAAGCCCTGGTGTAGCAAACGGCTGCTGCGCAGCCTAAACGGTCTGCTGCCGACGAATATCCGGGCGCTGCGGCTGGTTGTCGCCCCACCCTCTTTTCACGCCCAAAGGGACGTTGTGAAGAAGCGCTATGTCTATCGGATCTACAATGGTCCGATTCTCTCGCCTTTTCTCCAAGGGCGTGTGTATCAGGTTTTCCCGGCCCTGGACTTCGAGCGCATGCAAGGGGCCGCAGAATCGATTCGTGGCCGCCACGATTTCACCGGCTTTGCTGCCTCGACTACACGAGTCAAGAATCGGACTCGGAATCTGCTGGTTTCCCGTTGGCAGCGAAAGGGCCGTTCCCTTGAGTATCAGATCGAGGCGAAGGGTTTTCTGCACCACATGGTCCGAAACATCGTGGGAACTCTGGTCCAGGTAGGTCTGGGCAAGCGCCCTCCCGAGGACATGCCGGAGATCCTCAAGGGCCGAGACCGGCGCCGGGCAGGCCCGACGGCTCCGGCAGAGGGGCTCTATCTGGCAAGGGTTTGGTATTCCTCGTGAGTAAATCACAAGAGAGATGAATAAATCCCAAGATACAAGATACAAACAAATCTCAAATTCCAAGCAGCAAGATACAAATGACCGGAGCGACCGGGACTTGGTGCTGCACTATCCAAGTAACCGCGTGACTTGCGAAGCTGGCTCGACTCCCCAATTGGTGCTTGGAATTTGAGATTTGTTTGTATCTTGTTCCTTGTATCTTGGAATTTCGGCCCGAGCCCTGATAGATTACACAGCAGATGCATGGTTGATCTACTCGACAACTTCCGTAGTGTTCTGGATCCCGAAAGCCCTGAAGCTCGCCTGATTGTTGGCCTCGACCCCAGCCGGCTCCCCCGCCATGTCGCCGTCATCATGGATGGGAACGGTCGTTGGGCAGAACAGCGAGGTCTGCGGCGGGTTGAGGGACATTCCGCTGGGATCAAGTCGGTCCGAGCCACGGTCCAGACCTGCGCTAGACTCAAGCTTCAGGTTCTCACCCTTTACGCCTTTTCGGCAGAAAACTGGAAGCGCCCGATCAGCGAGGTCAACACCCTCATGGAACTGCTCAAGGAGTACCTCCGAAAGGAACTCCCTGAGATCCAGGAGAACGATATCCGTTTCCAGACGATCGGTCGCGTTGATGCACTTCCTTCTTCTGTCCAACGCGCCCTGAAACACGTAGAGACCGAGACTCGATTCAATCGAGGCATGGAGATGGTTTTGGCCCTGAACTATGGAGGTCGAGCCGAGCTGGTCGACGCCTTCAACGCCCTGAACAAGAAAGGGAGCCGACGTAGGATTCGGGAGAAGGACATCGAGGAGAATCTTTACACCGCTGGGCTGCCAGAACCCGACCTGTTGATTCGTACCAGCGGTGAGATGCGAGTGAGCAACTTTCTACTCTGGCAGATAGCCTACTCGGAAATATACGTGACGGACGTGTTGTGGCCGGACTTCCGCAGTATCCATCTGCTGGAAGCCATCCTCGATTTCCAGAAGCGGGAACGGCGGTACGGGGGAATCATGTCCGCGCAGTTCCAAAGCTCCCGATGATTCCACGCGTTGTCAGCGGAGCGGTACTCGCAGCCCTGGCTTTTACCTCGATACTGTACCTACCCCAGACGCTCTTTCTTCTGCTTCTGAACCTGGTTCTACTCTTTGCATTTCGAGAGTTTTTCCAGCTGCTCGAGGGCTATCACAGGCGGAATCAATTCGACTCCCGTGTCGACACCGAGACTGCTACGCCAGAGGGGACATCTCTTTCGCTGGGTGGAACCGAGACTCGTTCGGACACCATCAGGGAGTCGGGGAGGTTGGGATGGATGTGCCTCTTCCTGGGCCTGCTACTGACGTGGATCTGGGTGTTTCAGTCGAGTTGGTTCACTGCCTATCTTTTCCTTGCCTTTCTAGTTCTCATGACGCTTAGCCTCACCATCAGTGACGTTGAGTGGAGATTTCCCTCGGCCGCAGGTCACGTCTTCGGTCTCTGTTATTTAGGCTTCCCTGTGTGCCTTGCGGTTTCCTATCAGCAACAGCCCCACGAGTTATTGCTGATTCTGCTGACGGTGTCAGTAGCAGACATCGGAGCGTTCCTGGTAGGGAGGCGTTGGGGGAGGCATCGGCTGGCCCCTCGGATAAGCCCCAAGAAGTCGTGGGAGGGTTTTCTAGGAGGGATGGTTTTGTGTGTCCTTTTTTCGCTGCTTTACGGCAGCATTTTCCTGCCGCAGAAGACCCCGCTATTCTTGGGCCTGTTGGCTCTGCTGCTGGGGACGGTGGCGACGATGGGAGATCTTTTTGAGTCAGCGATCAAGCGAGGAGCCGGTGTAAAGGACAGCGGATCCTCGATTCCCGGTCACGGGGGTTTGCTGGACCGGATGGATGGTTTCCTGTTCGCTTTGCCCACCTATTACGCCCTATCCTTTCTGCTAGAATGACCCGTCATCATGAAGAGACTGGCGATCCTCGGTTCTACCGGCTCCATCGGACGCAGCACTCTGAGCGTAGTGGATCTCTACCCTGACCGATTTCAGATCGTCGCCCTGGCAGCCAGAAAACAGGCCAAGCTGCTTTTCGAGCAAGCTCAAAAGTATCGGCCACAAGTGATCGCACTCGAGGACGATCAGGGAGCAGCCTATCTCCGCGAGCAGCTGCCTGGAGTCCGAGTCGTAGCTGGAGCCGAGGGTGTGGTCGAAGTGGCCACGCAGAAGAGTGCTGACATGGTTGTGGCGGCGATTACGGGTGGTGCCGGCCTGCTGCCCACCTACCAAGCCATTCTCGAAAACAAGGATATAGCCCTGGCCAACAAGGAGACGTTGGTGATGGCCGGGGAGCTTATCATGCGTGAGGTAGGTGCGCGCCGAACCCGCCTTTTACCCGTCGACAGCGAGCATGGTGCCATACACCAATGTTTGGGTGAGACGAGTGAAAAGGAGGTGCGGCGGCTGCTCCTGACCGCCTCCGGTGGGCCATTTTTTCGCAGAAGCAAAGAGGAGCTGGAAACGGTCAGTGTCGAGGAGACGCTCAATCACCCGACCTGGGAAATGGGTCCAAAGATCACCGTTGATTCGGCGACTTTGATGAACAAGGGCCTTGAGGTGATCGAGGCCTACCACTTGTTCGCTCTTCCGGCGGACCGGATTTCGATCGTCGTCCATCCCCAGTCAACGATTCACTCCATGGTCGAGTTCGTCGATGGCACCCTGTTGGCCCAAATGAGCATTACCGACATGCGTCTCGCCATCGTCTATGCTCTCGCCTATCCGGAGCGTTGGGATTCAGCGCTGCCCTATCTCGATCTTTTCTCCATTAAATCTCTTGAGTTTTTTCCTCCGGATGCCGATAAGTTCCCATGTCTGCGCCTTGCTCGCGAGGCTCTCGAGCTGGGTCGGACCTATCCCGCGGTCCTCAATGCGGCGAATGAGGTTGCGGTTGATTCGTTTTTGAGGCGTGAGATACCGTTTCCCGCGATAGCGGGAATCGTCGAAGAGACGCTGGGCCGACATCGTGCCGGCTCCGCTCTGGATCTGGATACGGTGTTGGCTGAAGACCAGGAGGCCCGCCGATCGGCGGGAGCAGCGGTGCACAGCATGGCTGCGTCGTGATTCTATGGGACCAGGGCCTCATTTGCGGGACCTGACTCGCAGAATGTACAATCAACAGGTGTAGCCCCCTTGATCTTTTGGAACCCAGCGCCTTCAAGCAGCGTCCTTAATGAGAAAATGAGTCGATTTGAGACTGCACCCGACTGCTTTTCCACTCGCGGTCGATTCAGCCCGACCTCAGTTGGCCTTGGCGAGCTAGCAGCCGGCGAGGCGGGTTTTGCTGTGGGTACTAAGGAGGGACCCTCCTCTTGGATCTGATTAGTTCAGTTGGTACGAGTTTAATCGCTTTCGTCTTTGTTCTGGGTGTCATGATCTTTGTCCACGAGCTTGGACACTACGCGGTTGCCAAGTTTCTGGGCATTCGGGTCGAAGTCTTTTCTCTTGGTTTTGGCCCTAGAATCCTTGGCTTTACCAGAGGGGACACCGACTATCGTGTAAGCCTGCTCCCGTTGGGCGGCTACGTGAAGATGGCCGGAGAGACTTACGACGAGGAACTTACCGGTTCTGAGGCCGAGTTCCTCTCCCGTCCCAAACTCCATCGCTTCGCCGTGGCCGTGGCTGGTCCAGTCATGAACATCTTTCTTGCCTGGCTTCTACTGGCCGTGAACTACACAGTGGGTGTTGAGGTAGCTGCCTACCGTGGTCAACCCGCAGTTATTGGTGTGGTCGCGCCTGACTCTCCCGCTGAGCGCGCCGGTATTCAGCTCAACGATCGAATCGTTTCGATCGATGGAGAGCCAACTCCGGCCTGGGCTCAGGTAGAAACTGCCATTATTACCAGTCCTAATCAGACCCTCAGATTGGCTCTGGAGCGAGAGGACGGCAGCCTGGTTGAAAAGGAGGTTACAACGACGAGCCAGGGAACCTCCGAGCTGGGCACAATTGGAGCGGGTCCTTCGTTTCCCTGGTCGATAGAGGGAGTCGCTCCCACCTCCCCTGCCGCTACGGCTGACCTTCGTGAAGGGGATGCAATCCTTTATGTCGACTTCGATGGCGAGAGGGCGAACGGTTTTTACGAGATTCCTTCCTTCGTAGAAGCCCGCGAGGGGAAGCCCTTGGTCTTTACGATCCGTCGTCAGGGGCAGATACTCGAAAAGACAATCGCTCCCGTCAGAATGGGAGATGGTGTCCGGATAGGAATCAAGGGCAAGCAATTCCTCAAGCTTTCCATAGAGCGCTACGGGCCATTGGAGGCCGTAGTGAAGTCGTTTGAGCGCAACGTTCAGATTACGGCATTGACCTTTTACATCGTGGGCAAGATTGTGACGGGGCGCGCCTCCCTGAAGACGATGTCGGGTCCTATCGAGATCGCGCGTTATTCGGGAGCCGCGGCGTCCAGCGGTCTTATCCACCTGATGGGTTTCATGGCTTTGATATCACTTCAGCTGGGTATATTCAACCTGTTCCCTATTCCCATCCTGGACGGTGGGGTTATCGCCCTGTTGGCCATCGAGGGGCTCATCGGCCGCGACATAAGTCTTCCAGTAAAGGAACGAATTTTTCAGGTCGGCTTTATCTTCCTGGTGCTTCTCATGGGCGTTGTGATCTTCAATGACATTTCGAAGAACCTGCCCTTCTTCGATTGAGTGAGAGCTCCCCAACCGAGCCGGCTCCCTCTCCCTCCGTCTGGACGCAACTCCTACCAGCACCCTTGGCCCTTCGCACACATAAAGAGGACCACTTGAAATGGCATCTAGTCTGAACACCTATGGTTCTAGATCCAGCCTGAAAACGAGCGGAGGAGAACTCGATTTTTACGGGTTGGAGGCCCTTGAGAAGAGGGTGGGAGGAGTCAGCAACCTCCCGTTTTCCCTCAAGATCCTGCTGGAGGGCATGCTCCGCCACGAGGATGGGGTGACGGTTTCCGCCGCCGACATTGAGGCCTTAGCCCGATGGAGTCCAGGCGATTCTTCGAATCGTGAGATCGCCTTCAGACCGGGGCGCGTGCTGCTTCAGGACTTTACCGGTGTCCCCAGTGTGGTAGACCTGGCCGCGATGAGGGATGCGCTGGCGGAAATTGGTGGGCGGCCCGAGCGGATCAATCCTCAGGTTCCGGCGGAACTTGTTATCGATCACTCGATCCAGGTAGATTTCTTTGGGACCGGGCGATCCTTTCAGCTCAACGTCGAGAAGGAATTCGAGCGAAATCAAGAGCGCTATGCCTTTCTTCGTTGGGGACAGGCCGCCTTCGACAATTTTCGGGTAGTGCCCCCCGCAACGGGAATCGTGCATCAAGTCAATCTGGAGTATCTGGCCCGCGTCGTCTTCGAAACCGAGGAGAATGGCCGCCGTCTCTGCTTTCCGGACACTCTGGTCGGAACGGACAGCCACACCACCATGGTCAATGGGTTGGGTGTTCTAGGTTGGGGAGTAGGCGGAATCGAGGCCGAGGCTGCCATGCTGGGTCAGCCCATCAGCCTGCTTTCGCCGCAGGTTGTCGGATTCAAGCTCTATGGCCAACTCCCCGAGGGAACCACCGCCACAGATCTGGTTCTGACCATTACCCAGCGATTGCGTGAGAAGGGAGTAGTTGGCAAGTTCGTTGAGTTCTATGGGAGCGGTATTTCCGGTCTCTCCCTGGCAGACCGCGCAACGATTGGCAATATGTCCCCCGAATATGGCGCGACTTGTGCCCTTTTCCCCATCGATTTAGAGACCTCCAACTACCTGCGCCTCACGGCCCGTCCCCCGGAACAGATCGAGCTGGTGGAGACCTACGCCAAGGCTCAGGGGTGGTTTCACACCCCCGACAGCCCTGAACCCGAGTACAGCGAGACGCTGGAGCTCGATCTGGGCACGGTTGAACCCAGTCTGGCGGGACCCAAGAGGCCCCAGGATCGCATCCCCCTCACACAGGCCAAGAGCGCCTTCGCACAGGTGCTTCCCACGCTGCTCAAGTCTCCCTCCGAATCGGGAGCTGAGGAGGCGGAAGTGGGGAAAAGTAGAGCTGGACCCCATGTGGTTGTGAGCGTCCAGAGCGAGGACGGGGATGCCGCAGAATTCGAGTTGAGCAATGGCGCCGTCGTTATTGCTGCCATCACCAGCTGCACCAATACCTCCAATCCCTCGGTGATGATCGGGGCGGGTCTGCTGGCTCAGAAGGCGGTTGAGAAGGGTTTGCAGCGGAAGCCTTGGGTCAAGACAAGTCTGGCCCCGGGATCCAAGGTGGTGAGTGAATATCTCGAGACGGCCGGTTTGATGCCCTACCTTAGCCAGCTGGGATTCGATCTGGTGGGCTACGGTTGCACGACCTGTATCGGCAACAGCGGCCCTCTCCCTGAGTCCATTTCCAAGGCGGTCCGAGAGGATGACCTGGTAGTGTGCTCGGTGCTTTCGGGCAATCGCAACTTTGAAGGGCGCATCAATCCCGATGTCAGAGCCAACTATCTAGCTTCTCCACCCCTGGTAGTGGCCTACGCCCTAGCCGGTTCGATGACTGTCGATCTCTACCGCGAGCCTCTGGGCCAGGACTCGGATGGGCAGGATGTTTTTTTTCGCGAGCTTTGGCCCTCCCAGCAGGAGGTCGAGGAGGCGATGAAAACGGCGATCAGTCCGGAGATGTTTCGGCGGAAGTACCAAGATGTTTTTAGCGGCGACGAACGATGGCAATCGCTTCCCAGTCCCAGCGGTCAGCGCTTTGCTTGGGAAGAACAGTCGACCTATGTGCGCAAGCCGTCGTTCTTCGAGGGAATGCGGCCCGAGCCCGATCCGATTCACGATATCACCGGGATGCGAGTGCTGGCGATGATGGGTGACTCGGTGACCACAGATCACATTTCGCCGGCGGGTTCGATCCCGGAAGGGGGGCCGGCGGGCAGTTATCTGCTGGATCAGGGTGTGCGTTCCAGTGACTTCAACTCCTTCGGCTCCCGTCGCGGAAATCACGAAGTGATGATGCGTGGGACCTTCGGCAACATTCGGCTTCGCAATCTCCTGGTGCCCGGGATCGAAGGAGGGTACACCCGTCACGTGTCCAGTTCCGAGCCAATTTCGATCTACGATGCCGCCATGAAGTATCGGGATGAAGGGGTGCCCCTGCTGGTGATTGCCGGCAAGGAATACGGGTCAGGATCCTCTCGGGATTGGGCTGCTAAAGGCACGGCTCTGCTCGGTGTCGAGGCGGTGCTGGCGGAGAGCTTCGAGCGCATTCATAGGAGCAACCTGATTGGGATGGGAGTCCTACCCCTGGAGTTCGAGGAAGACCAGAATCGGGAGACTCTCGGCTTGAGTGGCTCCGAGACTTATGATCTTCTGGGTCTATCCGACGGGATGGAGCCTGGCCAGAAGCTCAAGCTACGGGTGATTTCAGAGGACGGGACCGAAAGGGAAGTGAGGGTCATCTCGCGAATCGATACTCCTAATGAGCTGATCTATTTCCAGCATAAGGGCATTCTTCCCTACGTGCTCCGGGCGAGCGCGTCCTAAGAACACTGGAACGTCAATGCCATGGGCCGAAGAACTGGCTAACCACAGGGTCAAGTTTCAAGTCAGTGGCGCCCCAGCGCTGCTGCCCCATTCGAGAAAGAAACTTTGCCTGATTTCAGATGGGATCAACTACGCCCAAGGCGTTATTGCGGGTAGCCCAGGGTTGCAATGCGAAGCGAGCTACCCTGGGTTCAAG
>JAKZYH010000421.1:0-5798 GCA_047514575.1 Acidobacteriota bacterium | reverse complement strand
CGGGTTCTGAGAGTCGTAGCGGACTTCCCGGCTGATGTCCCGCAGACGGCCATCCGAGAGTCGAGCCGTCACGACCAGTCGTTGAGTGCCCCGTTCGTCGAGCACCACTTCGGTCGGGAACACCTCGACGCCCACGATTTTCGAGTGGGACTCTGTCTCAGTCTGGAAAGGGGCACCGTTTTCGATCCAGCGCAACAACGTGGCGAAGTCTCGCGAGTCCGTGTCGATGACGGGACCGCCCCCATGGGGGATCTGCATGCTCGGCTTCTTCAGCAGTAGGCTCTGAGCCGGTTCGGCTAGATTGACTCGGGGAATTTCCGGCTTACCGGTGTCCATCACCAAGACGTCGAAAACGCCTCCCCGGGCGATCCAGCGGTAGTCTTCGGCGGGATTGAGCGCATACAGAGACAGCTTGAAGCCTCCCCGCCCTTTCACGCCCCCATGACAGTTGCTGCCGTTACACCCGTTTTTGGTGAGAATCGGTGTGATGCTGTCCACGAAACTGAAGGGCGCTGCTCGCTGGGCCTCCTGGACTCGAATCACCGCCGAGGCACTTCGTTGCTCGACCTCGACGAGAAGCTCAGTCTCTCCGTCACTCAATCCCCTGAGCAGACCGGCCTCGTCCACACGGGCCAGGTCGGCGTCGCGGACACTGAAGTGGGATGCCGAGGTCAGATCTCTTTCCAGGCCGTCCGAGTACTTTCCCATCACTACGAACTGCTGCGCGGCTGGTTGGCCCTGGAGCGTGGCGGTGGAGGGAAAAAGACGGACGGAGATCAGCTCGGGAGCCTGGCCGAACGTCCAGGGCGATGCCAGGGCACACCAGGCCAACGACCCGACGACTCGAAACCAGTTTTTCCCGACGACAGCCAAAGCGCTTCCTCCTTCTGTCAGAGCCTCTGCTGTCTATTCTCTCCGAGCCGCTTCGGCGGCAACATTGCTGGCAGGAGGCAGCACCATCACCAGCACCTCGCCCACCGGAATCGGTCGTCCCGGTCTTCCGTTGACTATCGGTCGTGCGCTGATGCCGACCACCTGCGGACGTTGCGTGGCTGGCGCCTCGGAGTCGGCGATCAGGCTGATGGCCACTTTCTGCGTCTCGGGACGAAAAATCTCTTTCTGTCCCTCGTCAAAGGCCGGCGGACGCGGGGGTTCAAGGACGGCGGTGGGAAGTGCCTCCAGCCCCTCCGGTAGATTGTCCACGCTCAGCGCGATCTCTCCCTCGAATCCCTCTTCACGATCCGCCGTTACGATCAGCGGCTTGCCCTCGCCCTGGACCAAGTTGATCCGATCCACGTCCAGCTGAAGCTTCCCGATATGAGGGACCTGGCGTCGGATCATCAATCGGTAGACAAACTCCGGACCACCATGACGGCGGGTCAGATCGCGGATCTCCGCCGTGTACTCTCCCTGCTGGAAGGTATACACCATCTTGGGCTCGAAGTAGCGGAACAGCTGCACGTTGTTGCCCTCGACCCGGTTGTAGACGCAGCTGAAAACCACATCCTGATTCTCGTCCATGACTCGCAGCCAGGGATTGAAGCGGGGGACGATCTGACGCGGGGTTTCGACTTCGAAAGCCAGTGCCTCACCGGCATGGACGCGGAACCGGAAGTGATCGGTTTTCCCTGGCGGGTCGATCACGCCCTCGATCAGAGCCGGCAGTTCCGTGATCTGTACCGGTTCGGCCTTGCCCTGGGAATCCTCCGAGGCCCGGTGACGCACAACCCTCTTCTTCAGATCCAGCGTCACAGCTACTCGGCGGGGGCTGGCCTCCGAGGCCGGCTCGCCAGCGGTCCCCGATCCAGCCGCTCCCGGGGGAGAAGCCTCCGCAGCCGGGGCCCGCACGGTCCGCCTACCGAGTTGCTGGAGGCGGTCGTCAGTCAGCGGGCGGTGGAATCGGTGCTCTTCCCAATCCTCCGTCCGTGGGTGCGCCGACGGCCAAGCTCGATGCACCACCTCCAGATCGCGGTCCGGAGTAGGGGCGACTCGAAGCTGATAGACGAAGGCCGGCCCTCCTCGATCGTCAAACGCCTTGACGGCGATCAGATAGCGTCCCGGGTGGGTAAACCGGTGCTGGAGGCGTGCCCGCAGGATCAGGTCTGGGGGCGCACCAAACAACCCTCTCTCAAAAAGGATGGGATCGTCGTTGAAGGCCAGCTGAACCAGGCGATGCGGGTCGACCCAGCTGGCCGCCGGTTGGTAGAGGTAGAGCAGCATCTTTCCGCCAAGCGGGGGAAAGAAAACCTCGAAATCGAGCTCCTGGCCCTGCTCGACATCGAAGCTGTAATAATCGACCTCGCCCCCCAGGGTGCGGGAGATTCTCCCGTTGATCGCCAGCGGGAATTCAATGGGCTGCCCTTCGATCGGCTTGTCCGATCCGGTCTGATTCTCGTCTTCGAGAATGACGGCCTCGACTGCCGAGCTCACTCGAAAGGGCATGGGGTTGGAGACGCCGCGCGGCGAAACCAGCCGCAGAGTATGTCCGCCCAGTCCGGCCGAACGGCCAATCTTGATTTTCAGGGTGACCTGGTGGGTCAACCGCTTCTCCGCAGGATCGCTCCCTTCCTCACTTCGACCATCGACCTCGACGACTTGTTTCACACGGGCCTGAAGGTCCTCACAGTCGGTCCACACGGCATGGGCGCCTGCTAGCGTCTGCCCGTCGATTCTTACCTCCACAGTCGAGCCCTGCTGCCCGGCCGCGGGGAAAATGTATAGGGCTTCGGGTTGCGTAGGCAGTGGCTTCTCCTGGGCGGGTGCGACCAGGATGGTAGCACTGACTACGCTGAGAATAAGGGCCACCGCGATGGTATGCTTCGGCAGAATCATCAGAGAACTCGACCAAATTCGAGAACAATCTGTTGGACAGCCAGCACGCCGCCAGGATCCTGATACTGATGGGTACAATAGCACAGTGGGGTCCCGGAAACCTTCAGTCTCAGCGTCTTTCGCGCCACAGCGACTTCGACCTCGAACGAGCAAATAGTTCAGATTGAGAATCCCGTGAAGAGACGAGCGACAACCTGCTTCATCCTGCTCTGTCTCGCTGCCACCATTCTAACGGCCGCATCTGAAACAGAGAGCGGCATCCTTTGGATCCACGATTGGGAGGAAGCCGTTCAGGTTGCGAAGCGGCAGGACAAGCTGATCGTCCTCACGGTGGCGGTCTGTGAGGGTGGTCAGATTGTCCACACCATCGTCGATACTATCCCGGCTGAGCTCGAGCGGCGCTTCAATGATGTCACTGTAGACCCAGAGGGCCGTGTTTTCGCTGGGACTATGCCCTTCGACAATCTGGATCAAAGAAGCGGACGACTCTATAGGTTGGATCGTGACGCCTCGTATACGGTGGTGCTGGAAGACGTTGGAATCCCCAACAGTATGGCCTTCACTTCCGACGGGCGGTCTTTTTTCTTTATCGACTCACTCGATAACGTCGTATGGAAGTTCGACTACGATCGGGAGACGGGTCGCACCCAGAACCGTCGAGCCTTCATCGAGTTCAACTCGGATGGCGGGATCGCCGATGGGATGACCCTGGATAGCGAAGACAACCTCTGGATCGGGATGGCCATGGGATGGAAGGTCGTACAGTACGGCCCCGACGCCAGGCTCAAGCGCAGCATTGAACTGCCGGCCAGGTTTGTTACCAGCGTCGCTTTTGGGGGTCAGGATCTGTCTCAGCTGTTTGTGACCACGGGGACGCTTGTGGAGAAGGACGAACGGGGCTCAGCAGCCGGTGCCCTGATTGCCCTCAGACCCGGTGCTACGGGAGTGCCGGAGCTGCGCTCCCGAATCGGCCTCTAAGCTGACGTAGCCGGACGGTTCCCGAGCCCCCGGTGGCGGCGGTCTCCAGGCCGCCGTTCGTCGAGTCAACGGCTCGACGGAAGAATACTTCGGCCTGGAGACCGAAGCCACGTCCGAGTTTCAGGTCAGTGGCCCCCCAGCGGTGCTGCCCCATTCGAGAAAGAAACTTTGGCCGAGGATAGGCGATATCGTGCGTCACTACGTGGGGAAGGTCACTCCGTGGGGAAGAGTTGTCCAGCTCGCTCCCTTCTTCGTCGTCCTCGACGGCCGGAACCTGGGCTCGTTTTGCTAACGGCTCAAGTCGTTCGCGGATCTGTCGGATCGCCAATGCTCGTGGATGATAGTCGATCGTTTGGAACTTGTTTGTATCTTGTTTCTTGTACCTTGGAATCTTTTAAGTTTCAGCTTAGCGATCCGCCAGGTCTTTCACATACTCACGGCCAAACTGAACCTCGGTGGGACGTCGGAAATCACCGGTATTGGGCATGATTGACAGTTGCCCTCCGTCAATGACCAGGGTCTGTCCAATGATAAAGCGGGAATCATCTGAGGCCAGAAAGAGGGCCAGTTGACCAATGTCTGACGGCGTTCCTATGAAGCCGGCAGGCAGTGTCTTTTCAGCCTCCTGCCAGTCGAAATCCGAACCCAGTGCCTTCTCCTGATTTTCGACGCGGATCCAGCCCGGTGCGATGGCATTCACTCGCACCCCTTTTTGAATCAGTTCAAGTGACACTTCCCGCGTAAACGCGACAATCGCACCTTTGGTGGCTGCATAAACGGAGTGCTCGACCATCCCACCAAAAGCATGAACAGAGGTCAGGTTGATCACATTGCCCCGCCCCTGCTTGAACATCTCCGGCAGGACAGCCTGGGTCAGAAAGAACATGGCTCTGAAGTTGACGTCGAAGAGGGTGTCGAAGTGCTCGGGCGTGGTTGCCTCAAAGGGCCGATTGGCGGTGATTCCGGCGTTATTGATGAGCACGTCGATCCCGCCCAGGAAATCGACGGCCCCGGTCGCCAGCGCCCGGATCGACTGCACGTCGCGGAAGTCGGCCCCGATGGCTTTGGCCTTCCCGCCAAGAGAACCTATCTCCTCGACGGCTGCTTCGCAGCCTTGGCTACTGTGACAGTAGTGGAGAACGACTGCAGCTCCTTCCCTGGCGAACTCGAGAGAGACACCTTTCCCGATTCCTGTTCCGGCCCCAGTGACCAGAACACGCTTCCCGTCCATTCTCCTGCCATTCGTCATCGCGGATCCTCCCTGTGAACCTCCTGCCTCCGTAGGCCCAAATCAAGACCTTACCTCCCTTACCGAGTTCCTGGATCAGAAGTTGTGACTTCCCGTACAACCTCTACCCGTGTTCTCTCAAGGTCCCGGGGCTTTCTCTTGTGGCCCGGAGCCCCCTTCGTCGACCACCACCCCGAGATGAGATAGGGCAGGCGTTCTACCGGGAATGAAAGCGTCAGGGTTGCCCCGCTGGAAGGATGGCGGAGACGACACCAGCCATTGGCCAACTGATTCGTGAAGAAGTACTTCTCGACATCCCTCGTCTGCGGAGTGCGAATCAAGCTCAGGTCGTGACTGTTTCCCTGAGCATCGGTCCCGGCCAGGTGAACTCGTCTCCATAACCACCCAGCCGGCCGCTCGAGCTCAAGACGGCTCTGCCTCGGTTGCACTCTTCGGGAACTTCGATCCGAGTTCCCTCCTCTACCTGAAACCATCGACGCCTGTCACTACAAAGAGTTTCCGTGCTGGATCTCAAGACCAATCCTGTGGACATGTTATGGTACATGCTCTTGCTCATTGCGTCGCCACTAGCTGCTAGCTCTCGCATTCTGAGAATTTCGCTCTCACATTGGTCTGGAAGCGTGGGTTGGATGGGGATCACAATTCCGAAAGTTCAGGAACGGGTCCAGTTGGCCAAAAAGACAGTTTCCGCTTTCGGCTGGGGCGGCGTGGCCCCCTGGGGTAGGTTGAGGGGTGGCCT
>JAKZYH010000420.1:0-7452 GCA_047514575.1 Acidobacteriota bacterium | reverse complement strand
CTCTATGATACATCTTTGGGCTGGCCAGATCTGCCTATGCTATATTCCCCACATGGCGTTTCTGAGCCCGGATTTCATGAACCTCGACGACCTTCTCAGCGACGAAGAAGTGTTGGTTCGCGAGAGCGTCCGCCGCTTCGTGGAGGAAGAGGTTCTGCCCGTCATCGAGGACCATTACATGGAGGGCAAGTTCCCCTCACATCTGATCGAGCCGATGGGCAAGCTGGGTTATTTCGGGGCCAATCTCAAAGGTTACAACTGCTCGGGTCTGGACAGCATCGCCTACGGGCTGATCATGCAGGAACTCGAGCGAGGCGACAGCGGGCTGAGGAGCTTCGTTTCGGTGCAGAGTGGGTTGGTGATGTACCCCATCCACACCTTCGGCAGCAGGGAACAAAAGGAGAAATGGTTGCCGCGGCTACAATCGGGTCACGCCGTTGGCTGCTTCGGTCTGACAGAGCCTGACTTTGGTTCGAACCCAAGCGGGTTGAGGACGGTCGCCCGCGAAGAGCGCGGCGGTTTTGTCCTGAATGGGACCAAAGCATGGATCACCAACGGCAGTTTGGCCGACGTGGCGATCATCTGGGCCCGCTGCGATGACGAGAAAATCCGTGGCTTTCTGGTTGAAAAAGAAGCGCCGGGATTCGGAAGCCGGGACTATCACAACAAGCACTCTCTTCGAGCTTCGGTCACTTCGGAACTGGTGCTCGATGACTGTTACGTCGATGGGTCGAGCCTGCTGCCAGAGACCGTCGGGCTCAAGAGCGCCCTGATGTGTTTGAATCAAGCCCGATACGGGATCGCCTGGGGGGCAATCGGGGCGGCCATGGCCTGCTATGACACTGCGCGGCGTTGGGCACTGGAGCGAACTCAGTTCGGAAATCGACCCATCGCATCACATCAGTTGGTCCAACAGAAGCTGGTCTACATGTTGACCGAAATCACCAAGGCCCAGCTCCTGGCTCATCGCCTGGGACAACTGAAGGATTTAGGCAGCGAACGGCATGAGCAGATCTCACTGGCGAAGAGAAACAATGTGGCCATCGCCCTCAAAGCAGCTCGGCTGGCACGAGATATCCTGGGGGCCAACGGGATCCTGAGCGAGTATCCCGTGTTTCGACATATGGCCAACCTGGAGACTGTCTACACCTACGAGGGAACCCACGACATCCACACCCTGATCCTGGGAGAGGCCATCACCGGCATCCCCGCCTTCGACTGAGTCTGAAACCTTCAGGAACCCGGGTGGTCCCCCTGGACTGACAGGCCCGATCCCGCGGGTTGCCTATTTCTCTTCGTATTGCTCCTTGATCGAGTCCACGACCGCTGGGTCGGTCAGGGTTGTCGTGTCGCCTAGAACTCTTCCTTCAGCCACGTCTCGAAGCAGCCGGCGCATGATCTTTCCGCTGCGCGTCTTGGGCAACTCGGAAGCTGGAAAGACCTTTTCCGGACGGGCGATGGGCCCGATCTTCTCAGCCACGTGGCGGCGCAGCTCCTGCATGAGCTCGTCGCTAGCTTCGTTCCCGGCTCGCAGGGTGACGAAAGCCGCAATCCCTTGTCCTTTTATGTCATGAGTAACCCCGATGACGGCTGCCTCTGCTACCGCAGAATGGCTCACCAAGGCGCTTTCGACCTCCATCGTACCGATCCTGTGTCCGGCGACATTGAGCACGTCGTCCACACGTCCAAGTAGCCAGAAATATCCTTCGTCATCCCGCTTGGCGCCGTCTCCGGTGAAGTAGACGCCGGGATATTGCGACCAGTACTGTTCCTTCCAGCGATCGGGGTCGCCCCAGATCGTGCGTGCCATTGCCGGCCAGGGCCGCTTCAGAATCAAGAAACCGCCCCCTCCCTGCGGTACCGAATTGCCGGCCTTGTCGACGATGTCCGCCTCGATCCCCGGGAACGGAAAGGTCGCAGAACCCGGCTTGGTATCGGTCAGTCCAGGCAAGGGAGTGATCATCATCATCCCTGTTTCTGTCTGCCACCAGGTATCGACCACCGGAACCCGATCGGAACCAATGTGGCGCCGATACCAGATCCAGGCTTCGGGATTGATTGGTTCTCCGACGGTACCCAGAAGACGAAGGGAGCTGAGGTCGTGCCGTTCGGGATATTCCACTCCCCAGCCCATGAAGGCCCTGATGGCGGTCGGCGCAGTGTACAGGATGTTGACCTTGTAACGTTCCACAATTGACCAGAAACGGCCCTTGTCTGGCTGGTCGGGCGCGCCCTCATACATGATCGAAGTCGCTCCATTAGAGAGGGGCCCGTAGACGATGTAGCTGTGACCTGTTACCCATCCCACGTCTGCCGCGCACCAGTAGGTATCATCATCCTTCAGATCGAAGACGTACTTGGTGGTTGTGTGTGCTCCTACCAGGTAGCCACCCGTGGTGTGAAGCAGCCCCTTTGGCTTTCCGGTCGTGCCTGAAGTGTACAGAATGTATAGGGGGTGCTCACTATCCAGGTGCTCTGGCTCGACGATCTCGCCTTCGCTTTTCTCCATCTCCAGGTGCCACCAATGGTCACGCCCCTCTTTCATTGAGACCTCGGCGGGATCGGAGACCCGATTGACGACCAGCACGTTTTCGACGCCAGGCGAGCCCTCCAGGGCCGCATCCGCATTTTGTTTCAGGGCGACGACCTTGCCTCTGCGCCAGGCACCGTCGGCGGTAATCAAGAGCTTAGAATCCGAATCGTTGATCCGGTCACTAAGGGCATCCGGGCTGAAACCACCAAAGACCACATTGTGGGGCGCGCCGATGCGGGCGCAGGCAAGCATGGCGATGGGCAGCTCGGGCACCATCCCCAGATAGAGCGCAACCCGGTCTCCTTTCTCGACACCCAACCTCCTGAGTGTCGCCGCACAACGATTCACCTCTCGATAGAGGTCTAGATATGTCAGGACTCGGGTATCACCCGGCTCTCCCTCCCAAATGATGGCTGCCTTATTCTTTCTCCAAGTAGAAAGGTGGCGATCGAGACAGTTGTAAGAGATGTTCAGTTGGCCACCGATAAACCACTTGGCCGTGGGTGGATCCCACTCCAGGACCTGGTTCCACGGCTCGAACCAATCAATCGCTTCGGCCATCTGGGCCCAGAATTCTTCGGGGGCTTTGCGCGCCTGCTCGTAGATGGCAGGATCACTCCAGTGCGCGTCGGCTTTGAACGCCTCACTCGGTGGGAAGCGGCGATCTTCCTTCAACAGAGCAGATATGGTTCCTTCTTGTTCTGCCATCAAGCCTCTCCTTTTGCTTTGTCTTGATCTCTCCTGGAACTGGGGCAACGATGCGCCCCGGTTCAAGACCCGAGGTCTTGTTCTTCTACTCTCCTGCCAGACCCAGATCCGCGGCGATCTCCGACATGGCCTGGATCACCGTCTGGATATGTTCGTCCAGTTCAACCCCAAGGTCGGCTGCGCCCTGACGAATGTCCTCTCTGCGAACAGCACGCGCGAAGGCCTTGTCTTTCAGCTTCTTCTTGACGGATTTGACTGGCAGCTCCGCGATTCGTTTGCCCGGCCTGACCAGCGCAGCGGCGGTAAGAAAGCCACACAATTCATCGACGGCGAAAAGCGTCTTGTCCATCCGGCTCTGGCGGGGCAGGTTCAGATACTCCGCATGCGACTTGATCGCATAGATAATCTCTTCCGAATATCCCTCTTCCTCGAGAATCCGGGCCCCCACAAGCGGATGGTCTTTGGGATCCGGATTCTGTTCGTAGTCGAAATCGTGTAGCAGCCCCACGATACCCCATTTCTCCTCGTCATCATCACCAAACTTTCTCGCGTAGGTTCTCATGGCAGCTTCCGCTGCCATCGCATGACGGAGCAGGCTCTGACTCTTGGTGTGGCGTCCCAGTAATCTCCAGGCGGCGTCCCGGCTCAAACTCATACCTTTACCTTCTGATGGTGATGTTTATGATAGTCTCGCACGATCGTCAATGCGAGTGTTCCCACCGCCCAGGTGGCGAGCTAGGCGATCGTGGGGCTGTCCCGGTAGCCTTAGCGGCCCCTGGTTTACCTAGTACCGCATTTCAAACGTGGCCGTGCTTATGAAACGCGGTACTTAGGGCCTGCGCAAAAATAACTTGGCATTTTGGCATCTCATCTTCACACCATCTTCGGCCGCTCCTCAATCGCGAAACCCTCAGCGTAGACCGGGCTACGCCTGCGGTTTCGCTCAATCGTTCGCGGCCAAATCTGCTG
Organism: Acidobacteriota bacterium; assembly: GCA_047514575.1. GTDB lineage: Bacteria > Acidobacteriota > UBA6911 > RPQK01 > JAJDTT01 > CAUZIZ01. Next base: position 3,242 of record JAKZYH010000420.1, on the reverse strand, counting down.
CAAATCTGAGCGCCAATTCTACCAAGTTATTCTTGCGCAGACCCTTAGCGAGCGGTGCTCGTCTCCGCTGGTGGTGATTGCCCCGGAATGATCGCATTCCCTAGCTCCCGCTTCGCTGAGTCCAGCGTGGCCAGATAGGGAAGATTTCGATACTTCTCGCAGTAGTCCAAACCATAGCCAACCACGAAACTGTCCGGAATCTCGAAACCGACGTAGTCGAGTGGCACGTCCACTCGTCGGCGGCTAGGTTTTGACAAAAGAGTACAGACACGCAGGGAAGCCGGGCGTCGGCGTCCCAGCAGTTGGATCAGGTGGCTCGCCGTCAGACCCGTGTCGACAATATCTTCCACCAACACGACGTCTACACCCCTAATGCTACTCTCGAGATCGCTGATGAGGCGTATTGGTCCCGGCGACGTCGCCCCATGCCGATAGCTCGACAAGGCAATAAAATCCATCTTGAGGTCAAGGTTGACCTGCCGGACGAGATCTGCGTGAAAGATGGCGGCGCCCCGAAGAACACCCACGAACAGCGGTGTGGTGTGATGGTAGTCCTGCTCGAGTCTCTGCCCGAGCTCAACGACGCGCTCTCGGATTGGCCCGGCATCGATGATCGGCTCGAGCCCGTCGAACACAGCAGTCACGCCGCAGATGATAGCACACGGCAAGAACATCGCGATGCTGACCGATTATACCCCCGGTTTCTGACCAGTCGAAGGAGTCCTCCCGAAGCATGGTAATCCCGGCTGCTCCGGGGAATTCTCGGGAGGGCATCCGGCTTTCGGGAATGAAAGATTTCCTGTGGGGATAGTGCTAGAATGTCGGCACATCAAGGAGGAGCATATTGAGCGCCGACGTTGCATACATTGAGAAGGTCTATAACTACTACTCTCACTTCTATGACCAGATCTTTGGGAAGATCGTCAACAGTGGCCGTGAAATGACCCCGCGGCTCCTCGAACTCTCTCCCCAGTCCCAGCTGCTCGAGGTTGGTGTCGGCACGGGTCTGTCGATTCCTACACTTCCCAGAAACGTCGAGATCACTGGGATCGACCTCTCGGCGAAAATGCTCGAGAGGGCACGCGTGCGCGTCAAATCACTAGGGCTAGAGAATATAAAGCTTCTCAGGATGGACGCTACCCATCTCGATTTTCCCGATGACTCCTTCGATCGAGTCCTGGCTGCCTACTTTATTTCCACCGTACCAGATCCTGTCCGGGTCATTTTGGAGATGAAGAGGGTCTGCAGGAGTGGAGGATTCCTCGTCTTTCTGAACCATTTTTGCAGTGAGAATGCGCTGCTGGGCGGTCTTGAGAAACTCGTGTCCCCCTTCTGCTACCGGATCGGTTTCCGCACTGATCTCGAGGTCCACTCATTGATGGAGGAGTGCGGGCTAAAGATTGAATCCAAGACGCCCATCGACTTTCTCGGCCATTGGCAAGCGGTCCGCTGTGTGAACCCCTGACACAATTCCGATGGGGACACTAAAAAGGGGAGACCATGGCGGCCAGACTGGCCGTTAGAAAGCTTGCCATTGAGCCGGCCAGCAGAGCCTTCATCCCAAGCTTTGCCACTTCCCACTTTCTCTCCGGTGCAAGTCCACCAATTCCGCCGATTTGAACGCCGATGCTGCCGAAGTTAGCGAAGCCACAGAGGGCGTAGGTGGCAATCAACTCAGACTTCGGCCCTAACGCCTCTCTCATGACAGCCAAGTCGCGATAGGCCACAAACTCGTTCAGAACCAGCTTCACTCCGATCAATTGGCCCACCTGAAGACTGTCCTCCCAGGGGACCCCCATGACAAAGGCCAGCGGCGCCAGTAGATAACCGAGGATCAGCTGCAGGGTGGGTGTCAGCCCCAATGCTGCTTCCAAACCCAGCATCCGAGAGGCCACGGCCAGCACTCCGTTGGCCAGGTAGACCATCGCCACGAAAGCAATGAGCATGGCTGCGATATTCAGCGCCAATCGCACGCCCTGGCTGGCGCCATGGGCCAAGGCGTCAACTAGATTGGCTGAGGTACGCTCTATTTTGAAGGACACGCGCCCTGCCGTCTTGGACGAAGACGTCTCCGGGACCATTATCTTTGCCATGACGAGCGCGGCAGGCGCGGCCATGAAGCTTGCCGCGAGAAGGTGATCGGGTCGGATACCCAGGGCAATGTAGCCCCCCAGTACCGACCCTGAGACGGTAGCCATGCCGGCCGTCATCAGTGCCATGAGCTCGGACTCTGTCATTTCGGGTACGTAGGGAGCCACAATGAGGGGTGCCTCCGTCTGCCCCACGAATACGTTTGCGGCCACGGCCACCGATTCTGATCCGCTAACACCCATAACTCGGGTCATCAACCGCGCCATTCCGCCCACGACGGCCTGCATGATCCCAAGATGGTAGAGGCAGGAGAACAGGCCTGAGACAAAAATGAGGATAGGGAGAACCCTGACAGCGAATACAAAATGGTCGGGGTTCGGATCCGCGGCCAACCACCCGAAGACGAAGCGCCCCCCCTCGTCTGCCGCAGCGATGAGCTGCGTCACCGCTTCTCCTCCTGCGGCCCAGAGACGCTTCCCGAAGCCCAGCCTGAGAACGAGCAGTGAGAATATTAGCTGAAGCAGAAGCCCAGAGATAACCGTCCTCCACCGGATTGCGGCTCGATTGGAAGACAGGAGGTACGCCACTCCAAGAAAGAACAGGATGCCGAGCACACCAATCATAGTTCAACCGAGCTTCGTGCCGGGGCTCCAGTGGAAGGTGGGCCCTCCTTCAAGACACAAAAAAAACCCGAACGCGAGAGTCTCGTCGTCCGGGCTCATGTTGTTTGCTCTGGAAATTCGCTAGGACGCGTGGTACCGCTGCTTGAGAAACTTCTTGCGGGCTCTCTTTCTTGCTAGCGCCTGCTTCAGCCGGCGCTTCTCACCAGGTTTGAGATAATAGGCATGCCGTTTGGCTTCCTTGATGATCTCTTCCTGCTGAACCTTTCTTTTGAACCTGCGAAGAGCACTCTCCAGCGGTTCACCCTCTTGTATACTCACAAAGGCCAAGAGCTTACCTCCCTTTCACGGGAATCTCGGTTACTGTCCCACGAGGGACACAATATAAGCAGTTCTTAAGTCTTCTGTCAAGCAGGCCTGTCTCGGGGGGTGTACGTCAAGAATGTGGGTAATGGTCCGCTAACCTGCTGAGCGGGCCTCCCAGAACTCCTCCCAACGGTCGGACAGTTGGCAACAACGCAAAGCGATGAT
>JAKZYH010000419.1:0-3093 GCA_047514575.1 Acidobacteriota bacterium | reverse complement strand
CGGTCTTCCGTGTCAGATTGTTCTGCCCCACCCAACTACCCAACCCCAAAATGCCTTCGCCGCTCCCATAGTAAGAGAGGTCCATCTTGCGTTCGACGGCACCAGAATCGCCTGTTCTAAAAGAGCCGCACCCAAATTATTCTTAGACGGCCCCTCGGTGTATTGCTGTACGAGTGGCGAAGGGGGTCGTTATGGTAAAATGAAAAGCTGATTGCGGCCGGCGCCGCGCCACTCGCCTGGGACTGAGAAACACACTAAAGAAGACGCTTCCCGTGCCGATACAGTACTCCGAAATAGGCAGGAATATTGATGCGACAATCGCCACCGCGGGATTTCTCACACCAGACCTGAAGCGACCCAGGCGACACAGTTCGGGAGGTCGTCTCAGGAGCTTTAGTCTTACTGTCTTTAGGCAGCAAACTTCTGGCGGTCCAACCAAGGGACTATGAACTTCCAGAGCCAGCTCGTTGTCAGCAGCCTTCTGATTGTTCTGATCCTCTGGATTCTGAGGAATTTTGCCCAGGGGCGGCTCGGTTCCGGGCAGGTCTTGTTCTGGTTGACGCTTCTGGCGGGGGCAATGGTATTCACCCTGTCGCCGCGTCTCGTTGACTGGCTTTCCCTGATCTGGGGGAACCTGGTGCCGGTGTCCTGGATCACTTTTCTGGGGCTGATATCCCTGATCGCCTACCTTCTGTACCAGGCGATTCAGATCAATCAACTCCATTCACGGTACGTTGAACTGGCTCGCAGTATGGCCTTCCTGGAGCAGCGTCTGAGGAGGGAGGAATCCCCGCGTGATGACAGATCGCAGCCACCATCCTGAGGCGGTAGAACTTTGTCTCACTTTCGATGTCGAAGAGCGATTTCATTCCCATCTATCGGCCGTCGGACTGCCCCGCGAATGGAAACTTCGAGGCCGCATCGCTCGGATGATTGATTGGCTGGAAGAACACCGGAAGCGGGCGACCTGTTTCGTGGTGGGAGAACTCGCCGAAGAATATCCGGATCTCGTCGTCAGAATGGTCGACGCTGGATGTGAAGTCGCCTCACACTCACACCGGCATTTGCATATGGCGGCGGACAACAGGGAAGAATGCAAGGAAGACATCCATCGTTCCAAGCAGGTACTCGAGGATCTTACAGGAGAGCCAGTGTACGGATTTCGGGCTCCATCCTGGTCTGCCAGGCTATCCGATGGTTGGCTGTGGGACCAACTGATCGAGCTTGGATTCAGGTATGACTCGTCGCTATTCCCCGGTAGCGACCCATATGTACGGTTCCTGGAGAAATCCACCAGATCCCTTTTGGTTGAGGCAGGGACTGTTGGAGATTCCTCCGTCGGTTTGTCGGCTGGGAGCGGTGCGGATCCCGTACGGTGGAGGATTCTATTTTCGGGCCTATCCGCTAGGACTGACCAGACGCCTGCTACGGCGAGATCTGCAGCGAGGGAGGGTACCCATCCTCTACTTCCACCCGTGGGATTTCGAACCTGCCCGGCAGCGGACGGAGGATAGCTGGTCTAACCGGTTCATCGCCAACTACCATGTCAAGACTGCTTGGGAAGAGTTCACGACGTTGGTCGGGGGATTCCCAACACGAAGGATGTTGGAGCATTTTCAAGGGATCGAGAGTTTCGGGGCTGAAGGATCCAGTGCTGGCATCGAAAATGCTTTAGAAAAGGACGTGGTTTGCGAGAGATCGGAGGAAGCGGGGCGAATAGGCAAGAATGAGGCCAGGGCTAGCAAGGTCGACTGACTGGCCGGTATACCCCCCGGGGTTGGCGATATCGAGGCCTTGATTGATGGAGAAGCTGATGGAAGGACACACTCTAGATTGTAATCAGGCTCCCCTTGATTCTTCGGCTGTAACCGGGCTGGTTGTCGTTCCGGCGTACAATGAAGAAGTTAGCCTACCCGGCGTGATTCAAGAGTTGAAGCGGTATATTCCCTCCGAGAATCTTCTCTTCGTCGACGATGGTTCTTCCGACCGAACTGCTGAGGTGCTGAAGGCCTCAGACGTGACTTATCTGAGTCACCCCGTCAATCTAGGCTACAAGGAGGCCATGCGTACCGCCATTCACTATGGGTTGCCCAGAGCTTTTCACTATTTCGTTTTCTTTGATGCCGATGGCCAGCATCGAACCGTGGACCTTCTGTCCTTAATCAGGACTTTCGAAAAGGGCGAGGCTGATTTCATCATCGGCAGCCGCTTTCGCGGCAGCTCCTCCGCGTGGGACCTTCGACGTCTCGTCAACCGCTCCTTCTCCTTCCTGACGTCTCTCTTTTCCGGCGCCAGAATCTCCGATGTCACCTGCGGTCTCAAGCTCATCTCCCGCGACTTCGTGCAGCCGGTCCTGGACCTTCCTTCAGAGGATTTTCACGCCGAACTTATCGTCGGGCTCGCCTGGAATGGAGCCCGGATCAAGGAGGTTGGAATCGAGGTGGGGCCAAGATCCTCCGGCACCTCCATGTACCACTTCTGGAAGGCGCTCCTTTACCCCGCGAAAACGTTACTTTGCCTGATTGCGGGGATTCCGATCCCCCATAACTCTCGTGGCGGGCGCAGTCGCGCGATCCCTAAAAAGGCAGATCGACTAGTATACTAAGGGCCCGCGGCAGAAATAACTTGGCGTTCTGGCATCTCGCATTCACACCATCTTCTGCCACTCCTCAATCGCGAAGTCCTCACCGAAGGTTTGGTTAGAATTCTTCGTGACTCTTGAGTCATCCCTGGAGTTTGGCCTTTCCAGAAGGGTGCTTTAGCCCGCATTTCTCATCGCTGGTCTACTACGTCGCCGCAAACATCCGTCCTGGCTGCGTTACGCTCTGTCGGCCTCCTCGGCGTACTGCACGAGTACGACTGCGGGGGCCTCGGTCGCAAGCCTTGCCAGGACGGCTTTTGCGGCGCCTCGCTACGACAAGCGATGAGAAATCCGGGTTAGCGTCCTGGCGTGAAGCGTAATAGACCGGTCCTTTAGGGCCGGATAGCCGCCAGAGAGGAGGAAGCGGAGCCCGCTTCAGCGGGCTTCTCGGACCAAGGCTTTAGCCATAATCCTAGTCCATTGTTGGCGACGACGCTCGATTCAGTCTCCCC
>JAKZYH010000418.1:0-8971 GCA_047514575.1 Acidobacteriota bacterium | reverse complement strand
GATTTCAAAGTAGGAGAACCGGAAGAACTCTTTGAAGGCTACCCCAGTGTCTACGATCGAAACCGTGACTACGACCTCACCCAAGACGATCAACGGTTCCTGATCGTGAAGAGAGGCGAGGAGCCAATCCCCAGCCAGGTCGACGTGGTCGTCAACTGGGCTGAGGAACTCAAACAGAAAGTGCCCACCGACGACTGAGACGAGCCCGCCAGACTGTCGTCCAGTTATCGTCCAGTTAGAAACCTACCGGATATCGTCAGAAATCACTCGATCGATGCAGCGAAAACCCAGAAACCAAAGACGTTTTCGTTAGATTTCGTTAGATTTCACGCTCCCCCGGACAGGACTTAAAATCCTGAGGAGGGTCACCTCCGTGTGGGTTCGAGTCCCACCCCGGGTACTTTCTTTTCAATCATTTAGGGTCGTGAGTCGTGTTCACGATCCAGAACGCTATCGCCTAATCGTCCAGTTTTCGTCAACCGACATCGTGCTTTCCCGGGCTTGTATCTCTCTCTTTTGTGCCTCGAGGACTGCCTGTGTCCCAGCCCGCTGAATCGGTCTCTTCAGAAACTATATCTCGCCAATGCACAGCACTTGACCAGTTCGTCAACTTATCCTCGACCAAGACGCCCTTGTGCTGAGGGGGCCATTTGGGTCTATTGCATACAATAGGCTCTTGGACTACTTGGACTATACATGGCACAACGAACGACGATACTCCTGGATGAGGAAGTCAGACAAGCGGCGCGTCAACTCTCCCTGAAGTACGGATGCTCGACCTCGGAAGCGATTCGGCGGGCCGTCGTTTGCCACCGCGATTCGGTCTTTGGGGTCCCGGCGCAAAGCCGCCAGGAGCGTAGACGGGTCCTCAATCGCCTCTTCGATTTATTCGAGGGACATGACGCCGCCGAGGAGATCAATCGGCTCAAAACCGAAGATCGGGGCTTCTGATGCGGGTTCATCTGGATACGGACTTTCTCGTGTACGCTCTTTCCATCTCCGGAAGAGAGCGCAAACGGCTCGTCCAGCTTGCCGAATCAGATGCTGACATCCAGATCAGTGCGGTCGCATGGTACGAGTTCTCTCGGGGTCCCCGAACACCGGAGCAACTCGCTATGGCCCGCTCTTTTTTCTTCGAGGAAGGGATTATTCCGTTCTCGGAGGAGCTTGCAAACCTGGCTGCGGAGGTCTTTCGCAACCTGGGTTCTCCTCGCCGGAGAGCCGCTGACGTAGTGATTGGCGTCACTGCGGCATCCCTGGGTGCCTTGCTTCTCTCTCGTAATCTGCGAGATTTCGCCGGTATTCCTCACCTACAAGTCGAGGCGAGCCAATCGTCGTGACAAGAAGAGGGCTGCGAGCGGCTCCAACCATCCCTGAGGGGGAGCTCGAAGCGAAAGACGAGTCTCAGTAGCCCCAAGAGCGTGCTAATTCGGTGGAATCCCAAAGTCCCAGGCCGGAAGGGGCGTACGTGTTGAAAAAACCTCTTCCAGATAGGCACCCGTCTGGGCTGGCATTGCCTTATCGTGATCTTCGACGTCCTCGTGGATGCGATATCCCACGACGTTGTGCCATTTGCCGTCGGCCAGCTGGATGATGGCACTTGACGGGTGGTCCACCCTCCACATAGAGCCTCCCGGAGGCGGACCGAACTCCGCCTTGGGATGTCTCACCAGGATCGGTGCCTCCAGGCCCTTCCGATCCTTTGTCAAAGGCCAGAGGTAGAGCTTCTGACGGGTCCAACCCCCGCCTTTGATCCGCCTCTGGCGGTCCCGGAAGAGTTTGAAGCTCTTGTCGATCGGATCGGTGGGGACCAGGTAGATGTTCGAGGCGATGTAGGGAGTGCCATCCAAAGCCCGATTCACCGTGACGGGCGCAATCGAGATGAGGCCTCGTACGTCGATGATCTTCTCCCAGGACTCGCCCTCATCCTGAGAACGCCAAACCTGAACGGCGTGGAAATCGGCGGGACCCGGTCGGACTGCAAAGAGCAGTGATTCGTCGAGATCCCTGACAAGACTGGATTCGGAAGAATTGTCGGGAGGCGATACGGGCACAAAAGAGACGGGCTGCCACTTGCCACCGCTACGGCTCCAACGCATCACTCCAGAGCTCGGAGGGGTAGGGTCCTGGGGTTGGCCGGCAGGCTTGAACCTATGGCCGGTCATGCCCAAAATCAGGTCTTCTCCTGAAGGAATCGCGTTGGAGAGACCACTGTTGGAGATCCACCACCCAGGCACCATTTGGTCGGGAGGTACCCTTGCCGAGTCGGTCATCTTCAAACGGCTTCCGTCGTGGGAAAGCTGGAAGATCTCGAAGTACTGGAAGTTTTCCGCTTCCGTGAACGAGGCCCCGTTGGGATGGTCGTCAGCAGCCTTACGCCGTGCCAGTGCTAGGGACACACCGAATCCCGTGCCCGCCTGGGCATAGACAGATCCATCCGGGTCCTTGGCCTGCGAAGGGATAAAGCCTCCACGCATGGGGTACTTGACCATGATCGAAGGCTGGTTCGGAGGGATGGAGTTAGGGTTGGGCTCGTCGTGATTACGCGTCAACACCAGCGCAGGTTCACTCGATACCTGGCTGATGTCCTGGAACAGCACCACATCATTTCCGACCTCATAGTCCCCGTGCCCCCACTTGTGTCCCATGACCCCGTTTCGGATGCGCGCGTTGAGAAAGGCGGCTCCGGTTTGCGGAGCCACTTGAAAGGGGAGGATCAGTCCATAGCGCCAGTGTTCCCCCTCGGGAACATCTCCCGGCACCCTGAAATCGGGACCTTCCGCACTGGCACCTGTAATCCCATGTCCGCCGGCAGGGATCGTCCCAGCAGGAGTTTCCCGTCCGGACGTTTGCACTGCCTCGGAGCCGCATCCGGCTGAAGGCATCAGGAATGTTGCCAGTAGTAGAGTCGGGAGTCTTCTAAAACTCCCCGGCAGGCGGAAATAGTACGACACTTTGCTCCTCCCGATTTAAAGCTTGAGGGTGGCTTCTCGATGCCGCGATGGCGACTCCAATCCCCAAGATCTTACCCACTCGCGATCTAGATGTCACACTTTCCGGAGTGGATTGGCCAGACCTAACCTGAAACTTCATTTGTTAGGGAATCATGCAAGAGTCGCCAATGACCTAACCAAAGTTTCTTCCCCGTACGATCCAGCGCGGCAGTCCACTCCTGGCGACTCGTCCACGCTTTTCAATGCACCTCGTTGTGGGAGGACTCAGATGCCGGAGGCAGATTAGGCTTTGGGTCGATGCTGGGACGGGTGGAGCCGATCCGTGAGAGCGGGAGAGGCTTGGGCTTCACGTCCAGACGGGCGAGCGCACGCCCGAGTCGATCGAGCGTGATCTGGGGGGGGGCTCCCTCGAATCTACAGGTCGCTAGCACATCATCAATCAACGACTTGGGGTGAAAAGCTGCTGGCGTGATGTCAGTTCTGGCATAGAACTCTTCCAAGCAGGGCATGAACCCTTCGAAGGGCTCTAGACTGTTGACCCTGCAGATCCTTCTAAAGATGACCTCATAAGCCTCCAGAGTCGGATAGTCTACCTCCAGCTTGTAGTCGACTCGCCGCATCATGGCGTCATCCATGAGCTCAGTAGGTGGGATATTGCTGGAAAACACGACGATCTCATCGAAAAGGACCTGGAACTTCTTACCGGTATGCATCGTCAGGTAGTCAATCTTCTTTTCTAAAGGCACCAGCCACCGGTTCAGCAAATCACCGGGGCGGACCATCTGCCGGCCAAAATCATCGATGACAAAGAGTCCTCCCATGGCCTTCATCTGCAGGGGCGCTTCGTAGTACTTCGAGACGGAATCGAAATCCAGATCGAGCATTCCGAGGGTCAACTCACCTCCCGACTGCACCAGCGGTCTCCGGCACCTCACCCAGCGCGGATCGCTCTTGGCGGAGGGATCGTCTGGATTGATGGTCGGTTCTTTCGGACTCTCCTGGTGAATCGTCGGATCGAAAATCTTGATGACCTGCTCGTCGACGATCAGTGCGTGGGGGATGTGGATTTGCTGCTGGAAGACCCTGCCAAGGGAACGTGCAACCGAGGACTTTCCGTTTCCGGGCCCGCCATAGAGAAGAATCGCCCTACCCGAATTCAGTGCGGAGCCCAGCTGCCTCCGGAGTTCTCGAGGCAGCACCAGATGTGAAAGAGCATTCTCCAGGGCATCGGAATCGATCTGTTCGTGGGTGATAGACTGCTTCTCGACCTGGTCACGAAAAGCGCCCAGGGACACGGGCGCTGGCCCCACATAGGCCGACTGCGCCAGAGCCTCACCTGCCCTCTGCTTGCCCTCCGAGGTGAGGCCATATCTCAAGACCATTCTGCCTCGAGAGCCTGGGATCTGGATCAACGCCTGCTTTTTCAAATCGCCCAACAATCCCTCAACAATTTGAACGGAGAGCTTGATGGCGTCAGCCACTTCATGGATGGTCTCCAGGCTGTAGACGTGGAGAAACTTCAAGATCAGTTCGTGGAGAAACCGCACGCCCAGACCGGTATCCTCCGCCGAGCGGGGTGCCAAAGGGGGCTCTTCCACCAGGGTTCGCAGCTGCTCTCTTCCGAGGAACCCGAGTGCGCGAAGGTTTTCACCGTCAAGACCCCCTACGAGTTCCTGACGTTGTTTTGCCAGTTGGACCTGTTCCTGCGTGATCTGGTTGCGGGAGAGAAGGACATCCATCAGGTTCATGGATTGCTCCCGAGACTCAGTGCAGTTTGGCGCTTCGAAGGGACGGACGTGACGAGCGGGAGCGCCATCCGACGGGTACTCGATCTATTTTTCGCCGTGGAAGCTCTGGACCTGGTGCCAGCCGCCAGGATCCTCGATCTCGTGATCCTCAACGCTCTGCTGCGGCTCCCAACCCAAGACCTCGTAGGCGTGGCTGGTCCCTCTCCACTTGTACAGGTTGTTAGAGATGGCGTCGAAGGTGTCATAACGAATCGACATTGGTGCTTCTAAACACTTATCGACCATCGACACATAATCCTTTTGCCCCAACCAACCACAATAGTGACGCCGTAGCACTGGTGCATCGGGCTCCAGGACGGCACCGAGCCGGATTACGAGAACCGAGAGGTCGAACTTGTCGGAATAATAGCGGCCCAACGCCTCGCAAAAAACCTTGCAGGAGCCGTAAAGACTGTTCGGACGCACCGGCCAGGTATAGTCCACCATCGGCCAGCCCCATTTCGCCTTGTCGTATTTGCCAGCCGCCAGATAGCCATAGGGAGCCTCGGACTCCCAACCGGTCATGGTATCGCCGGTGCTGCCAAAGACGATTCTCTTGACACCGTTCAATCTAGCCGCCTCATAGACATTGCGTGTGCCGATGATTCCAGAATTGAGGTGGCCCTCCCAACTCTCGACGTCCGCGGTGTAGTTCGCCATATGGACCACCATATCGATGCCCTCGAAGGCAGGTCGCATGGCCTCGAAGTCGCTGATGTCGGCCTGGGTCCAGGGGATGCTATCGTCCAAGTCAGGACTCTTGGTGTGAGCCGAGTCGGCGGTTCTGCTGCGGTTGAGGGCACTGAACTCATATTTGTGCTGGAGGTGCTTTACGGCAAGCCCTCCGAGCAGACCACTCGCGCCCGTAACCAGTACCTTGGGTTTTGTTGACATGATCGGACCTCCTTTTTGAAGAATCTGGGAGCTAGGAGCCTAGAGTACACCAAACCGCGTTGAAACCTTCCGGGGGAAATCGTCAGAGTCAGGGATTGGGGAAATTGTGCTGCTATCCAGCTCTCTCCTCGGAACTTGGGCTCATCATGCTGACGAGTCAAGTCGTGCGCTGCTCTGCCGAACTCGGCCCGCCCCATTCACGGCACTGGCTGTGATCTTGCTGAGATTCAGCCCCCGCCAACCCTAGCGGAGCTTGGTGAGGACCTCTGCTATCGGCCTTCCGGCGGCCGGATGTGAAGCACCATAGTCAATCCCCAGGAAGGAGCACAGGGTGGCAGCAATCTGGTTGAGATAGATGGGTTCGCTGTCACTCCATTCACCCCTCGCATCCAGGTCAGGGCTGACGATCGCCACCCAGCAGTACGCGGCCTCTTTGATCTTGCTGCTGTGATGACGCCACTCTCTTGCGGTCCCTCGTCCGTGGTCGGTGGTCAACACAATGGTGGTCTTGCCTCGGTATTGGGGGGTTGCCTCCAGATAGTCCCAGAGCTGGCGTATTCGATCATCGCTCTGGCGAAGAGCCTCCAGGGTGCGCCCGTAGTTTCCTTCGTGGGCCCAGTCGTCGGTCTCGCCCAGACTCAGAAAGAAGATCTGGGGCTGGTAGCTCCGGAGGTAGATCATGGCGAGCTCAAAGGTGTAGAAATCGTGGCGCACACTCGCCCAGGGGGTCATGGTTTCGAATTGGAGCCGGTTGAACTGTTCAGCCTGGGGATGGGAGTAGGCTTCATATCCCGCGTTGGCCGTGATCGATCCCTCTTGGTGAGTTGCGATCCAGCGCATGGTCTCCCAGGATGCAAATGCACCTACCTTGTCAGGATCCAGGCTCAGACGATCGCGTAGAAAATCGAGGACGGTAGGGAAAGGGTTCTGCCGGTTCTCGTTGCTGTCAATCACGTCGTCGTGAGCCTCACCTGTGAGGATTTCCGAGTAACCGGGATAGGAAAATCGATGTCTGTTGCTGATCAGGACATTACTGTTTCGCGATCGGTTGCCGAAGATCGAGCCAAACTTCTTCATCCAGGTTCCCCAGAAGAAAGGCATCAGCTTGGTTCTTCGCTGCCTGCGTGTGGGAGCCCAGAACTTCCGATAGAGAGGATGATCCTCCAGCTTTCCTTTCTTGTTGATCAGTCTCAGGACCTTCAGATCGATCCCGGCAAACATCTCTTCGATGCGTAGGCCGTCGAGCGTGATGAGGATCAGATTCTCCGTCTGCCGGGAACCCACCGCAGCCAAACCTGTTGAGCTAATCGTGATCCAGAGGAGAAGGAGAACGAGTCCCCCGCTGAATCCCCTTGGCTTGGGCCGCCGCACTCTCTGACTCGGTCTCGATCCGTTCGCGTTGATCTGGTTCCCCACGGCTTTACTCCTCTCCCAGGCTTTCAAGCATCTTGGTTCGGCTCCCTGTCCTTTGCGCCTTGCATTATCTCGCATTTCGGGTTCGGTCAAGAATAACTTGGTAGAATTGGCGCTCAGATTCGCACCGGTAGTAGGAGTTGAATCTGCAGCAAAAAGGAGAGAGACCAATGCGAAAAAGTTCCGCCTCAACGGCATTGTTGTTTTCACTGATCTTGGGCTGGAGTTCCGCGGCTACCCTGGGTGAAGAAACCTCCAGTAAAGACTCCGTAGACATCGGCTCACGGCTGGAGCTATTCGTCGATGGCCATCTGATCGACAGCATGGAGGGAGTAGAGCAGCGACTGCACACTCCCCGGTCTGGGGGAAAGGTCCTCGTGTTCGACAAACCCTGGGAGGGCAACGTCAGCTGGCAGTTGAATGTCTTCAAAGATGGCGATATCTACAAAATGTACTACATGGGGCGCAGCGACCCCAGCTATGCCAGACAGGCAGGCCTGAAACCGGAGGAAACCCTGGTTCCAGAGCACCCGAGCTTCCTCTGCTATGCCGAAAGCCCGGATGGGATCCACTGGACCAGGCCTGAGCTGGGACTGTACGAATTCCAGGGATCCAAGAAGAACAACATCCTGGGAGAAAATCTAGGAGGGCCTCCGTTCCCGGATACGCGCCCCGGAGTGGATTCGGCGAGGCGCTACATCCTGCCTGGCGGAGTAGGCATCAACCCCCGATTCGGAGACGCTTCCAAGGGGGTTGGACTGGTTCTCCATACTTCGTCTGACGGGTTGCGCTGGAAGCAGTGGCGTGAGGACCCCTTGTTCATCACGACCTGGCCCAATGCCTTCGACTCGATCAACGTCTTGTTCTGGTCAGAATGGGAACGGCAATACGTTTTCTACTTTCGCTACATGAAACAGGACGTGCGAACCTTCGCCCGTACCACCTCCAAAGACCTCCTCCAGTGGACCGAACCGATACCGTGCACCTTCGATGGCAGGGTGAGGCCGGTAGATCATCTCTACACCAACGCCGCCACTCCCTACTTTCGCGCTCCTCAAATCTATCTGTCCTTCCCCAAGAGGTTCCAACCTCTGCGGCAGATTCACGAAGATGCGCCCCGGCCCGGCATCTCGGAGACCGTCTTCATGACGAGCCGAGATGGAACCGATTGGAGACCCTTCCAGGAGGCATTCATCCGACCAGGTCGGGACGAGCGCAACTGGATACACCGCACCACCAGCACTGCTGTCGGAGTCGTGGCTACAGCCGAGGACGAGATCTCGCTGTTTACTTCCCGCAACTACACCTACCCCAGTACCTACCTGGAGCGATTCGTGTTGCGGACGGACGGTTTCGTGTCCATCAAGGCCCCCTATTCCGGCGGAGAGATCCTCACTCGCCCCCTGCGCTTCAGGGGCGACGATTTGGTACTCAACTATTCGACCTCCGCGGTCGGCAGCATCCGCATCGAGGTGCAAGACGCGGACGGCCAGCCGATCCCCGGCTTCAGCCTGGAGGAGTCACCGGTCCTTTTCGGAGACAGAATCGAGCATGCCATCAAATGGACGCGCCCCGGATTCCTTCCGACCGATCCGATGAAGTTTGACAGGCTTTCGGAAGGTGCTATCCGTCTGCGCTTCGTGATGAAGGACGCCGATCTCTACTCGCTTCAATTTCGGTAGGGAGTAAGAGTCGATTCGGCTCCAGCTACTGGGTTGTACTCTTACTGAATCGAGTAGTTCACATCGAGGCATCCAGCCAACCCGTTCAGCGTTGACACGGTTAGGGCCTGCGCAAAAATAACTTGGCATTTTGGCATCTCATCTTCACACCATCTTCGGCCGCTCCTCAATCGCAAAATCCTCAACGTAGACCTGGCTACGCCTGCGGTTTCGCTCAATCGTTCGCGGCCAAATCTGGTGC
>JAKZYH010000417.1:0-3026 GCA_047514575.1 Acidobacteriota bacterium | reverse complement strand
TCAGAGCTGATCCCGCTTCGGTGCCGAGAATTCCCCGCAGACGGTGGGACGGTTCTTCGTCGAATAGCGTCGCTTTGTCGTGCTTGGTGCTTGAGATTTGGAACTTGTTTGTATCTTGTATCTTGAGATTTTAGGTTTCCGCCCATCCACATGAGGGACACGCTAAACAAGTACGGGTTTCCGAACCCTGGGTAAACGATCCTTCTTTCTGACTTCAACCCCATCGGGGGTTGCGTCCAGAAATCTATCAAGAGTCGTTATTCTTCCTGTGTACGCAACCCGTTCCGGGTTGATTCCGGTGGAGCTACGCGGTACCCAGGGTTCAGAAACCCTGGGCTGGCAGACACAATCCCGTTGGGATTGACCTCTCTTGATCTTCGAAGCTCAAGGCCTCAACACTCTGGGCGACGGGCCTCGAACGCCGCAACCTGTGGGTAAGGGTTCATTTATCTCTGCTCCAAAACTTACTCCAGAGTAACGATAAACTTCAGACAAACTTTCCTAGTGCTAGAAACAGATCCAGGTCAACGTGCCTTCTTAGCCCGAATGCGCAGAATCAGGCAAATGACAACACTCGCTGCCAGGAGCACTCCCAGGGCCCTACTCACCTGTCCACCCACCAGGATTACCGACGACATCAAGAAGGTGAGCGTGATGTAGATGTGGGCACCCGTGCGTTGTATCCGGATCCATCTTGATTCCGAGCTGCCCAACCAGGCCAGTAGTAGATCGAACATCCACCACAGAGTGACCAGAAAATTGCTGCTGGCGATCAAGGTTCCCTGACCTTCGTAGACCGCGCCGATGCTTCCGTAGAAGACAAACACAGAGTAGTAGAAATGGGCGAAGTAGGAAGCGAAGCTAAAAGTCCAGAAGAGGAGCCAATAGTGGATTTTTTTGCTCGAAACTCCCGGAAGTAAATAGAGACAAACAGCCGGAATCAAAAACAAAAGTGCGACCCAGATAGAGTAGACCATACGCTGACGGACTAGAGCCTGAGCCATTTCTGCGGCCATAAGGGCCAGCGTGATCAAGATTCCGAAGGGGACATAGGTATGTGTCCACTCCGCCAACGATATATTTTCTCTTGCCCTTGTCATTTCCATTTTCTCGAACTCCTCAGGCTATAGGGTCTTGATGTACTCGAGCAGATCCTCGAGAGCAGCCTTATCCCAGCCCGGGCCCTCATAGGGCCAGGGGTAGTCGTGTCCCTTGCGCGAATTCCCGTCGCGGCTCGTGTCCATCTTGTAGTAGTGCCGAACATCGGGCTGCTCTGGAGCGATCAGCCCCAGATCGATGGGGTCGTAGAGGTTGTCTCCACGATAGAATACGTCTCGGCGCGGCTTCAGGTTGATCAGCTCGGCCATCGTGAGGACGCTTCCGTTGTGCAGGTAGGGAGCCCGAGCAAAGGCCGAATCCATGGGCATGTTGAGGTAGCCTTTGGTAGTCCCCCGGGGTCCAGGTCTCAGATTTTCCCGCTTCGGCTTGAGAGGATGTTCGTCAGGGAAGAGATCGTAAAGGTGCTCGGTAATGATGTCGTAATAGCGAAACGTGACCCTTTCGGCATCCGTCTGGAGTTCCTCGACCGGCACCACTTCACCCTCGCGACTTCCCTTGACCCACGTCCCATCCGGCCCCGGAGATCCGTGGCAATCATTGCAATACTGCATGTAGACCGTTCCTCCCCGTTCGACCTTTTCTTCATCCAAGGTCTGCTCGGGGAAAATCTCCAGGTACTTCGGTCCTTTCAGCGTCTCTGAGTACTTGATGGCCTGCTGAACGCTTTCAGAAACGTCGGGCAGCACCAGATTGTCGATGGTGGCTCCGGTGGCGATTGCGGCCAGCACGCTGCGCGTCAGCCGGTCGCCGACGCTGCCATCGTATTGGCCCCATTCCCGGAGTCCTTGTTGATAAAGGACCGGGAACTTGCACATGGCTCGATCGGTGGCGGCAGGACGGTTCAGGACACTTCGCACCAGGTTTCTGAAGGGCTGGGTCCGGGCTGGACCGTTTACCATCAGCTTCGCATCTCTCAGTTCTTCGCCATGGTACGGCTCATCGTAGCGGCTGACGGACTCATTCAAGGCGGAGCGAATTCCGGTCAACCAAAGGCGCACCATCAGGCCTTCCATCAATCCCAACGATCCCTCGAACTCTCGTTCGTAAGCATCTTCGATCGTCTCCATCGTCAGACGGTCTTCATCGGCCAGTGCAGTTCTGAGGGCATCCACCCAGGCGATGAAGTCCAGGGAAGTGTTTCCCATTCCATGGATCATCACCCCCTCGTCCTCCTCACTCCTCTTGATCATCGAGGTGTGGCAAAGGGAGCAGTTGAAGCCGACGAACTTGACTGGGGATGGTGAGCCCGACCGAGGTCGATAATTGGAGACGCTGAAACCCTGTGGTAAGCCTTCGTTTACATCCGGTTTTCCGCGGATGAAGCCGAATTGCTCGACCCAGTCTCCAGCTTCCGGGCCAGCGGGCTGGAATTGATCCGGAAACAGAGAAGGGAGGACCTTAAAGACCGGGAGGGGCAGAACCTCGGTTCCAGCCAGCCCATAGAGAAAAGCCTCCTCGGGTGAAGGCGACGGTCTCTCCTCGACCCACCTCGATTCCAGAAACAGAAAAACGAGTGTTATCAGGAGCAGGACGGTAGTGATGCAAATGGCGAGAATCCGGATCAGCCGAATCCAACGCCCTCCTTTGGTATTTTCCTCAGGCATCTTAGTTCCCTCGCCTCCTCAATTGCTTCCCCTGGACCATCAATCGTGAGCGTGCCACAGTTCCTGGTGTTTCGCCTGGGTTTCGCTGTAACCGCCCTTATAGAGCTGGTCATAGTAGTCTAGGTCGAGGTGGTGGGCCTGGACCCAGACTCCCGGAACGAAGATGGCGTCGATGTGGGCCGGAAAGCGGCCGTAGGTGTCGTAGATGTAGTTACAAACGTCTTTTGCGCAGGCCACCACGTCCTCACTATAGTGAGGAACTTCGGCCAGGAATTGGCGGGCCAGTCCCTCTTTGAAGATTCC
>JAKZYH010000416.1:0-5262 GCA_047514575.1 Acidobacteriota bacterium | reverse complement strand
GTCATCCCTCCCCGACTTCGCGGAGGTCAAAGGGCAAGGCGCGGCAAAGCGAGCCCTTGAGGTGGCTTGCGCCGGAGGTCACAACATCCTGATGATCGGCCCTCCAGGGGCGGGGAAGACCATGTTGGTAAAACGAATTCCATCGATCCTACCGCCCATGAGCTTTCCCGAAGCGCTTGAAACCACGGCGATCCACAGCGTCTGCGGCCTCTTGAAATCGGATTGCTCGTTCTTGAGCCGCCGCCCCTTCCGGGCACCACATCACACCATCAGCGGCGCCGGCCTGGTCGGAGGGGGATCTCAACCCCGTCCCGGAGAAGTCTCCCTGGCACACAACGGAGTGCTCTTTCTCGACGAACTGCCGGAATTCGAGCGACGGGTTCTGGAAATGCTCCGTCAACCTTCGGAGGACGCCGAGGTGACGATCAGCCGAGCGGCTCGGACCCTGACCTTCCCCGCCCGCTTCACTCTGGCTGCCGCGATGAATCCCTGCCCTTGCGGATACTGGAACAGTCTGGTGAAGGAGTGCGTGTGTACGCCCCCCCAGATCCAGCGCTATCTCGCCAAGATCTCGGGCCCCCTGCTGGACAGAATCGATCTCCATGTGGACGTCCCCGAGGTCAAATACGACGAGCTGACGCGTGCTCCCGATGGAGAGCCCTCACAACAGATCGCCGAACGGGTGGGGGCAGCAAGAGCCCGACAGCTTCGGCGTTTCAAAGGTGAGAACATCTTCTGCAACGCCCAGATGAGATCCTCTCAGATCCACCAATACTGTAGCCTGAACGAAGCCACCAAACAGCTGCTCGAGAGTGCCATCCAGAAACTGGCTTTCTCTGCCCGCGCCTACGATAGAATCTTGAAAGTCGCCCGCACGATCGCAGACATGGGAGGCTCGGGCAATCTTCGGTCCGAGGATGTGGCCGAAGCGATTCAGTACCGTTCACTCGATCGTAACTTCTGGGAGGCAAGCTAGTGTTAGTGAGGCATGGCCTCAGACCAACAAGCAGTTGGAGTTCCTCTCCCTTCTTACGGTGTAAGCGTTGCTGCTCCGGTCTCCGGGTCGGCAACAACCCTTTCAGGGTAGCTACATAGAGCGACTCCGACCCAGGGTAGCTCGCTTCGCATTGCAACCCTGGGCTACGCGCAATAACGCCTTCGGCGTAGGTGTGAGGTAGTGATTCTGTTTTGCGTTCCAAACTTGACTCAAGAGTCACGAAGAATTCCAATCAAGCCGTCGTTGTACCGGGACAAGGACGAAGCCTGGAAGCAGCGGGTGGCCCAGATGTCTGAATTCGACGGCATCATAGCTCCCTCTCCTCTGCGGTAACTTTCGCTCCCAGCCACAGCAGCTCGAGTGGGTAACTCTGCTCCTACTTGAACCTCAGTGAGTACAGATCCGCATCCTTCATCACGAAGCGCAGGCGAACCGGAGCGCCGGCCAGGCGCTTCAGGGGACGTTGGTCGGTCTGGCTCGATGGGTGATTCCAGCGGGCTTGGCCCTCGATCTCGTCTCCCCAGATGGGAACGCAGTCCTGGAGCGAAAAACCTGGAATCGGGTGTCCATTGGCATCTTGAATCTCCAACTCGATGCTGCCCGTGGCCGAGGTGGAATAGTTCAGGATCAGCTCCGAACCCTGGAAGATGAGCGGTCTGGTAACCATCTCTCCCCCCGGGTATCCCGCGTGAAGGGAGGCGAACCCGTCGGTTCGCACACTCACTCGAAGCAGGTGGGCCGTGGGATAGGTGTAGTGACGAATCACGTATAGAGACAGCTCATCGGGTCCGGTAGGTACAATCCCGCGACCCACGATATTGTTCCGGTGGATCCAGTCGCGGCGGTTCCTGCCCGGCCGAATGAAGGCCTCCATGAAGCGGTACCAGTGGAGGCCATCTCGGCTGCTCATGAAGACCGCATCAGAGAGGCCCGTCCGGTTGGGCCCCTCTCTTTCCTGCTCCCCACCCGCTGCTGGCTGCAGGTGCATGGGAATCCTCCAGGGAGAGAAGCGCTTGGGAAAGGCCAGAAAGAGGTGGGGTGCTCGGAAGTAGGGCACGGTGGCGTTGGTGTACAGGTGCTCTTGAGGGGCATCGCCGTAGTCCACCCACTGACCCGTGCTCCACTGGACGAAGTCCTTGGAGGTGGCATACTTGAGGGAGCGGATGCCACTCTTGAAGTCCCGGTAAAGGGCCACATAGATCCCTCGCTCTCCATCCCAGAAGGCGACGTTCTGGGAGTCGAAGTAGCCATCGGTGATGACAGGCTCCGGGCGCATCCACTTCCAGTGGAGCCCATCGCGGGAATGGAGCGGAACCAGCCCGGGCTTCTCTCCTGTTTTCGTATAGGCCACGGCCTTGTAGCGACTTTCCGCCGGCGCCTGGGGATTGGCATCCTTGAAGGGTACGAAACGGCTGGCTCCCTTCAGGTCGAGAATGTTGTTTTCCCGGGATCCCTGGAATTCAACCTGTCCCAACGATGTGCGGACCCAGTGGATTCCATCCCGGCTCTCTGCGTAGCAGGCGACCTCTTCGTGAACGGGCACGACCTTCTCGCCCGGCTCCAACTCCTCCTGGATGGCGTAGTCCGGAGCACTCCTGCCCCGATAGTTCATGCGATAGATTTCCCCGTCCCGGTAGATATTGACGAAGTAGGGGATATTGCCCTCCCAGGGCTGGTCGAAGTGTAGAACCTTCTCCTCTTCTCGAGGCCGGTGAACCCTCAAACCCAGACCCTCGAGATCCTCGATGAGGTAGTCGTCCACGAACAGCTCAAGACGGGAGCCGATCTCCAGGGGTTCCTGGGAGCTGGGCTGCTCCGCCAAGGCACTCTCCGCTACCACGGACAGCGCCATAGAAAACAGGCAGGCGAAAATCAGTCCTCTCCTCATACTCCATCCTCCTTTTCGAGGGCCGTCAATGTTGTCTGTGTTGAGCACCACCATGGGACGAGTGGAGCGGTCAGAGGAGCCAGGAGGAGGGTTCGTCGAGTGAGCATGCCCCCTACTGTATCACCACCTTCGTGCCCCTGGATCTGGAAATCGGTGGGAGTCAACCTTCGCAGCCCCATCTGATCGGAGTTGCCATGCCTTGCCTTCTGGGGTACCTTGCCGGCACAATCAGCGACGGGCTCACATCCAGTGTACTGGGGGTACCTCTATTCCGAATATTGGCTCACGCCCTCAGCTATGTTCCCTATTGACTGAGAAGGACCTCAGCAAAAGGAGTTAGCATGGAAATCTGGCTTTCGATCTTCTCGGTTGTGATTTGCTTTGCCACTCCCTGCACCTGGGGACAGGGTTCGGACGCGGCCTCCTGGACCGTGGAGGTGTCAACACGCTACAGGGTCTTTCCCAACATCACCTATCTCACCGCCGACGGTTATGAGTCGAAGTTGGACGTCATGGCTCCTCGGGTGGTCGAGCAGCCGCTCCCGACCCTGGTTTACATCCACGGAGGCGGATGGGTCGGCGGCACCAAGGAAGGCAGCCTCCTGAGAACGCTGCCGTATCTGGAAATGGGTTGGGCCGTCGTCAACGTCGAGTATCGCCTGGCTCGAAACGCTCTGGCTCCGGCTGCGGTAGAGGATTGCCGCTGCGCCCTCAGCTGGGTGTTTCAGAACGCCGAGGAATATGGATTTGACCCCGGTCGGATCGTTTTGACCGGGGGCTCTGCCGGTGGACACCTCTCCCTCATTGCCGGCATGCTTCCGGCATCCGCCGGCCTGGACCGACGTTGTCCGGTCAGGGATCCAGCAAAGCCCAACCGGGCGACTCCGCTCGAGGAAGAGATGAAGGTTGCCGCCGTCGTCAACTGGTATGGCATCACCGACGTCGGCGACCTCCTCGCCGGTGAGAACGCCAAGACCTACGCGGTGGCCTGGATGGGGTCCATGCCCAATCGCCTCGAGATTGCCAAACGGGTCTCGCCCCTGACCTGGGTGCGGAAGGACCTGCCGCCGATTCTCACCATTCACGGCGATGCCGATCTGATCGTACCTTACGACCACGCCGTCCGCCTGCATCGGGCGCTGGACAGGGCGGGCGTTCCCAATTCACTGCATACCGTGGCAGGAGGCGGACACGGAGGGTTCAGTGTCGACGAGAACCAGGAGGCGTACGCCGCAATTCGCAGGTTTCTGGCGCGCCACGTCCGACCAGCCGGCTCCCAACCCTAAGGGTCTGCGCAAAAATAACTTGGTAGAATTGGCACAGACCCTTAAGGACACTGTAGACACTCGATTCATCGGGACGTCCACTCAAGACATTTCCCAATAGGTGCCCCGAATACTGCTGACACCATAGCCTGCAACTTCTCGGGCACCATCTCCT
This sequence comes from Acidobacteriota bacterium, assembly GCA_047514575.1. Lineage (GTDB taxonomy): Bacteria > Acidobacteriota > UBA6911 > RPQK01 > JAJDTT01 > CAUZIZ01. The sequence goes on along the minus strand of JAKZYH010000416.1, from coordinate 937 downwards.
TCTTGTTCGCCGTAGTAGATGGTGAACAGACGCCCAGGTTCGTATTCGATCGATACCGGGTAACCCAGGTTCTTGTTGGGCATGTCGTCCCTGATCAGCAGCTCCCCCTCGTAGTCCCAGGTCTGACCGCCATCCTGGCTCAGGCAAGCCCGGATACCGAAGGGTGCTCGGCGGTGACCATAGGTCAACAGCAGCCGGCCGTCGGACAGCAGGAGCAGGTGTCCCGGAGATCCCCAGATGGGGGTGCGGTGCACCGCTGTCCAGGTCAAGCCGCCATCCGGGGACTCACTCTGATGGAGGTACCCCGTCCTGCTGCGCATGATCGCGACCACCCTGTCTCCTGGGAGAACCGCGGCCGTGGGCTCCGACAGAGTCCCTTCCTTCACACTCGCCACCACCAGCGGTTGACTCCAGCTTCGGCCGCCGTCCTGGGAGCGCACCGCAAAGGCGGTACGATGCAGGACGTTGTCGGCTGTGACCATGAGGACCGTTCCACCTTCTAGTTGGACGACTCCCCGGGGCGTGTAGCCTCCCATGTAGGGGCTGGTGGAGATCTTCGCGGTCTGCCCCCAGGTGCGGCCTCCATCGGGACTCAAATGCACATAGCAGCCACCCTGGGCCCGGCACCAGGGCATATCGCTGCGGCTCCAGTCCGAGTCCGGCTGAGCCATTTTCCACGGAGGCCCACCGATCCTCACCCAGATCTCCTCTCCCTCGGAGAAGCGCTGCCGGCCCTCCTCCAACGGATACCAGAGGAATTGCCACTGATTGAGAACTACGGTCCCGTCCTTCAGCTGGGCCAGCCCCGGACACTCGACTCCGTACCAGTCCCAATTGGGGGCGGCCTGGGGAGGGCTCCAGGTCCGTCCCTCGTCGTCGGAGCGAGTGACCAGGTTGTGATAGTGAGGGTCGTCAGGCGGGTGGTGGTAGTCGGTTC
>JAKZYH010000415.1:0-3825 GCA_047514575.1 Acidobacteriota bacterium | reverse complement strand
AACCTATCGGGTGCGAGAGTTTTCTGGCAAGCGCGTGATCGCCCTGGCCGCCATCGGGAATCCTCAAATCTTCATCGAAGACCTGGCTCACTATCAGGTCGAGGTCGTCGATCGGGCTCTCTTTCGAGATCATCACAACTTTAGCCAGGAGGAACTGAACGACGCCCTCAAGCGGATGGCAGAACTGGGCGCCGACGGCCTGATGACCACGGAGAAGAACGCGGTTCGCCTGAGGGCACTGGATTTCCTGGAAGAACAGATCTTCGTCTTTCAGATCGAGTTCCGCCCCGAGGATGCCGCCGAGTATAGGAAGTCGTTTCTTTTAGAGATGAACAACCTCTTGAAGCCCCACTAGTTGAAGCCGTAGCAGCGGCTTCAACTAGTGGGGCTTCAAGGTCCCAAGTTCCAAGGCACCAAATCACAAGGGCTGGAGTTCCCAGGGCCATTGGCAGTTCGATTTTCGGAGGCAACCGAACTTTTGCTCTGCCGAGTCAGAGTTTTTCTTGTACCTTGGGACTTGGAGTCGTTGTTGTGATCTTGGTGCTTACCGATTCTTTTGTGATTTGGGACCTTGGGATTGGTTGGGAATTGGTACCTTGGGACTTGGTACCTTATTAATGAGCCATATTTTGGTGCGTTCCACAAACTGGATCGGCGACGTCGTCATGTCGCTGGCGGCTCTCCGGGAGCTGAGGCGTCTGTACCCGAGTGCGCATCTTGCGGTGCTGGCTCGGCCCTGGGTGACGGCGATCTACCAAGATCAGGGCCTGGTCGATGAGATCAGGACCCTGGAGGGGTCCTCGTCAAACCCACTGGATCTTCTCAAGACCGCTCGCGACTTGCGTGACTTCGATACCTCTATTCTCTTTCCGAACTCCTTCGGAGCGGCGCTGCTCTTCTTCCTTGCCCGGATTCCGGAACGGATTGGGTACGCTACCGATGGCCGAAGTCTTCTTCTTTCCCGGAGGGCCAAGCCGCGGATCCGCCAACTGGATCGCCACCAGATCTTCTACTACCTGGATCTGCTGTACCAGACCGGGTTGTCCTCCATCGACTATCTCAACCAGAGTTCCATCCAACCCGACATTCGACTGCAGGCCACCCCCCGAATCCGGGAAGCTGCCGACACCCTGATGAGGGACACGCACGTCGACACCCGGCGCCCCCTCATCGCTCTCAATCCCGGCGCCAGCTTTGGTCCGGCAAAGCGTTGGTTTCCAGAGCGGTACGCGATCCTCGCAGATCGACTGGTTCAGGCGGCGGACGCAGAGGTCCTCCTGCTGGGCTCCGATTCAGAGGCGTCGATCGCGCGCCAGATATCCGATGGGATGAAACAGAAAGCGAACAATCTGGTGGGTCGGACCGACTTGGCCACCTTGATCGGAATCATTTCCCGCTGTCAGCTCCTGGTCGGAAACGACTCCGGTCCCATGCACCTGGCCGCGGCGCTGGGCGTTCCTCAAGTCGCAATTTTCGGATCCACCGACGAAAAGGCCACCGGCCCCTTCAATCCCAGGGCAGTGGTCCTGAACAAACACGTCGAGTGCAGCCCCTGTTTGCTGAGAGAGTGCCCGATCGATCTACGCTGCTTCGATCGGATTCAGGTAGACGAAGTCATGGAAGCATCGGTGGGCCTGTTGAAGGTAGGTTGAAGTCGCCGGACACCGGATCGAATCGAACAGGATGAATGCACTAGCGGGCCAGACCGAGTCGCAAGCCATCCGGGACCCCGTACCCGCTGACGAGTTGGGAAAGATTCTGATCGTGCGCCTGGGTGCACTGGGAGACATCGTCCACACTCTGCCCGCCCAACAACAGATTCACCGCCGATTTCCGAAGACGGAGATCCACTGGCTGGTAGAGCCGCACTATCTGTCCCTACTCGGCACGATCCCAGGGATAACCCGGCTCTGGGCCGCAGACACGAAAAAATGGCGCCGGCAACCGTCCAGCATTCGCTCGGTCGTCCCCCTGATCATGTCCCTCCGTAGCGAGAAGTTCGATCTCGTCCTGGATTTCCAAAGACTCATCAAGTCGGCGTTCTTGGCCAGGCTGTCGGGCTCCAAGAGAGTTGTGGGGTTTACGAGGGAGCAGTGCCGAGAGCCAGACGCTGCCCGCTTCTACACTGAGACCATCCAACGCGAGGGCCAACCTCATTGCCACGCCATCGAGAACAATCTCGATCTGGTCCGGTTCCTCGGCTGCGACCAGAAGACGGAAGGTCGGGTGCCGCTGCAGGTGCCCATCGAGGCGAAACAATACATCGACACTCAGCTCGATAAGAACGACGCCGAGCATCCAGTTCTGGTCAACCCGGGAGCCGGCTGGACGACCAAACTCTGGGGTGCTTCCAACTACGCCCAGCTTGCGCACCAGATACGCCTCCAGCTGGATCGAGCGGTCGTGTTCACGTACGGACCCGGTGAAGAAGGCCTGATCGACGCGATCCGCAAAGCATCAGAGCCAGAAGCTATCGTCAGTTTCCCCACCGATCTGCTCCAGTTCGCGGCCTTGTGTCAACGAGCCCAACTGATGATCTCTGGGGACACTGGACCGCTGCACCTGGCAGTGGCTCTCGGCACCCCGACGGTGTCCATACTGGGGCCCTCACCCGTGTGGCGCAATGCCTCCTTCAACCCCGAAGACAGCACGGTAAAGCGCTATTTATTCTGTTCCGATTGCAACAAAAGAAAATGCGAGGAGTTCATCTGCATGAATATTCCCGTTTCCGAGGTCTTCGAGTCGGTCAAACGGCGGCTCTCCTTACTCCAAGCTCCTCCAGGGAAATGATGAGGGAAACAGTGCAACCTCTATTGAAAGGATTGTTCTGACCGTTTCCGACCCCTGCACACGTCTATTCATTAAATGATGAAACGTTCGAGAACCGGCTTTCTACTCCTCTCTGCCCTCCTCCTCGGGGGGCTGATTCTGGCCCGAGACGAGGGAAAAGTCACTCCGCTTTTGGTCAAGGGCCAGACCTACACGGCACCCTTCCAGGCGGGAGAGCGGCTGCGCTACGAGGTAAACTGGAAGCCGCTTTTTATGCTCCCAGCCTTCAAGGCTGGGGAGATCAGCTTCGAGATTGGAGAATCGCAATACCAGGGCAGACCCGCCTTCAACATCAGCATGGATGCGATCTCTGCTGGGCGTCTGATCGAAGTCGCGAACCTGGAGGTACGAAACCGTTTCGAGTCCATCATCGATAGGAAAAGCTTCCAGTCCTACCGAATCCTCAAGAAGACGCGGCAAAGCAAGCGCAAACGAGACACCCTCACCGTCTTTGACTATCTGAAGAACTCGACCTGGCTGCGAGAGCTGGATGCCAGCACAGATCCTCCCAAGCAGCTCCGAAACCAGACCATACCGGGAATTCCGGGTCCATTGACCGATGTAGTCTCTGTCTTCTATGCCATCCGAGTGCACCGTCTGGAATCAGGCCGCGAATACACACTCAATCTCAGCGACAACGGAAGAGCGAGAGAGATGCGAGTGCAGGTGCAGGAACGGGAGAAGGTGGAGACTGGGATTGGCAAGTTCGATGCGTTCAAGCTTGAGGCCCAGGGAGGAATCTTCTCCGGGGGGCGCAGCCTACGGATCTGGTACTCGAAGGATCGACTTCGGATGCCCGTCAAATTCGAGGCCGACGTCAAATTCGGGACAGTCTTCGGTGAATTGGTCCAACTCGAGACCGGATCGATGGGAAGGGGTCTAATCCGAGTCAATTAGCTACTCGCTCCCTTGCCTTTGCCCTTGCCCTTGTCCTGAAACTTGAACAATCGGTCTCAGATTGCAGGTTGCAGGAGGTTCGGCTGACCTCGACTATAC
>JAKZYH010000414.1:0-20987 GCA_047514575.1 Acidobacteriota bacterium | reverse complement strand
ACCAACTACCCTGCTCTGGGAGTGGTGCCTACCGGGGAAGGGGAAATGTCCCTTTACGTGCAACGGGACTACGCGCAGGATACGGCCCGCCTGGAACGGATGGTCCTTCGCACCGACGGCTTTACCTCGATCCATGCTCCCTACGAAGGAGGCGAGATGATTACCAGGGGCCTTCGGTTTACGGGCAAGGAACTGCTGATCAACTACTCCACGTCAGCAGCAGGCAGCCTGCAGGTGGAGATCCAGGACTCCGGTGGGAGCCCTATCCCTGGTTTTACGGCTGCCGAGTGCAGGGAGATCATAGGGGACGAAATTGAACGGGTGGTGTCCTGGAGCGAGGGAGGTGATCTGACTCGGATCGCCGGAAAGCCGGTGCGGGTGCGTTTCATCATGAAGGACGCGGATCTGTACTCCCTGAGGTTCAGGTAGGGACACCCTCCTTGGTGCAGCTATGGATCCTGGTGGAAGTGGTCTGCAATTCCAGCAGCGAGGATTGATGAGGAGGATAGTACCGCCTATTCTCTGTCTGACGTTCTCTCTGGCGTATGCATTAGCGAACCCAACTGAGACCGCAGAGCCTCTGGACATCGACTCTCGACTAGAGTTGTTCGTGGACGACCACCTGATCGAGTCCATGAAAGGTGTGAGGCTCAAGCTGCATGAGCCGCGGTCGGCGGGCAAGTTACTGACCTTTGACCGGCCCTGGGAAGGCAATCTCAGTATCGCGCTGGGACTGCTCAAGCACGACGACCGCTACCGACTCTACTATCGGGGCACTAGCCTTCCGGAGTACCTTCGCCCCTCTGGATTGAGAACGGGGGAGGTGCTTGTCCCTGAACACCCTGCAGTGTTCTGCTACCTCGAGAGTTCGGATGGGATCCGTTGGAGCCGTCCTTCCCTGGGCCTGCACGAATTCCAGGGCTCGCAGGACAACATCATCATTGGGAAAGGGTCCCGCTAGGGCGTGCCCGAGGCCCTGCTATACTGTGAAGTACAAGGAAGGCACCAAGATATGCCAGAGACAAAGGAGACTGTCAAGGCTCTGCTCGATCGACTGTCAGATGACTGCAGCCTGGATGATGTTCTCTATCATCTCTACGTGATTCAGGCGGTCGAGCGAGGTCTGGAGGACGTAGCACAGGGTCGAGTTATTCCGCACGATGAAGTTGCCGACGAACTCCGACAAAAATGGCTGATCGGACGCGCCGAGTAGTTTGGACGGATAGCGCACGACGCAATCTTGGGGAGGTCTTGGAGTACATTGGGGAAGATTCTCCTATGGCCGCGGCACGTTTCCTTGAAAAGGTTGTTCAAAAGGCACAATCACTGAGCTTTCCAACAAAACGTGGGCGAATCGTTCCGGAACTTCAGCGGCAGGATATCCGGGAGGTCTTTGTTTCGAATTATCGTATGCTGTACAGGGTCGCCGAAACAGAGGTCTCCATTGTTGCTTTTCTGCACGGCGCTCGTGACTTCAGCAGGTGGATTGGCGAAAAGAGATCTGGCTAGCCACAGTTGAACTGGACCGCACATCTTCTTGCTGCTCTCACAAAACACTCCAGGCCCCTGAGCTGGGCGACCAGAATTTCTCGCCCTCACGGAGTTCGCAGTTTCGACTGTCTCGTTGGAGATTGCCCGGATGGCGGCACCCTATTCTTACCATGCGCCGAGCCCGCTCGGTCTGATTGATGTATGAGCCCTGGATGGGTCACGGCCCGGCACCACGCCTCCGAGTAGAAGTGGAGATCCAAGGAAAGAAGGGGCAAAGACGACGCGAAGAAAGCCGAGTCACTCAGAAGAAATAGGAAACATACCCCGTCGTCCGGGTCTCCCGCCAATTCAAGTCAAGCCCTCGCTTGTCCAGCCCCAGCGGTGCCGACAGGTCCGGTAAGACTCGCTCAAATCCTACATCACCTGCCACTGAGCTTCCCGGCCCGATTCGCCTGCTTCAGCGCCGCCATCATACTGGCCTCGGCTATTCCTTCGACTACGGGGAAAGTCGTCAGGGTCGGATTTTCGGGGTCGTTGATCAGCCTCAGCGTAATAGCCGCCAGCGGGTGGCGGCTATCGACGAGGACGACGCCCTCCATCTCCTGAGCCTGGGCGGCAATCTCCGGCTGGTCTTTGAAATACTCGTAGATGAAGCGGGAGAGCTGGTGATTCTCGGCCAGAAAAAAGGAGGTCGTGCCGACGGGTCGAAAATCAGTGTCGAAAAGCCGCAGGCGGACATTCGGCGTCTCTCCCTGCTCCGCCCCGCCCCTGCCTGCTGATCCCACCCGGACCATGGCCAGGCCGGTGTCCCTTCTTTCGATCGAATCCAGAAAGATGCTGAACCTTCTCAACGGCCGGCTGATGGCGGGTACGCCGGCGGCGTAGAACGTGACCTCGTTCACGGTATCCTCGAGGCTGAAGACCGCCATTGCCCCGACCGACGGCCCTGCCGTAAACCGCGCGTAGCCCACCTGGAGGTCTCCGAGTCCCTCCGTCTCGAGGGAGAGGGCCTGGCCGGTTCCCAACGTCGCGTTGAAGACCGATCCCAGAGCCAGTCGGGCTGGATTGGGAGACAGCCCCTTCAGTTTAACGATCAACTCGACGTTGTCCGGGCTGAAGAATTGGATCTGCAGTTTGGTATCTGGACCCGCGTTGGTAAAGATCATCGACGTCTTGAACTTCATACCGTCCCTCTCGACGAGGCCCTGTGGTTGCGAGGCTCCAGAACCGCCCACCGAGCCGTCTCCGATCAACGAGATGTAGTTGGTGAGCTCGCTGCCCGGGATATCGACCTTTTCCTGAACCTCGAGGGTGCCCGTGGCCGCTACTTCGAACTCCGATGTGGAAGCGCCGTCACTGACCGACCAGAGACTAGTGTCACCCGACTCGAAGCCATCGGTAAAGATCAGACTACCGGCAAGTGGGAATTGCTCGGTCAAGTTTGCCTGCAGTTCTCTTTCGGGAAGGAAAAGCTTGAGTCCCGATCCCAAGCCAAAAGTGATGTCTTGAAACGAGAGGGCATCATCGATGACCCCGATAATGGGTGAACCCGGCATGAGGATCTGTGGCACGCAACCCAGGTTGGGAGAAGTTGGATCGGGGAGACACTGGTCGCTCCCCTGGAGCCGGGAACTCTGCCCGCGGAGTTGGCGCACCCGGATTATGCCCGGAGCAGTGGTCAGTTCAGGGATGAAGTCGTTTTCTGCATCGTTGTCCGTGAACTGGATGTCATAAGAGATATCGAAGAACGCACTGACCGGAACAGTCTCCGTGGTCTGAGGGGAGCTACCCCCGGGCACGCCTGTGACAAATTCAAGATCGTCGCTCTCTATGCGCCCCTCTCCCCGGGCCGTGATCGAGACCGAGGAACGGACCTCAGTCATGCCGGGACCCAACGGTACGGGCACATTCTCGGCGTTGTGCTGCAGCTCGAGAAACACCGCGACCCGAAGAGGAGTGTCCCCGACAAAAGCCTGCGCTGGCAGGAAAACCGGTCCCGCCAAGACAAGGGGGACGAAGAGCGCCAAAAGACGGATGAGATACAGAGAGATTCGGGGTCGCGTCAAATCGGAACACGGCATGGATCACTTCCTTTCGATGAGAACCTTGCTCTAGAAGGGATGGCCTGGAAAAGGACGCGGGCATGACGAGATGATTTCGGATGGATACCGCTATGCCGGGACGAGACACTCGACGAAACAAGAGGCATCCGACTGTTCCTCTCGCAGCGGTTTCTTCCAGGCGGCGGTAAGTCCCCGATGGGGCCTTGAAGGTCCTGCCGGCGGTCTTTGTCGCCGACCGGGGGCGCATGTCCCGCTTCACAATCTTGGAGGCGATCTGATAGTGCGAGTTGGTCTAGCCGATCACCCCTGGGCCCCCGAGCTGCAAGGGAACCTACTTACCGAATGCTAGAGCCTTGGGTCTGGAAGGGCAATCCTTAGGGCCTGCGCAAAAATAACTTGGCATTTTGGCATCTCATCTTCACACCATCTTCGGCCGCTCCTCAATCGCGAAATCCTCAACGTAGACCGGGCTACGCCTGCGGTTGCGCTCAATCGTTCGCGACCAAATCTGCTGCAAATCTGAGCGCCAATTCTACCAAGTTATTCTTGCGCAGACCCTTAGAGGGCGACCCCCGTGCGAAGCAGATCAACTCCGAAACGCGTGGAGCGCCACTCCAGGATCGCGTACAATCACCCTTTTGCCTGTCAGCTCTGCGACGAGGATGCCGGGAGCGTGGAGCAGGAAGCCAGGCAGCGGGGTATGCACTGGAAAAGAAGGGGGTCCCTAGATGGCATTTAAGCTCAGCTGCAGCAGCGGCAATATCCGAAAGGGAGGATGGAGAATGAGGAGAAGACTTGCCTCGATTTGCCTGGTTGCCATGGCTCTACCTCTGGCAGCGCAGAATGCCTTGGCGGAGCAACCCGGCTCCCAGGGGAGCCTTGACATCGGCTCCCGGCGGGAACTGTTCGTGGACGAGTATCTGATTGATCGACTGGAAGGTGCCCGGCTCCAGCTCCAGCAGCCGGTTCCAGCCGAGGTGGCCATCCGCTACGACCAGCCCTGGGAGGATGACCTCGCCTTCTATAGCACCGTGATCCAGGACGGCGATGTCTACCGTCTCTACTATCGCGGCCGCTATCGCAAGCCCCACACCACCTGCTACGCCGAGAGCCGGGACGGGATCCACTGGACCAAACCGAAGCTCGGCATTGTCGACTTCGAGGGCTCCAGGGACAACAATGTCATCCTGCCGATGACGGGGCAGTTTTGCCCCTTCATCGACAATCGGCCCGGCGTGCCAGCCGCCCAGCGATACAAGGCCAACTCCCGGGACACCAGACCTCCGGCCTCGCTGGTGGGCTACGTCTCGAGCGACGCCATCCACTGGACCCGAATCCGGGAGGAGCCCCTGGTACCCAAAGTTCTGGAGAACAACTTCGACTCCCAGAACGTCATGTTCTGGTCCGAAGTGGAGAAGCTCTACGTCCTTTATGCCCGTCACATGGAAGGCGGGCGGCGGGCCACCGCCCGGGCCACCTCCAGGGACTTCCTGAACTGGACTCCGCAGACCCTCATGAGCTACAGCGACACGGGGACCACCACTCCCTCAGCCCATCTCTACACCAACCAGACCCAGCCCTACTTCCGGGCTCCCCACATCTACGTCTCCCTGCCGGGCCGAATCTGGTTTGCCGACCAGCGCCACGTCACCACCGAGGCGGACAAGCGGAGTGCTCGACAGGGTACGGCTTGGGTGACGCCCCAACTGCGTGATTTTTTTGAGAAGAACGTGGACACGGGAGGGGGAGGATTGGGAGACCGCTCCGATGGCGTCCTCCTGACCAGCCGGGCAGGTTCGACGCGCTGGGACTTCACCTTCAAGGAGAGCTTTCTCCGGCCCGGCATCGGGCTCAACAACTGGACGACCCGCAACAACTATCCGGCCTGCGGCGTGGTCCAGACCGGTCCTGGCGAGATGTCCTTCTATGTCCAGAGAGACTACACCCAGAAGACTGCCCACCTTCAGCGAATGACGCTTCGCCTGGACGGCTTCGCCTCTTTACACGCTCCCTACGCCGGAGGAGAGATGGTGACCCATCCTCTGACCTTTTCGGGCAACCGGCTGGAGATCAACTACTCCACCAGCGCCGCCGGAAGTCTCCGAGTGGAGATCCAGGACGTGGAGGGCAAGCCCCTCCCCGGATTCTCTCTGTCCGAGTGCCGGGAGATCATCGGAGACGAGATCGAGCGTGTCGTCACCTGGAAGGGAAACCTGGATGTGAGTCCGCTCGCTGGCAAGCCTATACGGCTGCGCTTCGTGATGAAGGACGCGGATCTGTATTCACTGAGGTTCAGGTAGGAGCAGAGTTGGCCCACTCGTCCGGGGGGGAGCTCGCACACGACCACTGGAAAGAGCAAAGGCCGTTTGAGAAACTCCCATAATCTACAGGTAGATAACGCCTTATCAGGAGCGTCGCATGCTGGATCAACAATGGAGAATTTCACAGAGATGAAAAAAGAGTTCGATCGCGACGGCTACTTTCTCATGCGGGATTTCATGGGCGGCGACGAAGCGGCGGAGATCTCAGGGCAGATCGATCGCTTCATCGCCGAAGTGCTGCCAACCCGCAGCGAAACCCTTGCGTTTTACGAGGTCAAAGATCAACCCGAGACGATCATGCGCCTCCAGAACATGGAGGGCCACGACGAGTTCTTCAGGCAACTGTTGAACTCGGATCGCTTTGTCAGCCTGGCCTCAAAGCTGCTAGGCGACGACGTGGTGGCCAAGAACGTCCAGTGGTTCAACAAACCTGCGCGAGTCGGCAGCCCGACGCCGCCTCACCAGGACGGATTCTATTTCATGCTCCGGCCCAACGAAGCGGTCACCCTGTGGCTTGCCCTGGACCTCGTCGACGAAGGGAATGGCTGCGTGCGCTACGTGAGCGGATCGAATCGCGAAGGAATGCGCCCCCACCAGCGCAGTAATGTGATCGGCTTCTCGCAGGGCATCACTGACTACGGCGATTCCGACCGGGAAAGAGAGACCCCGATTCTGGCCGCTCCCGGGGATCTCTTCGCCCACCACTGCATGACCATTCACCGGGCCGATGCCAACACCAGCGAGCGGCCCCGAGCGGCGCTGGGCTTCGTCTACAACGCCGCACGTGCCGTGTACGACTCAGAGGCAGCCGCGACCTATCGGGGGCAGCTGTATCAACAGTGGGAGGAGGAGGGCAAGTTGTGAGCGGTGGACGAGCCCGTCAGCCGGCAGTGAGCGCTCTTCGGTCGGGGGCATGCCGGGAATTTCGACAGGTGTCCTTTCAGAGTGGCCGCTTCAGCGCCCTCCCCTCGGTCAGAGACGAAGCTCTGATGAAATCAGTGGCCGTAGGGACTGAGGAAGAACAATATGGGTCACGAGTCAATTCCCCCCACCCGGTTCCCCGGCGAAAGGTCGGTTCTATACCAGTCGATATTCCTGGTGAAGAACATGATCAGCGCCAGGATGACCAGAAGACCCAGGCTCCCCACAAGCAGGGCGTAATCCTCCAGCTGAAGGATGAAGTAGAGGTAACCGTATAGAACAGCGATATTGCCCCCGATCACGTAGGCCGCACTGCGACGGGAGCTGATACTTGCTGTATACAGGGTGACCATAGACGCAATGGCAAGGCTCGAGAGCAGGTAGGACCAGCTGAACCCGATGTGTTCCGAAAGAGAGAGCAACAACATGTAGAAGATGCAGAGTGCCAGACCGACCAGTAGATATTGAATGGGATGGACGCGCTGGCCTCCGCTGATTTCGATCAGGAAGAAAACGGCGAATGTCAAGGCGATGAACAGGATCGAGTACTTGGCGGAACGGGTGGTCTGCTGGTACTCATCGGCCGGAAGAAACAGCCTTACACCAAATGTCCAGTCGTTCAGAGACTTGGTCTGGTTGATCCAGGACTGAGAGATGTTCCGGTTCAGCTGAAAGACCGTCCAGCTGGCCTGGAAGCCGTCGGCCTCCACCCGCCGTTCTCGGGGCAGGAACTCGCCTGTGAAGCTGGGATGGGCCCAGGGCGAGGTCAGCTCCACCCGTGTGGTCCTTCCCAGTGGTGCGAATCGTAACTCATCGCTGCCTTTGAGCTTGAGGGCGAAGGCAAAGGGAATGGTCGCGCTTTCGGCCATGTCATCCAGCGAGACCCTGGCATGGACGCCGTGTTTGACGTCCGCCCCCATCTTTACACCGGGATCGACAGCGTTATCGGAGTTGTTCCAGGAAATGGTGAACTCTTCACTGATGCCCTTCACGTCGGAGACACCAACGGAAAGCGTGATGTCCTTCCACAAGACCTCCTCTTCCGGAATCTGCTTTTCTGCGAAATCGGGGTACTGGAAGCGCCCCTCCAACCGCAGTTCTGCGGTGTAGACCCCCACCTCGTAGATTCCGCGGTATCTGGAATCCGGTTCGATTGAGCCATTGATGGTGAGGTCTTCCGGCAGGAGGTTCAGGGTGTTGACGGATGATTTCAACTGATCGTCTTTGTCCTTCCAGTAGATGCGATAGGGTATGGTCAGGACAGGACCAATGATGCGTTGGGTTGTGCCCCATTTGGAGCCGACTTCCGACACCACTCCCTGGTGACGAGATTCACGCTCTCTGACGACGCCCTGTACCATCGCCGCGGGGATGAGTAGGATCAGGATCAGCAACCCGATGGTGACCACTTTGACGGTTATGGACCTGCTGAGTCTGGCAAGTCCTTCACTGACTACTTGAGAATCCATCATGGACTCCTTTCTTCATGAAGTGAAAGTACTTTGCTCTGCAAAGTAACATCTCAAAAAAGGCTGGCCGCGACGGCCTAGCGATCCCGCATGGCCGCGATCAGCGCCTCCATGTGATCGAGATACCGCTCCAGGGCCCTACGGCCCTTCCGGGTGAGCTGATATTCGGTCTTTGGCATTCTGCCCTCAAATGATTTGTTGCAGGAGATATATGCCGCATCCTCCAGCCTCCGGGCGTGGACGCTCAGATTCCCATCGGTGGTATTGAGCAACTGTTTCAAGTCGTTGAAGGTCATTGTTTCATTGACCGCCAGGGCACTGACGATCCCCAGCCGCATCCGCTCGTGCACGAGACGGTCCAGCGGCTCGACCGCGGTCTTGGCAGCCAGGTTTCTCACGATGCTCATGACTCGCACGCCGGCTTCAGGACGAGAGCCCTCACTCTTCCTCTCCTTGGAAAGGGCACTACTTTCAGCCACCGTACTTCCTCGCAATAATGCTCCCCGCCAGGATCTGCAGACCACCGAATCCGGCGGCCATCAGAAGATCACCCCATACCGGCGGTGCAAAGAGTGCGGCGGCACCCAGAACCAGAAATCCGGCTCCCATCATGGGGACGATCTTCACTGAGAACACGCCACCGGTGAGGACCCCTGTACCATAGAGCATTAGCCAGAGCCCGGGCAGCAGCTCTACCTGGCCGCTCCGGAAGAAGACGATGGTCAAGAGGGCGGCCACTAGAATAGGCGTCCCCAAGCAGATCCAGAAACGCCTGCCTGGCCCGGACAGCATCCGGATCCGTGCTGCTCTCGCCTTTTGTCGAACTGCGATCAGGCCGATACAAAGACCGACCAGGGCTGCTATCATCCAGACGGTCAGCCATTGGACGGAACTATCTGCTCGCGAAGCTAACACGGCACCCAGCAGAGCTGAGCTCCCCATCAGCGCGCCCCCCCAGCCGGGAACGGCCGTAAAGCACCCTGCCCGTTCCATTGTGTCCTTGATGAAACTGAGCTGTTGGGCGGCGTGGGCATGCAAGGCAGGAGACTCGGATTGCGCAGCCATATCCGAAAGGAATAGCTCACTTGAAATCATTGTCAAGTACTTTTTGATACAAAGTAAGAAACTGAGAGTCAGGTGGACCCGACATTGGATTTCCAAATCTCTTCGATCTTCTTTAGGATGGAGGGATCGGTAAGCAGATGTCGCATCGAAACAGAGTCGTCTTCTTTTTCCCCTCCTATGCCAGCAAGGAGGCATCTCCTCCACTGGCTCTGATAGCCATTGCCGCGCCTCTGGTAGAGCGTGGCTACGAGGTGAAGATCATCGACTCCGCCCCTGGAGGAAGACTATGTAGGTGCCGTCCTGGCCGAGATGGAGGGGGCCCTCTGCCTGGGCATTTCGCTGATCACGGGACCCATGATCCAGGGGGCCATCGAGGTCGGGACTGCGGTAAAGGAGCGGTTCCCAGAGACACCCATCGTGCTAGGAGGTTGGCATCCCTCAATCCTGCCTGAGCAGTCACTAGAAGCCGGGTTCGTCGACGCGGTAGTCCTGAGACAGGGTGAGATGGCGATGCTGGAAATCGTGGAACGCCTGGGCGCAGGCGATTCCCTGGAGGACGTCAGCGGCATCCTCTGGAAGAAAAACGGCACCCTCCAGCGCAATCGTCCCCGGCAGTACCCCAAGGTCGGCGAGCTGCCTAGCCGTCTCCCAGGTTACGACTTGATTGACTATGACCGGTACCACCGGCAGACCGGTCTGCGCTGGCTGATGTACTCCACCAGTCACGGCTGCCCCTACAACTGCGGTTACTGCTCCAACGCCTCGGTCTACGGCCGTAACCTGGACCTGCTCCCGGTCGAACAGGTCGTGGACGAGGTCACCTATCTGGTCCGGAAGTACAACGTCCAACTGCTGGGAGTCATCGACGATATCTTCTTCGCCTTCCGACCCCGCTGTCTCGAGATGGCGGAGGGCTTCGTGCGATCGGGACTCAAGTTCGAGTGGTACATCCAGGACCGCGTCGACTGCTGGTCCCGACTCACCAGGGAACAGGCCCAGCTCTATCGCAGATCGGGTCTGGTACGGATCCACTTCGGAGCCGAATCGGGTTCCGACGACGTGCTGTTGTCGATCGAGAAGAAGGCCGACGTTGAAAAGACTGTCGTGGCCCTGGAACGCTGCGGAGAGGCCGACATCCGGGCGAGTTTCGGTTTCATCTTCGGCCTTCCAGCCGAGGAGCAGGCGGATCTCTTCAAGACCCTCGAGCTGATCGATCTCATCTATTCCACCAATCCCAAGGCGGACTGTTACACCAACATCTTTACGCCTTATCCGGGCTCTCCTTTGTGGCCGGTCAGCATCGAGAAGGGTTTCGTGCCGCCGACGCGGTTCGAAGAGTGGGCAGATTTCTATCCGCGAATTACGAAGCTGCCCTGGTTAGATCAAACTCAGCACAGACGCCTCCAGGCGATCCGCCAGTACCTACGGTTCGGCTATCATCAGGTGAACGTCGGGGAAAAGCCTCATTCGAGAAGGCACAATCTGGTTCTGAACCTTTTCCAGCCCTCTTCGCGCTGGCGAGTCCAGTCAAAACAATTCGCCTTCCCCCTGGAAGTCTATGCCTATTGGGCGCTACAACGGTTGAAGACCGGCTTCCACGCCGAATCGCGATTTTAGGGCCTGCGCAAAAATGACTTGGCATTTTGGCATCTCATCTTCACACCATCTTCGGCCGCTCCTCAATCGCGAAATCCTCAACTTAGACGTGGCTACGCCTGCGGTTTCGCTCAATCGTTCGCGGCCAAATCTGGTGCAAATCTGAGCGCCAATTCTACCAAGTTATTCTTGCGCAGACCCTTAGCGCGCATTGGTTCACAGTGATCAGATCCACGCGATACGGACTGTGGGGGATCCTGCTGCTCTTCTCCTTTCTGGTACTGTCGAAAGGTATCCTTCCCGCGCTGAGCGATTCCGGGGGAGATTTCGCAAACTATTACACTGCCTCCCAGATCGTGAGGGAAGGTCGGTCGATCGAACCGGCCTATCGTGACTTCAGCTGGTTTCAGAAGCAGATTGATCGCTATGGATTCGAACGCCAGGTTGGCGGCTTCATCCCTCATCCCCCTTCCACAGCTCTGCTGTTCCTACCGCTGACCCTTCTCGATCCTCTAACTGCCAAGCGTGCTTGGACCCTTCTCAACCTGGCCTTCGCGCTGCTGATCATTCTCTTGCTGAGCAGGCTCTCCGGGCTGAACTGGCTGCTGACTGCCATCCTGTTCCTGGGCAGCGGGGCAGCCCTGATCAATAACTTCCTGTTCGGACAATTGTATCTGTTGCTGCTTCTCTCAATTCTGCTGGGACTGTACCTGCTGCGCTCCCAGTTCCCATTTGCTGCCGGCCTTTGTCTTGGGGCACTGCTCCCAATCAAGTATGTGGCGCTTCTTTGGATTGTGCTCTTTCTTTGGCAGCGGCAGTGGAGAGTGGTCCTTGGGGCCGCAGTAGCTTCTGTAGCTCTTTTACTGCTGACGCTTTGGGCGCAGGGTCCTCAGCCTTTCGACACCTTTCTCAACGAAGTTCTGCCCCGCCACCTGAGAGGCGAGATCCAAGATCCGTTCTCTACTAGATTTCAATCCTTCGGCAGCCTGTTTCGTCGGCTTTTCGTTCGGGAACCGACCCTCAACCCAACAGCCGCACTGGACGCCCCCGTACTGCTGTTCTTCTTCAAGAATCTCAGCTTCTGGCTGCTGGCTGGGGCCACGGCTCTGGGACTAGCCGGCGCCCAGTTCTCCAAGAAGGACCATCGTTTTCTCTTTAGAATGGGACTCCTGCCCGTAGCCATTCTCTTGATGTCTCCAGCCAGCGCCACTTACCATTTCCTGCTGCTGACCATCACGGCGGTTTTCTACATCAAGATTCTTCTCGATTCGAACCGTACAAGAGCTGCGGTGGGCCTGGCTGTCTTGTTGCTACTCATCAACCTTCCCCACTATCTGAGACTGGAATGGCTGGCCCAGGGATGGTGGACGCCTGCTGCCTCTACTCGTTTGTGGCTTCTGCTGACCTTGCTGCTCGCATCCATCTGGATTTTTCGACGCTCGATACAGCCGCGAAAAATCCATCTAGCGGTGGCGGGGATCGCCATCCCCCTGGCCGTTGGTTTGACCACTCTCACAGAGTACTCTGCCTACGCCAACCAACCACAGGACGGCGCTCAATGGTTGAAGGTCGAAGGTACGGAGTTCAGTCGCAATCTGGGACTGATTCTAGCCGCTCCCGATCTGGGCAAGCGGAAGCTCGTCTTCAGCTACTGCGAACTTCTGGACGAGCGCTACGCCATCTACGGCGCAAACGGTTCTCGCTGGACTCCAGCGGGGAAGGACAACTACTATGAACCGGATCTGAACCGCGACGACCAGCGTCTGCTGGTAGAGACGACGATTTCGGGAAGACCCTGGGTCAGTGTCAGTTCCGCCAGAGGACAGCCACCCCTTGCTCTGGTAGAGGGAGAGGGTCCCAGCTGGAAGCCCGACGGCTCCGGCTTTGTTTTTCAACGAGAAAAAGAGGTTCACTTCTTCCAAATGCGAGACGGCACGACGGAACGGCTGCTGGCGGGACACAATTTCTACGATGTCCAGTGGTCTCCGGAGGGCCGCAAGCTAGCCTACTGTACTGCTGGCGAAGAAGGGACGGTTCTAGGAATCCTGGATTTGGCAACGGAAAAGAATCGGACAGTATTGTCTTCCAAGGATCGGGTCGAGTCCCCCAGCTGGAGCCCCGATGGTGAGAAGATCGTCTTCAGCTGGAACCGCGCCGGCAACCCGGATGTTTGGCTTATCGACACAACGACACAGGAGACCCGACAACTGACGTTTCATCTTGGCAGGGACGACGAGCCCGTCTGGGATGACATCAATGGCCGGATCCTGTTCACCTCGGATCGAGGCCGTGGCCTCGAGTTCAGTACTCTCTACTGGCTCCCGGCCCCGGAGTAATGTTGTGAATCGAGAAGCTCGCAGAATCAAATGGGCCAAACTCGTCGATGAATATCTGGGCGCCCTGCTTGTCTCCCTTGCGTTCAGACTGCTTCCGAGGAGATCGGTCCCTCGGACCCGGGTACGCAAGATTCTCTTCATCAAGTTCTGGGGCATCGGGAGTATCGTTCTCTCAGAACCCTCCCTGCGCTGGCTGAGCCGCCGGTACCCAAAGGCCGAGCTCCAATATTTGACCCTTGAAAGGAACCGGGCCCTATTCACTCTCATACCCTCAGTTGAGACGGTACACACCCTAACCTTCGGGGGGCCCTGGAGCTTCTTCTTGGAAACCGTAAGATTGTTGAGGCGCCTGCGGCGAGAAGACTACGACCTGGTCTTCGATGCCGAGTTTTTCGTCAACTTCTCAGGCTTGATCGCGCATCTTTCCGCCCCGTCCTGCGTGGTCGGATTCGCTCGAGAGACCGCTCCGAAGAAGA
This sequence comes from Acidobacteriota bacterium, assembly GCA_047514575.1. GTDB lineage: Bacteria > Acidobacteriota > UBA6911 > RPQK01 > JAJDTT01 > CAUZIZ01. The sequence goes on along the minus strand of JAKZYH010000414.1, from coordinate 7,249 downwards.
GTCTTCAGGATGTCTCTATTCCGTTTCATGAGGACGCTCATACCTGCCAACAATTCTTGAATCTGGTCCAAGAGAGCGGGAAGGGACAACCCCACTCGTCTCGTCCCCTGCTCTCTCTGGACGACAGCAGCGGCTCTTTTCTACAAACGCTCCTCGAAGGTCGGACCTATGCTGTCATGAACATCAATGCCAGTCCTCTGGCAGTTGAGAGACGCTGGCCCCGGGATCGGTTCGTCCAACTGGGGACGGCCTTGCTCGAATCCTACCCTTTCGACCTGGTTCTAGTCGGATCGCCCTCGGAGGCTTCCTACGTCGCCCCGGTAGCCCAGACTCTCGAACAGGGAAACGCGACTGGACGGGTGTGGAACTGGACAGGCTTACTCGATCTGAAGGAGTTAGCACGGCTCTTGAGGGACGCCCTCGTCTTGATTTCCAATGACAGCGGACCGATCCATCTGGCGTCCGCTTTCGACCTGCCGGTCGTGGGATTGTACGGGCCCGAGACCCCAGTGCGATATGGGCCTCTGAGTTCCAGGCAGCGAGTCTTCTACGAAGATTTGTGGTGCAGTCCCTGCATGAGTGTCCACAATGCAAAGACCGTACACTGTGTGAATCAATTGGCTTGTATGAAGGGCATCGAGGCTGAGAGCGTGATCGAGGAGGTAAGAACATTCATCGATACCGAGCTCCTGGCCCGGCCCAGCCTGCTACCCCAGACTCTGCGTGCTCAGGAACAGTGATGGCCTCATTTGAATCAGTGGCTGACCGGGCTGAAAGTGGGATGCGGAAGAAGCCAAGAGTCGTCCTTCTCAATCCTCCGGGGCGGCGCCTCTACTTGAGAGACTATTTCTGCAGCAAGGTCTCGCAGGCGGATTACATCAACGCGCCTATCGACTTTGTGTACCTGAGCGGTTGGCTGAAGGACTCCTGCGAGCTGCTCCTGGTCGACGCTATCGTCGAGAGGCTTGGTGTTTCGGATTGCCTGGCTCAGCTGGAGCGGCTCCAGCCCGATGCCGTCGTCGGCCTGATTGGCTCTGTATCCTACGAGGAGGACGTGCCTTTCTATGAACAGTTGGCCCGGCGGCTCGAACAGGTCTCCATCGGCCGGAAGGAATGCGCCCCGCGGGGAAGGCTGATCCTCACTGGTGACGTTTTGATCGAGCGCCGACGGGAAAGACTGGAGGAACTACCGTTCGTCGACGCCTTTCTCCACGACTTCAGCACCTCTGACCTGCCCGGCTACCTTGGACTCAATCCGGCCTCCTTGCCCATCCGGAACATGACCCTGCGGCGCTCGGGCGCAATCCACGCCGCCCCAATTGTTCGCACTCGATCCGAATCGATGAGCCTGCCGATTCCCGACCACAGCCTGTTCCTGGACAAATCTTATCGCTACCCATTCGTTCGGGACCCTCGTTTCGCCACCCTGATGACAGAGTTCGGATGCCCCTACCGCTGCAATTTCTGCATCATGTCCACCCTGGGCTGGAAGATCCGGCCGGTGGAGAACGTCCTCGAAGAGCTGGATCACTTGTCGCAGCTGGGCGTCCGTGAACTCTTCTTTCTAGATCAGACGTTTGGCATTCAGAAGGAGAGGGCCAGATTGCTGCTCTCTGAGATGGCGAAGCGACGCTACGATTTCGGATGGGTATGCTTCAGCCGTCCCGATGTGGTGGACCGGGAACTGGTGAAGCTCATGAAGGAAGCAGGATGTCACACCGTCATTCTGGGAGTCGAGAGCGGCAGCGAAGTGATCCTCGAAAGCGCGCAGAAGGACTACACGAAAGCCGAAGTTCTAAAAGGGTTCCGGCTCTGTGGCGAACACGGCCTTCGAACGGTAGCTACCATCATCCTGGGCCTTCCTCAAGAAACGGCCGAGACCTTCGGGGAAACAATGAAGTTCCTGCACCAGCTGGACCCTGACTTCGCCTCCTTCAATGTGGCGGTACCAAGAATGGGGACTCCACTTCGTCAGACAGCCCTCGAACTGGGCTTGATTCGAGAGGATCTGCAGATCATGGATCAATCTGGCAGTAAGGTCGCGATGCCGACGCTGACACTCAGCAGGAGCGAAGTCGAGGCAATGAAACAGGAAGCGGTTAGCAGCTTCTACCTCAACTTCCGGTATTTAGGCAAGAGGCTGAAGCGAACCCGTTCACTGAGGGAAACACAGATCCAGCTAGGGCAGGGAGTCTCACTACTTCGATCCTACATTGGGGGTGCCTGGGGTTAGGCTGGAGACTTGACAAAAATGGGACGGAATTATGCTTGCAGAAACACATTTCGAGTCTGAGACATCCAGAATTGTGGGAAATAGGGGTTTCAGCTGCCTCCATACGTCTTGGATTCGGTGGGGTTCTGCCTTTCTGTTTCTCCTGGGGATCAGCGAATTGTCGGCCGTTGTCACCCTGGAGGTGGGGAAGAGCAACGGAGCAGTCCCCTTCCCGCACTCCAACGGCCGCCAGATCGGACGCACCCAGGCCGGCATCTGGTTGGTTGCGTACGATGGCACGACAGCAGGTGCCGGAACAATTTTTCTCGCAGCCTCACGGGATGACGATCCCGAGTTCGCGGGCGACTTTCACCCGCCTGTGCCGATCGCTGGAAATTCGGCCGAGGCGCGGATCTCCAACACTGGAGGGGCGGCCTTCGGGGCCAGCTTTGTGATCGACGATCGTGACGTCCTACACCTCATCTGGCAAGGCTCCGATCCCCGGGGCATCTGGTACAGTCAATGCAGTCTGAAGGATGCTCAGGCGGCCCGGAGGATCGGCCAGCGTGGTAGTTGGACCTCCCCTCAGAGAGTGGACGACAACGCCCAGGATGCTCGGCTGGGTGATTTGTCTGTCGACGGCCAGGGACGCCTGTGGGTGACATACAGCCAGGCATCGACTTCCGGAGACGGCAACTCTCTTCTGCAAGCGGGCGGTAAGCAGTACAAACGTCATCAGGGACGGAAAGAAGAGGATGAGATCTGGGCGGCGACTCCATCGGATCAGGGCTGGAGGCGCAGTCGTCTGACCCTGCCGGGAGCCTTTCGAGCTCCGGTAATGGACCTCGATCCCGGCGGGACTCTGCATCTGGCCTTTACCCGGGATGACTCCTGGTTTCTTTTCTACCTCCAGATTCCCGAATTTGCCTCCGCCTTTGACGAAGACAAGGACTTTACCCAGATCCTGCCCCACGGCCCCTGGAGTGGAACCGGCTACCTGAACTACAGCGTCGTCGGTTGGGGTGAGCAGGCCCTGGTGGTCTTCGAGAAATCGGAGCACGTGATCCTATATGCTCACTTCGACGGCCAGGACTGGACCCGAAAACCCCTGCACTTCAGCCAGGAGAAACTCCACCGTCCCCAACTGGCGCGGGACGAGCATGGAGTGGCCTGGGTCTTCTGGAACAACTCTACCCGCGGACATACCTTCTACTCGCGCTGGCTGGGAAATCGGTTCAGCTCCCCCTACGAGTGTCGCACCCTCTATGGCGATCCCTTCTCTCACGAAGAAGGAGTCGTGACCTCGCCCAACAGGCCGACCACCGGACCCAAGTTGGGCGACTTTCACAGTGTTCAGAAGGAGATGGCATCTGGCTCTGGATACCTGGGAATGGCCCTTTCCAGCACAGGTCCCTCTGGAGGTGTCTACTTCGACCGGATGTTGGTCCCCGACCTGCAGCCGGAGCCGGGTCGCAAGGTACTCTTCCTGGACATGCTGGAGGTCGGCGCCACTCAGGGAGTGGTGGAAACCCTCCACCCAATGAAGAAGCACTCCTCCAACCCGGTCCTGCGGATCGGCGCACCAGGCAGCTTCGACGACCTCCGCGCCCACGCCTATGGTGAGGTCCTGTACGACCAGGGCAAGTTCCGGATGTGGTACTCCGGCCTCGATCAGGCTTTCGCGGTGACCCAGCGCTCCAATCACCACGTGGGCTACGCCGAAAGCGAAGACGGGTTGAACTGGGTCAAGCCGAAATTGAACCAGGTCGAGTATCGGGGTTCGAGGGCCAACAACATCGTGGACCTGGACTATCAGGGTGGCGGTGCCTACATGCCCATGATCGTCAAGGACGAGCGGGAAACTGATCCGGACCGCCGCTACAAGGCGATCGTAGCCCAGCGAGGCAACACCCTCCACTACTCTGCTGATGGCGTCCACTGGTCTACAGGCGGCAGCGTCAAGGGACGCTTTGGCGATCGACGGAACTTCTTTTACGACATTCTGGAGCCGAAACCTGAGCGTCGCTGGAAGGTCTTTTCCCACTGCGGAATCGAAACCTATCGTTGGGTTCGCGCGACCTGTGTCTACTGGAGCTCTGACCTGCTCGAGTGGACCAGCGATCCCCGCAACCCCAACATGCTGCCCCGCGCCGGAATCGAGGTGGAGCAGCATCTGACATCGGCCTGGCCCTACGCGGGCATGTATCTGGGGATGTTCGACATCTGGGGACCCGATCAACTGATGCCTCAACAGCTCATCGCCAGCCGGGACGGCGTCAACTTCGTCCACGTCTTCGATGGTGAACCGGTGATCGAGCTGGGTAAGCCAGGTGAGTGGGATGCCGGCTGGGTATCGCCCGTGAATGTTCCGTTGGACGTAGGGGACGAAACCTGGTTTTACTATTCAGGCAGTGCCACTACGATTGGACCGTTTGTACGATGGAACAGCACTCCCATGATGACCGGCCTGGCCACCATCCGACGTGATGGATTCGTTAGCCTGAGCGTCCTTGAAGACTCCGCGTCTAGCTGGGCCACTACCATTCCCTTCCATCCCACTGGCAGCCTCCTTCAACTCGAGATCAATGCCGAAGGGTTGAGTCAGGGTGAAGGCCGGATTCTGGTCGAGCTTCTAGAAGATGGTAAAGTCTTGGCCCGAAGCAACGCTGTTGTCGAAGATGGAGTGGAGTCTGCCGTCCTGTGGCCCTACGGAGGCAAGCAACTGGCCTTGCCCAGCGAAGAAGAATCGCTGCAGCTGCGCTTTCGCCTAGAAGGCGAAGCTCAGCTCTATAGCTTCACATTTAAGTGAAGGCACCGCTTTTCCTCGGACGTGGCGGTGGTCTCCAGGCCGCCGTGGCTCGAGCCAAAGGCTCGAAAGAAAAATTCGGCGGCCTGGAGACCACCGCCACGACGTGACTACCCGTCATTCCTCTCGCCTCAACAACTCGTTCAAAGACAGCTTCTCGAACACCAGATGGGCTTGGCTGCCCTCATACACGATGCCAGCGTGGGAGTCATCGATCTGGGTCATGCTGGGATAGCCGTTGCCTCGGCCTTCGTCCAACAGAATACGGTACTCTTCAGGCCAGGTAAGGCCGTCGTCAAAACTTACTTGGATGGAGTGGTGATCGCGGCCAGTTTGAGAGTGCGGGTTGGCGAACAGCAAGACGTGTTTCGGCTTCCCTTCCTCCTCGTAATCAAAGCGCAGCAAACTACCGTTGCAGTTGGGTTCGATCAGCGTCTTGCGGTGTGTCGAGTGCGTTCGCCAGGTCTTCCCAAGGTCATCGGTCAACCACACCGAACGGAACTTCGTGGGTTGGACAGTGCGACTATTGAGCATGATCGATCCATCGTCCAATTCCACTACCTGACACTCGTTATTTCCGGTCGCGGCGGGTGAACCGACGGTCCACGTATTACCGTGATCGCGGCTGACGATTAGGGTCGAGAAGAGGCGGTCCTTCTCATCGCGGCCTTCACCGGGCAGGACCAGCGTGCCGTCTCGTAAGGTGATTCCTGCCTGGGGAGAGGGGGCGAAAAGAATCCACTTGGACTTCTTCAGCTTGCGCGTCAGGTTCTCGGGCTTAGTCCAAGTGAGACCGTCGTCTTTGGAGCGCACCATCATGAATTGGGCACTCTTGCCGATTTCGTAGCCTGGTTCGGAGCCGTCTTCGCTCCACTGATGTTTGCCCGGCTTGCCCCACATCCAGACAGCGGCGCAGAAGATCTCGCCGGTGTTCTGATCCACGACGATTCCGGGATCACTGACGCCATTCTGCTCTTGCCCGAGCCCGCGATACTCGCCCATATCCATGATCACCCTTACCGGCTCCCAGGTCTGGCCACCATCGGTGCTGCGGCTCAGACCGATGTCAATGTCTTCCTGCAAGTCTCGCCGCTTCTGGCGCCGTAGGTCGTACACGCTCAACAGAGTCCCCTTGGGCGTCCTGGTCAGCGCCGGGATTCGGGTCGTATGCACGCCATCGTCATGGCCTTTGCGAAGCGCGAAGCCGATACGCTTGCGCACACCTGGACTGGTATCTCGCGGCACGATCTTGCCCGCTGAAGTCTCAATTGCCGTGCAAAGCGCGTCGACCCTGTGGGTCAGCCTGGCCGTGGAACTGAGCCTGGCGGATAGCCAGAAGACATGAGTGCCCTGCCGCAGCGCCTGATCGCCAAGAAATGTCAGCTCGGCGGCCGGTTGGGCCAGCGTCCCGAACGGATTCCCCATGAACTCAGCCAGGAGGCCATCTCGATCTCCTGAGAACCTGATCCCGCTACGGAGGGAATCGAAATCCGGCATTCGTCGACTGCCGGCATAGAACAGCTGTAGGGACTCGATGTCCTTCAGATCGTCGGTGCCGCTCAACGAAAACCTGAACGAGGTCACCTCAATCCCGTCCTGTCCAACCTCGACCACCACCTGTGCGAGGGCATTATGGTCCTGGCGAATCAGGACCGGATGAACGCGTTGTGAGGCCGTCGCCTGAGCCACTTCTACCGAAGCCATCTCACCCTCGCCGGGAAACGTGCAGGCCGTGAAAATGCTTACTACCAGGCAGACAGTCAGCGGCACTTTCGGATGCTTCATGGGGTACTCCAGTTCCTATCTAGACCTAGAAAAAATCACGTAGGGTCAAAAGCGACTGGCCGTTAGATTAGCACAGCGGGTCCACCAACCAAAGGCGCTCCTGCTTGGCCTCTCGAGCAGACAACACACTTCAAACGCCATTTGCGGACGTGGGTTTGGTCTCCAGGCCGAAGTCTTATTCTTCCAAGCCTTCGCCTCGGACGGCGGCCTGGAGACCACCCTCACGCTGGACCAGCCAGAAAAGAAGGAGACCGCATTTTGAATCGGCAGGAAGACTCTCTCAAGGCAATTGGGATTCCAGAGTCTTAGGGTCTGTCAGGGAATAACAGATGCACTTTGGCGCGAGCGCCGTGGGGGCAGATGCGAGGCGTCGCGACGCAGGCGATGCCGCTGCGCATCTTCCAGGCGCGGCAACAAAGCAGATGCCCCCGCGCCGCCGCGCCCCT
>JAKZYH010000413.1:0-15138 GCA_047514575.1 Acidobacteriota bacterium | reverse complement strand
TGCGAACGGTGGAAAAACAACTGCGAGCACTTGCCAGTTCTCCTCCAGAACTACTTGTTTTTCCACGGTTTGCATAGTGCGGCAGTTTCCATGGCCTGCCTTTGACTGGCGGCACCTCCCCATTTACCGGATGAACCATATTTGTTCGCTCAGAGAGGCAATGCGAGATCTCTTCTTGAAGCTCTCCAACTCGACCCTGGCCTCGGTGATCTCCTCCAGATTCTCCTTCAGTCTGACTTCGATCTTCTTCGTTTCGTGTTGAGTCGAACGAATCTGTTCTCTCTTGAGGTGATCAATCAGCACTCGGGCCACGGTGTCCACAATAGCTGTCGCCTGCCCTGGATCCTTGTCCAGGACCTGAAGACGAAAGCTAGAGGCTTCCTGGTTGGGTTCGACCTCAAGGTCGTCTTGAAGACCTCGCACCGTCTCGCGGAAACGATCCTGTCCGGTCGGGCTGCCGGAACCTAAAATCTCTCCCCAATCGCGGAGCAGGCCGGCTTGGAAATCACCCGCGGTTCTGTCGAGTTCGAGAATCCGCACCACCTGTTGTACCACGGCCTCGCTTCTAGCGACCGTTTCAAGCGTGCGCGCGATCGATTCGGAGGGAACAGGCGGCACTGTGTAGTAAGGGCTAACCGTCCTCGGTTGGGTGCGAAAACCCATTTGCTGCTGGGAAGGGTAAAGGAGGGTTGTGTAGGACTGATACTCTTCGGTAACAGTGTAGGTCAAAGCCAGGGAGGTGAGCGTCGCCGCCAGACAGAAGAACAGGATGAGATGCTTGCGCCTAACAATGACTCTCATGTAACTGACGCTCCTGAAGGGTACAGCCAACCCTCTCGGCAACAGGGTTGGGCCCCCTACCCGAAACCCTGTCCACTTCCTCTAGAGAAAACGCTCGGCGATCCCGGAGAGTTCTCATGAGTGGTGTCTGGAGCTGCCCTTCATATCAGCTGAAACACTCAGAATCGAGTGAAACAATCAAAAACCCAGGCCGTGAACAACGAGGAATACAGCTACGCCTAACAGGATTCCCAGTACGATGGACGCTCCAATTTTCAGGATCGCGGAATTCTTCCAGTTCACCTACCCAGGATCGAACCTTTCCGCCAGCCCGACTTGAAGCCCTGGGCGCTCGTATAGCTGGTCACGTAGGGATCGTATGCCTGGCCGCTCCCGCCATCGAACTGGTTCACGACGCAGCCTATGATCCTGGTAGAAGCGCCCTGCTGCAACCGTTCCTTGGCTCTTAGCACTTCCATCACACTGGTGTCTCCATACTTGAGCACCAGAACGACACTATCGACGTGAGAGGCGATCAGCGCGGCGTCCGCCACGGCCAGAACCGGCGGAGAATCGAGTATCACCAGATCAAAAACTCTCTCCATCTCGGCCAGCGTTCGAACGAATCGTGCCGACAGAAAAAGCTCTTGCGGATCGCGCGGAAGCTCACCGCTCGGCAAAAGACTGAAGCCCTCGGAAAGGGGCTGAGCCACCGTGTCCAGCGAGACCGAGCCCCGAAGGAGCTCGGACAGGCCGACTTCGTTGTCGACGTGAAAGATCTTGTGAAGGGTAGGCCGTCTGAGGTCTCCGTCTACTAAGAGCACCTTCTCGCTGAGGGGAGCAAAGGAGCGAGCCAGGTTGACCGAAATCGTGGTTTTTCCCTCTTGTGGTTTGGCGCTGCTGACCAGGAGGCTCTTCTCACCCTCCCGCAGCTTGAGTACCAGGTTGCTGCGGAAGGTGCGGAAGGATTCCTCTAAGACAGCTTCGAACTCTCCCCCACCCCGATAGCTCTGCATAGGACCCTATCTCAATGGCTTGCAAGTCGCGCCTTGACAAGAAACAAGGAAGCAATCGTGGAACATTCCTTATTGACCAAGACCCATCAAGAATTTCTCAAATCCTTGACGGCCACATCTGATGCGAACCCGAGGTCAACTCAACGCACTCATTCTTGTCAGCACAATCATTCTTGCGCGAACCCTCGGCCAACGCAAGGAAGGCTGATCCAATTTCCAACGTACTCTTTCAACGCTTCCTGCCAAGGTCTCATCCTCTCCAGACCCAACAACTCAAGCTTGTAATTGCGGATCGCCTCCGAGCGCGGGCGGGGGGCAGGCAAAGGAAAAACCGTCGAAGCTACCGGAACAATCCGCACCTCCTGATTCAAGCACCCGGCAATCTCCCGAGCCACGTCGTAACGGCTGCAATAGCCCGTATTGCTGAGATGATACAACCCATAGAGACCGCTCTCCGTGATCGACTTGACGAACTGCAAGAACTCCCGTGCGTAAGTGGGATTTCCGATCTTGTCGTCCACGATTCGAATCTCGTCTTTGTCCATACAGAGAGATACGATTTTTCCTACGAACTTCTTGTCCTTCATCTCCCCACCGAACAACCAGCAGGTTCGAAAAATATAGAATCTCTGGAGCAGACCCTGGAGGATCTTCTCACCCTCTAGTTTCGTCTTCGCGTAAACATTCAGGGGTGACGGCTCATCAAACTCGGTATAGGGTTCCGGTTTGAGCCCGTCGAAAATCCCAGCAGAGCTCACGTAGGCCAGATCTACACCGTGGCGTTGGCAAGCCAGGGCGACGTTCATCGTACCAATGACGTTGGTCCGATAGGCGTGGTCGACCTCCTCTTCACATCGGTCTAGATCGGTCTCTGCGGCGAGGTGGATGACTAGTGTGGGCTTGATCTGGGCCACCGTGTCCATGACCAGACGGGCGTCCCGGACGTCGAGCGTCCGAGAGTCCATGCATTGGATCTGGCTGTCACTGTACACTTCCGGAATATAGTTCCCAACCATTCCCCCTGCGCCAGTAGCCAGAATCATCACGACTTCTCGCTATCTCGGAAAGGTCCGGATTTCCCAATTTGAACGGTTAATGAACGTAAGCCTCTGACAGCAAGAGTACTTGTCGACCTAGTCTTGCTTCCGCTGCGAGGGGCGTATTATGTCACGCCCCAGAACGCGAAATCAACCAGGCCGCGAGAGATCTAGACTAACTCCCTCGACGCACCAGGACAACCTTGATTGTCTCCAGGATAATAAGCAGGTCTAGGCTGAAGCTATGGTTGTAAATATAGGCTAGATCGTACTTTAACTTGTTCTGAACAGCAGTATCGTAGTAGCTTCGAACCTGAGCAAGGCCCGTAATCCCCGGCTTCACTTTATGCCGCTCATTGTACGCCGGCAGGGCGGCCTGGAAGTCTTCCACGAATTTCGGTCGTTCCGGTCGCGGACCTACAAAGCTCATATCGCCTTTGACTACATTGGCCAACTGCGGCAGTTCGTCGATGCGGAAGCGCCGAAGAATCCGTCCCACCGGAGTGACCCTGGGATCCTCGACCGTAGAGTAGGTCTCGCCCGAGGACTTTTCCGCGTCCTCGATCATGCTCCTGAACTTGATCAGGCGGAATCGTCTGCCACCGAAGCCCACACGCTCCTGCAGATAGAAAACCGGTCCTTGAGAAGACAGCTTGATGGCGAGGGCAATGATCGGGAGTAGGGGGAGCATTGAGATGAGACATATCGAGGACAGGAAGACATCTACGGTCCTCTTTAGAAACCGTTCCAAAGGCTCGTTTGGGTTGCGAGTCACCTCGATCAAAGGCGCATCGTAGACATTGACGTGGTCGAGCTTGCCGATGACGATTTCATAGATCGAAGGCAATATCGCTATTCGGAGAGGACGCCCCTCCTGAATCTGGTTCAAGGAGCCGAGAACCTGGTTCTTCCAGGACTCCTTGGAAGCGAAGATTACTTGCTCAATATCGTAGCGGGCAATGATGTCACCTATCTCCTCCACGGCTCCCAGGACCGGATATCCAAAATCCGTCCCGTCTAAGGTCGTCTTGTCGCGACCAACTAGGCCCACGAGCCGCAGACCCATCCAAGGACTCTTGTCAATGTGCCCGATGATCTCCTGTGCCGGCTCGACGTCTTCGCCCACGACCAGGACACGAAGAATCCGGCGTTCCGCCAGCGCCCTGACATAGAGACGCCAAGCAGAGACCAGGAGAAAATCAGCCACGCCGAATATCAGAATCACTGTCCGAGGAAAATTCGCGTCGGTAAAAAAGAACATTGAGGTGATGGTCAAGGTCTGCATCGCGCAGCCAGCGAAGACGAATCCGACGATCTCGCGTGAACGCTTCTCCCTGAGCTCATCGTAAAGCGCGAAAATGTACAGAAAGAAGACTTGGCTCAATATCAGAAGCATCCAGGGATGGGCCACCATTCCCCACCGTTCCTGCGGCAGCAGTTCCTGAGTGTAGGGAAAGGGCACCGTCATTCGGAGAAGCCAGGCGCCCACATAGGCGATTACGACGATCGCCAGGTCGACCGCGGCCAAGAATACCGGGTTGCGAAGGATGGACTGCGTTGGGGCGTTGACCTGGGGCTTCGAGACGGACTCCTCAAACGCGTTCAGCCGAGCCTCTTCAGTCTTCATGACCACCTTCCCAGGCCCCAAGCCGATCGGGAATTACCAAGCATTATAGTATAACTCGTGGGCGACTTTTCCGGCACTTGGCCTCGCTCCCTACGCAGGCTCCCTGGCCAGACATGGGTCGAAGTCTATAATGGAACCCGTGAGCGATACGGTCAGTGTGGTGGTGGTGAACTACAATGGAGAGGCTTTCTTGCAAGAGTGCCTCCAGTCCGTCCTAGATCAGTCGCGATCTCCCGACCAGATCCTCGTAGTGGACAACGCATCCACCGATCAAAGCCTTGCCCTGCTTCAAACCTCATTCCCACACATCCCACTGCTCGCACTTGGAGAGAATCTGGGTTACGCAGGGGCCTGTAACCGTGGAATCGAGGAAACCACAGGCGAGCTGGTCGCCATCTTGAATAACGACCTGGTTCTTGATTCGAGCTGGCTCGAGTGTTTACTGAAGGAAAATTCTCCTGCTTGGGATTCCTGGGCTTCCCGTATCCTCTTTGCTTCGGATCCCAGCCGCGTCGACAGCGCCGGGGACGGAATGGCGGTTGTGGGTAGCGGGTTCAAGATAGGTCATGGCGATTTGGCCAACCGCCACGAAGCGGCTCGCGAGGTCTTTAGTGCCTGTGGCGCCGCCGCCCTCTATCGACGCTCTCTGCTGGAGGCAGTCGGTGGATTCGACCCCGACTTTTTTCTGATCTACGAGGACGCCGATCTCAACTTCAGAGCTCGGCTCCTGGGCTTTCGCTGCCGGTACGTCCCCGACGCGGTGGTTCTACACCGCGTAAACGCAAGTATCGGGAGCCTTAGCCGAACCTATGTTTTCTTTGGTCACCGCAACTCGGAATACGTTTTCTGGAAGAACATGCCCACCAGACTCCTCTGGAGCTTTATGCCCGAGCGGCTTCTCTTCAATCTGCTGAGCCTTCTTTTCTTTCTATCGAGGGGGAAGGGAGGAGCCTTCCTGAGGGGAAAGATCGATTTCATCAGGAAGTTCCCAGCTATCATGAAGAAACGCCGTCAGATTCAGGCTAGTCGGAAGGTGAGCACCGCCGTGTTCCGAAACCAGCTGGATCGAAACTGGCTGAAATATCGACGCGGGGTAAAGCTGTGACTGAACTGACCATTGTGATCGTCAACTACAACACCACCGACTATCTGGACCAATGCCTCGAGAGCGTTGCGCGAGAGACTCACCGTTGCCACTTTCGGGTTGTGGTCGTCGACAATGCGTCCACTGATCAAGACGTCGCAGTCCTGAAGGAAAATCACCCCACTATTGATCTGCTGTGCAACCAGGAGAATCTCGGATTTGCGACCGCCTGCAATCAGGGGATCCGTTTGTGCCCGGCCAGCTACTACCTGCTCCTGAATCCGGATTCCCTGATCTTGGATGGAGCCATTGACCGAAGCCTGGAATTCCTTCGCTCGCGGTCCGATGTCGGTATTGTGGGATGCCGCGTCCTGAACCCGGATGGAACCCTGCAACTGGCCTCGCGCCGTAGCATCCCCCGTCTTTCCACTGCGCTCTACCGACTCCTCAGGCTGAGCCTCCTATTTCCACGCAGCAGGGTTCTGGCACGTTACAACTTGACTTTTCTGGATGAAGATTCGGTGCACGAGGTCGAGGCGGTCTCGGGTTCGTTTCTCATGTTTCGAGCAGCTCTGCTAGAGAAAGACGGTTTCTTGGATGAGAGCTTCTTCCTCTATGGAGAAGATCTGGACTTCTGCTACCGAACCCTTCAGAAGGGCTGGAAGGTCCTCTACTATCCGGAGGCGAAAATCACCCATTTCAAGAGGCGGAGCTCTCACCGCCGAACCCGAAAGAGTACCTATCATTACTACGAAGCCATGGGAATCTTCTATCGCAAACACTACGGCGCTCAGTCCAATCCCTTCAAGAACGCCTTGGTGCTTGCGGGGATTCAACTACTATACTGGTCAGTTCTGCTGCGGAGAGCGATCACCGGCAAGAGGGATGTCGGCTCGCCTTACTAGATGAAATAGTTTTAGGGCTTTTCAGTGATGAGTGATCCCGGGATCCGGTTTAGAGGTTGGCACAGAGACTCCTGAGAGGTCATCTGGCAATGGGTAAGGAGGACGAGATTCGGGTAGGCATCGATGGCAGATCCCTTCGATCAGGTCCCGCCGGAATGGCGACCTATGTAGGCAACCTGCTCGAGCACGTTCCGTTCCTGGATCGCTTCGATCCTCACTTTCCCAACAACAACTTCCTTTGGAACCACTCTCAAGTTTTGTTGGCTCAGCTTCGTCGAGGTTGGTCCGTCTACCACGCGCCCTCCTACACCTGTCCTCTAGTCAACTTCTGCCCTCTCGTCCTGTCGGTGGCAGATATCTCGTACTTCGTTCGCGAAGAGTGGTATCCGTATCGCCTTGATCGAGTTCGAAGGCGGTACTACCTGGCATCACTCAAGCGAGCTGACCGTATCCTGGTTCCCACGGATTTCTCGCGAAACGAGATTCTGCAGCGCTTCCCGGAGCTGCAGCCCAGTCTAAGGCGCGTCTATCTCGGTGTTTCTGAGTCCTTTTCTCACGATGACTATTTGGCAAACCAGGTTCGCGCTGAACTAGATCTTCCGAGCGAGTACATTCTGCATGTCGGAGATATACACCCAAGACGAAATCTCGAGGCTCTCGCCGGAGCGGCTGAGCATCTTGGATTGGACTTGGTTCTGGTTGGGAAGATCCTGCGGGGAGGGGAGGGCTTCGCGAATTGGCCCCATCTCTATTCCGGGCTCTCCCAGCCCCAACTCAGGGGCGTGTACTCGGCCGCTAGCGTGTTCGCATATCCCTCGATCTACGAGGGCTTTGGTCTTCCCATGCTGGAGGCGATGGCCTGCGGCGTTCCGGTGGTGGCCTCCAATCGATCGTGTCTGCCCGAAGTTTGCGGGGACGCAGCGGCTCTGGTTGACCCGGATGCGGAGTCCTTTGCCAAGGCTATCCAGGAGGTTCGTTCGGACCGCCGTTCCTACATCGCCAGGGGTCTCTCGCGAGCCCGACTCTTCAGTTGGAAAGAGACAGCGAAGGCAACCGTTCGAGTCTATCGGGAGCTGATTTAAGGAGAGTGGGCAGTTATGAGTGGTGAGCAGGTACCTATTTATCAGTGATCGGGAAAGTATGGGGCCCAGCCAGCTGCAACAAGCTAGATCTCCCTGGAAACATCTGTCGAGGGCTGTGGTCCGTGAATTGACCGGATTCCCTGGAACAGCACCGGGATCACATACGTACTGCTCCCGACTCACTCCTCACTGGCTAACGGGATTCCTTCTTTATGAAGTCAAGTGCCTCCTGGGCACGTGGGTAGGAGGGATTGTAATGCAAGGCCAGCTCCACGTTGGTCCGGGCTAAACCCGGTTGACCTTCGGCCAGATAAGCCGCACCCAGGTTGGTGAGCGTTTCGGGGCTTGGCAGATACAGTGCAGCTCTTCCGTAGTGGCCGATGGCCGCCCGATGTCTTCCCAGCAGCATCGCCGCAGACCCCCGTAAGTTGTGGACTTCGTACAAATCAGGAAACCGCTCCTCCGCTACCACGAGCTTTTCGTTCGCAGTCTCGGCGAT
This sequence comes from Acidobacteriota bacterium, assembly GCA_047514575.1. Lineage (GTDB taxonomy): Bacteria > Acidobacteriota > UBA6911 > RPQK01 > JAJDTT01 > CAUZIZ01. The sequence continues at coordinate 7,108 of JAKZYH010000413.1, read as the reverse complement.
TGCCCGCTTCAGACGCAGGTTGTTGGGACTGGTGCTGACGGCCCGGTTCAAAAGGGCAGCCGCCAATCCCGCCTCCCGGTTCGCCCACCACTTTCCCAGCTGGAAGTACAACAGCAAAGCCGTTGCCGCCAGCAACAGCACCGGTTTGAAGCCTCGCCTCCAGTGTACCCATCGACTAGGATCGACTGATTCGAGGCTGAGGCGCTCCTGACTCTGAGAATGGCGAAGGTTTGCGAACAAAAGGACAGCGAAGGCTGCAGTCACCGAGAGATGAAGAGGGAAGAATCCCAGGCAACCGAAGGCCAGGTAGACTATCCCGACGCAAAGCATCCCTATCCAGTAATCGCGCGTTCGGAAGAACTGCCAGATACCTTTGACCAACGGGCTCAGAAAAACCAGAAGGAACAAGAGTAGCCCAACCAACCCCAATTCCTCCCAGATCTGTAGATACTCGTTGTGGGTCTCACGGTAGCTGCCAGGTTCCGGGAGAAGCTTGAGGCCTCGGCCGAATTCGGTTCCTGCCCGATGATGGAAAAAGTCCTCTTTGAACGTGTTCAGGCCGAATCCTAGCCAGGGACGCTCCTTGATCATTTCCCAGGTGAGAAGGTAGATGGGATAGCGACCCGCCGTTGCCGCCTCCAGCTGACCGCTCTTTACCTGGTTCCAGACCAGTTGGATACGATAACGAAGCCCAGGCCCTGAAAGCACCAGACCCAGAATGACGATGGCGACCATGGCGACAGATCCCAGAAATACCCAAACCCGCTTTCGGCTCTCTTGTGTCTTCAATACCCACCAACAGTGAAGCACGGCCCAGAGCAGAAAGGCGAGGCCCAGTGCCAGGAGAGCCGTAAGAGTACGAGTGTAGATCAGGCCGGCGAGATTGAGGGTCAACAGCAAGCCCGAAAGAACCCGGATCTTGGTCTCTTCCCGAGCCACGACTCCATGCAGCAGGATCAGAGCGGTGAGGCCGAAGAGAAAGCCACCACTGTTCACATCGCCAATGAATCCGGCTGGGTTCAGGCGCCCCTCCAGCAGTTCGCCCGTCGGACGCACCATCAGCGGGAAATGGCCGTAGTATTGAAAAATGCACAGAACTGCATTCAGAGCCATGGCGGCTCCGATCCAGAGCCAAAGTCTCCGCTGCAGATCTGGGGAAAGGAACTCGATCAGAATATACAGCAGGGCCACGAAATAAACGATCTGAACGAAGCCCGCCAGGCCTACCTCGGGCCTGTCCCCGAGAAGACTGTGGACGCCGACGTAGACTACCGACAAACCCACCAGCGCTTCCCAGCTTCTGGAGAAGAAGCGAATGCGAAAACGCCGACTCAGGAGGAAGATGGCTGCCAGGATCAGGATCGCAGCGACGCAAAAGACATCCTTGGGAGTACGGAACTTCTCCAGGCCGTCCAGGCTAACAATGAAAGGCAGGAGGACGAAGAAGGCTACGGCTACCCAAAACAGCAGCGGTTCGAGGCCATTCGGTAACCGCTTCTTCTTTACCGTCTTAACCGTCTTATATTTCAAGGAACCGGTGATATACTCCGTGGACGATGTGTTGCGGCCCCGGCGAAGCGGCGAGCGTACCAGCAAATGCTTCCGGCCACGGGCCTGGCATCGTCGTCATACTCCACTTTCAAGCCTCTTCTGTAGCCCCTCCCGTCTCGCTACGCTGGAGTACTTAGAATAGATGTTTGCGACGCTCTTGTACAATAAGTACCTGATCCGGGAGTTGGTAACTCGTGACGTCAAAGGTCGTTACGTGGGCTCTATCATCGGCGTCTTCTGGTCTGTCCTCAACCCGTTTCTTCAACTTGCACTCTACACCGTCGTGTTCTCCACGGTCATGAAAATGCGCTTTGGAGACGATCCTTCGTGGGGGAGCTTTGCACTTTATCTCTTTGCCGCTCTGCTCCCCTGGATGGCTCTCCAGGAAGCGATCATACGGTCCTCCCGCAGTTTCATTGAGAATGCCCACCTCATCAAAAAGCTACGCTTTCCCCTCGAGACTCTACCTTTCAGCGTCGTGTTTTCCTCCTTTGTTCATCAGATCCTGGGTACAATCGTCTTCGTCCTTGTCCTCGTTGCTATTCAAGCCTTCAACGCCAGATTCTTCGCGCTGATTTTCCCTTTGTTCGCTGTTCAAGTTGTCATGGCTTACGGTCTTGCAGTCACGGTAGCCTGTCTGAACGTCTTTTTCCGGGATATCGCTCAGATTCTTGGTGTTCTCTTCATGCTGATGTTCTGGGTCACGCCGATCGTCTACCCCAAGAGCAAAGCGACCGGCCTCTTCCAAACGCTCTTGAGCTGCAACCCGCTGACCCATATGGTCGAGGCGTATCGATTCGTGTTTCTCGGGAATCCGACACCTTCAACCTGGGGTCTCCTCTATTGGATTGCGTTCTCCTTTGGAGCCTACTTCATCGGACAATTCGTCCTGAGTCGATCTCGCCACGAACTCGTCGACCTACTATGAGCCCAGCCGTTCGGGTCTCACAACTGACCAAGATCTACAAGCTCTATTGGGGACCAAGAAGTCTCTTCAAAGAAATGGTACTTCGCGTTCCTTCTCACCAGCCGTTCTGGGCCCTCAGGGAGATCAGTTTCGAGGTCGGCGTGGGAGAGGCTTTTGGGATCATCGGGGAGAATGGAGCGGGCAAGACCACCCTTCTCCAGATTCTCGCGGGTGCTACCTCCGCTACCTCGGGATCGGTGGAGGTCGCGGGAAAAACTAGCGCCCTACTGGAGCTGACGGCAGGTTTTCACCCCGATTTCACGGGCCGGGAGAACATCTATTTCAACGGAGCACTGGCCGGTCTCAGCCGCGATCAGATTCAGGAGAGTGAGCCGGAAATCATTGCGTTCAGTGAATTGCAGGAATTCATCGACAAACCGGTGAAAACCTACTCATCCGGAATGTACGTCCGCCTGGGATTCGCCCTTGCCACCGGCTTCGACCCCTCTATACTGGTCATCGATGAGGCCCTCGCGGTAGGAGATCAGCGTTTTCAGAAAAAATGCACGGATCGGATCTTGAGCTTCAAGCGGAAGGGCTGCACCATCCTCTTCTGCTCCCACAATCTATACCAGGTCAAAACCCTGTGTGAACGGGCTATCTGGCTGAAGAGAGGCCTTATTGCGGCCCAGGGGTCGGCACAGGAAGTAGTCGATCGCTATACAGACTATGTGCGAGAGGATGAGGGGAAGTCTCTCCGGGCATCTTCCCCAGCGGGAGAACCAGACCGTGATTCCAAGAAGCAGGTCTGCTGGATAGAGAGGACCGTGCTAAGTGACGCTGAGCAACGTCCCAGCACTGAATTCGAAAGCGGTGATACCCTTCAACTCGATATCTGGAGCTATTTCGGACCAGGATTTGAGGGGATTCCGGCGGTGGCAGTGGCTCTTGTCCGGAACGACGGCGTCTGTGTATACACCGCCAGCAGCAGTAGCTCCGGGGATTCCCTGAGCCAGCAGAGTCCCCACCACTTCCATGCTCGAGTCGTCTTCCCTGAGACTCCACTGCTATCAGGCCGCTACCATCTCAATGTAGTTGCGACCGACCAGGAGAAGCTCCAGGCCTACGACATCGTCGAGCGCGCCCAAACCTTCACCGTTTCCTCAGCGGACCGCAGCGTTGGTCTGGTCAAGCTCCATCACTACTGGATCGATTCGAAGTAGTCCACGACCTCTCGGTAGACATCCGGGACCGGCATTTCCAAGAGCTCCTTCGGACTGAACTTTTGAGCCAGGCTTTCGGCGAGGGAATGGGCAAGTACGCGACCCGGGTGCGGCTGCTTCTCGAACAGATCCGCCATGAAGGTTGGAGCCGCGTTCATCAGGTTCACCTTGATCTGCCGAGAATACTTTGAGCGCTCCTTCTCTACCTTCTCAATCGCATCCTCAGATAATAGCAACCGGGACGACAGATCCGGCGAGTAGTCCAACCTGCCAGCCAGATAGGAACGGACACCCTCCTTGTAGATCTCCAGGGAAAGCGCCCCCAATGTCGGGAAACTCAGGAGAATCGGCGTCATGAGCACCTGTTGAGCAACAAAATAAGGGAGCTGCTGAGAGGACCATCGTTTCGCCTCTTCTTGAACGTTCACAAACGTGGCAAGGCTCCCTCCGATCTCGCGGGTCTGGCTCTTGAAGTCCGCGATAGGGGGCATCGTTATCAGCGAGTTCAGAAGCCCAACCTCCTCGTACTCTTTCGCCATGTCCTTTCGAACCCTCTCGTACACTTCTGCAAAATTCGCGGCTGCCGCCCTGAATTCTTGCCGTTGCACCACCCGCTGAATGCTTGTGACCTGTTCCTTGGGTAGCTCTCTGTCGAGTGCCTTATCACCAAACAGGAAATCATGAATGATCGTATAGAACTCAGGCACTACGGTCTCTTCCCAGAACTTGAGGAAGGCCTCCTCCCCTGCCGGAGCTTCTCTCGCCAGGAAGCCTGCGAAGTCAATCAAGCCTTGGTCGGTACGCAACTTCTTTAGACCCGAGAAAAGCTCCCAGTCACCAGATCCGTGTATCCGAAACCCTTTAAGATCGCCATCCTGTGGGTACTGCGGGTGAAAGAGTAACCATCTACCAGTAAGCTGATTCCCGTTTCGGTCCGCGTCGAACTTGAGGGGCTTCCCACTGAGATCCAATCCGATCTTGAGCTGCTTCTCACTTACTTCAATCCTCAGCATGGCCTGAGTTTTCCAGCCGCCACGATAGAGAATCATCTCTCCGTCCCTGGCCCCATCTGGAACGAACAGGTGGAAAACGATCGGGCCCGTCAAAGTGGATCTCTGTTCAAACCGCCAAAGCCCTTCCCAGCTCGAGGGCGTGTCGCCTGACCAAAGCCAGACACTGGTGAAGAGCCACATGAAGGACACGAAAACGATTGGTCTCGGCATCATATTTGTTTCTTCTCCTTCTCAGGAATCTAGCTTACCGAAGTTCTCCGAACGAGATCAAACAACCTGTTTAAATAGAGGATGTTAGTAGCGTTTCCCAGGAACGGATGACAGGGCACCTACAAAGGCGGTTCGGATCAAAGCAAGTTGCAAGACCCACCCCCGCACGATTGTCAGGGTCAAGATCAGTCTGGAAGGAAATCAACCTTGATTTTGAAGCGGGTCGTAGTGACTATCTCCAAGCAGCCGTCCCGAGCCGAAGCCTCGAAAGATAAAACTTCCGCGAAGGCGTAGGGCAAGTCCCTTTCGCCGCGCCGTTCGTAGAGCAGAGACGTGCGACGTTCAGACGTTTCGACGTGCGACGTATTCTTGAAGTTCCAGCTCAGTTAATCGGGGCCTGGCCCTCAATCGCGGCCAGGAACTCTGACAGATAGTCACCGAAGAGCGCAAAAACCAGAACCAGCTCATCGCTGACGATCTTAAGATGGCCCTTCACCTGTTCAAAACCGAAACCGAACAAGTCTGCGTCATTGAGGAGTCGGACCAAACGATTCCCGGCAGCAATCGTTACCGTCCGCTGCGCCGTGAGCTCGCCGTCATCGGAGTAGGCCTGGATCGTGACCACTGCGGGGCTATTCCCCGGCACCAGAATCGACAATCCGGTGAACATCCTCAGTGCGACCGACTGGGCCACTTGAAGCAGCAGGGTCTCCTTCTGACCCTCCTTCATCATTGGAAGAGTAGTACGGAACTTACGGTTGTTTCCAATAAAGCTCACCACACCGACCAGAGTCGCTGCCTCCTCAAAGATTCCTACCGTTCCTCCTCTCGCCTGTAACTTCAGATGGCCGCTCATGAGCCCCGTTGGCTCCAGATTGAGCAGCTCTTTCGCGCTCGCTACAAACAGTTCCATTGGCAAAATTTCGACCGATGCAGATCCCAGCTCATTTGAAAGGTCATCGTAGGCCATGATGTCGACGGAGGCCTTATTGAAGCCGATGTTGAGCATGCGGATTTCGGTGTCGCCATCCTCGTCGTCGGCGAAGAGGTGGGGAACCAGTAGCTCTCGAGTGTTGATCCCCAACTGGGCGGTCATGGAGGAGAAATCCTGCTCTTGCGCGTAGAACAGGAATCCAGTCAAGGGAACGACCTCCGTTAAGACCTCCACGAAGCCTTCATCGATCGCGATCGTAGGATCGTTGTAGATCTCATCCAGCGTCCCCACAATAGAACCAAACGCGGCAATCGGAAGTGTGGTCTCGCGGAGAAGGGTACCCGACTGGTCGTAGAGCCGAATCCGGACGTCCGGGTCGGCCTCTTCTTTCACATTCAGGATGAAGAGAAGGGTTGCCTCACTCGTTCCGTTCTGCCGAGCAAGAGGGAAATAGAGTCGTTTGGATTCATGGAGAGTTCCGCCGATGCCGTCCAGGTTCTTCAAGTCGTAGGTTCCAACCATGAAAAAGCCCTGGATGGGACCTTGCTGCCCCTGAGCCACGATAGAGACCGCGTCAGCTCCCTGACCCAGGATCTCCTGAGTGAGAAAGGCATCCTGTCCCTGGGCCACCAAAGGAGGCTCTAACGACACATTGGTCGTTTCGATTCCATTCGAATCTCGACCCGAAAGAATGATCTGGTTTGAGCTCGAGCCGAGACTCACCAGCGCCGCACTGACGTAACTGCCCTGGAAGCTGGGATGCTGCGTCCCCAACGCGGCGGGAAGAATCACCGAGTTGAGGAGCACGACTTCCACGGATATCTTAAAGGTGACCTCAGAGCCCGAGATCCCGTCGTGTACCTCAAACTTGATGAAAACCTCGTCATTTTCTTCGACCGTCGGGAGCGTTATGGTCGTCGTGATCTCGCTGGTGGTGCTGAAGGTCACCGCCGGACCCGCCACTTGCGTCCAGAGATAGTAGAGGGGAGAATCACCGTCAAAATCAACGGCGGAGCCAGTCAGGGTCAAGGTACCGCCCGAGATCCCGTCCTGATCCGAAATAGGATCGATAGAGGGCGCGGTGTTGGTGGTGACGGTAATCGCAACCTGGTCCTTGCCCACTTCCGACCCATCACTTACGGTGAGCTCGAAGACCAGAAGCACATCTTCGCCCCCTTGGGGAAGATCGGGCGCCACGAAAGACGTAGCCGCCGTATTCGAGGACGACAGAGCGACGCCGGTACCGGATAGCTGTGCCCAGGCGTAGGTC
>JAKZYH010000412.1:0-2693 GCA_047514575.1 Acidobacteriota bacterium | reverse complement strand
AGCGGACCGTACCGCCACTCTTCTCGGACACCTAGCGCTGGCGATGCACAACCACGCCAAGGGGCGTCAGGTGCAAGTCTCCAAGGGTTGGGCGGCGGAGGCTATCGCTCCCGAGTTCCGCGAAGTCGCGGAAGCAGATCGCCGACAGAAGGCCGAGCAATTCCTGGATGCAGAAGAGGTGGATAGCGGCGTGATTGTCAGCCGTGGGAACCAGGTCCGATTCTGGCACCTGACTTTCCAAGAGTATCTAGCAGCCCGGGTCATCGCAGGCCAAGGGGAAGCCGCACAGCAGAAACTTCTGCTCACCAAAGAGACGATCTACAAACCTGAGTGGCGTGAGGTGGTTCTGTTGCTGGCCGGTATTCTGCGAGTCAAACAAGGTGTGGAGAAAGTCGATGGACTGTTTTCCGCTGTGTTGGACCAGCTCGGGAAGAAGCCCTCACTGGCAGGGCGAGCCCGTTGTGTCGGCCTGTTAGGTGCGCTAGTGCGGGATCTAACGCCGCTCGATTACAAGCCTGCCGACCCTCGTTATCAAGGAACTCTCGATGATGTCATGGGCATTTTCGATACGGACAAGTCCAAGGGTATCGAGTTCCAGGTTCGGTTAGAAGCTGCCGAAGCGCTGGGGCAAGCAGGCGATCCCCGGCTGGCGGAAGACAACTGGATCACGATCGAAGGGGGCAGCTTTCTGATGGGTGCGCAGAAGGAAAGCCCCTCGGAGCCCAACTACGACAAGGAAGCCCCAGACCGGGAGTCACCTGTTCACGAAGTCAAACTGGATGGCTATCGGATCGCTCGCTACCCCGTGACCGTCCAGGAGTATGGCCGGTTCATCGAGGATGGCTGCTACACGGAGGAACGGCACTGGCAGGCCGGGGGATTCGGAGAGAGCGAAAGACCCCCTGAGTGGGACGATCAATTGCGGCACCCGACGCGACCGGTTGTCAACGTCAGCTGGTATGAGGCGTCGGCATATTGCGTCTGGGCAGATTGCCGGTTACCGACCGAGGCGGAGTGGGAGTATGCGGCCCGAGGGGACACGTGTCGGAAATACCCATGGGGAGAAAAAGACCCGGACAATAGTCGGGCCAACTACTGGACGGACGGACCTCGTCATCTGACACCCGTAGGGCTTTACCCACTCGGAGCAACACCAGAGGGCATCCATGAAATGGCCGGAAACTTGTTGGAATGGGTGTCTGATAGCTTTGCGCCTTACTCTGTTAAACCGCAGAAAACAACCTCTGGAGATAGCGAGGAGAAAGAGCGGGTTTTGCGCGGCGGGTCGTGGAACAACATTCCTGTGGTCCTGCGTGCGTCGAACCGCAACTGGGTCCAACCTGACCTCAGGAACGGCGTCATCGGTTTCCGTTGTGGCCGGGAAGTTATTTCCCCTTAACCCTTTTTTCCTTTTCCCTTTACTGGGGCAAAGCCCCAGCCGATTTTTTTGCACTGCTAGGATGGACCATGCCACCGACCCGGGAGCGTGAACCTGCCGTTGTCGTCGGCAAGACCTACGACTTTGTCCTGTGGCTCCTCCCGAAGGTGGAAAACTTCGGCCCGTTCGTTCCGTTTTAGTGTGGGGGATCGGCTTGTCTCCCAGGGGCTGGATTTGCTGCTGCTTCTGGTGGAAGCGGCTTACTCGAAGAACAAGTCGGCACTCCTCCAGCAGGCCAACGTCAAGGCGAACGTTCTGCGGTATCTGTTGCGGCTCGCCAAAGACCTGCAGTTGCTATCCGTGGACTCCTACGGTTTCGCCACGGAACGACTCGATGAGATCGGACGCATGGTGGGCGGCTGGCAAAAGACAGCGGCGAGGCGCGGATGAAAAGAGTAGGGAAACTCTGGCGGCGAATCTACTTCTTGCCGCAAAGAGGGCTGCCGCCGGGAAGCGCAGCCGTCCCGATGTCGCCTGGTTTCTGTTGAATCTCGAATGGGAGCTGATGCGGCTGCAACGCGCACTCAGAGAAGGCTCCTATCAACCAGGACGCTATCGAACCTTCGGATCCGCGAGCCCAAACCGAGGCTCATTTCGGCGGCTCCGTTCCGGGACCGGGTCGTCCATCATGCGGTGACCCAGGTGCTGGAGCCGATCTTCGAGAGGCGCTTTTCCCCGGACTCTTTCGCTTGCCGCAAGGGGCTGGGAACTCACCGCGCGATCGCACAGGCAAAGCAGGGCATGCGTCGGTATCGGTTCGTCCTGAAATGTGACGTGCGGAAATATTTTCCGTCCATCGACCATGAAATCCTCAAAGGCCAGATAGTCAGGGTCATCAAATGCCAGCCAACACTTGATCTGGTGAGCCAAATCATTGATGGCTCCAAAGAGCAAGAGGAGGTAAACGCCTTCTTTCCCGGCGATGACTTATTTGCGCCCTACGAGCGGCGGCGTGGCCTGCCGCTAGGCAACCAAACTTCTCAGTTCTTCGCCAACGTCTACCTCAACCCGCTGGATCAATTGATCAATCATTGGCTAGAGCCGGGGCTCTACGTCCGCTATGTGGATGACTTCTTGCTCTTCGACGACAGCAGGCAACGGCTTGTGGATATACGAGCAGCCTTCGAGGCGTTATTGTGTGGGCTGCGGCTGCGAATTCACCCCAGCAAGAGTCGAGTGTATCGGTCAAGCGAGGGAATCACGTTTTTGGGCTGGAGGATCTTCGCGACCCACTCCCGTCTGGTGCGGGGGAACG
>JAKZYH010000411.1:0-5843 GCA_047514575.1 Acidobacteriota bacterium | reverse complement strand
GTCCAGGCCTGTGTTCAGCAGGTGAACGACCCCAAGTCCATCTGCCTCAGCGTAGACGGCGAGAACTACGGGAGGGACATTGCAGAAGAACTGGCCGGCAGCTTTGGGGTCAGGGTCTCTTCTACGCCGGAAAATAGGGGAAAGCTTCATGCGCTACGAAATGGGATGGATCTACTCTTCGCCAATTCCAGACATCGGTACCTGGCTGCGATGGATGCCGACGGAGATCACTTTCCCAACGAGCTCGTGAATCTGTTACGAGCTGCCAACCAGATTCAACAGTCGCGAGGGATCGAGAAGCTGCTGGTCCTGGGCCGCCGGATCTCGCGGCATCGTCCCATGGGGTACCTGAGAGGAGAGCTGGAAGAGCTGGCCGACCGCGTACTTCTGGATGCGCTCGCGTATGACGCCACTCTCCAAGAACAGCCCCTCCGCCTCGAATATGCCACCAGCCTGGAGGAGTTTCCGGATTTCCACTCCGGCTACAAGCTCTTCAGTAGAAGCGTAGTGGAGGACGTCTTCCTGAAGGAACCGATTCTCTGCGGAGTGTCCCAGAATGCCTACTACAAACACGGCGTCGAGGCCGTGATGACAGTCGAAGCAATCAAGAGTGGCGCCTATCTGGTAGTAGTCAACCGCAGTACGCTGAATGATCAGCCGCTCTCAGTCTTCGGACTGCTGGATCGAATCCAGGTAACTACGGACAAGATCGTTTGGCCTTGTCGGAGGCTCGGAGTCCCCTCGAATTTCGTGATCCAGTGGCTGCGAAATCATATGGCCCGCCTGCAGCTGGGAACGCTGGCTCCGCAGGGCAAAGATGAGCTCCGCCAGATCCGGCAATTGATCCTGCAAGAATTGGGAGCTCCAGCCGTGGAGGATGAGGAAGGCTGGTGGGGTCCACTGTTTATCTAGCCCGGATTTCTCATCGCTGGTCTACTGCGTCGCCGCAAACCTCCGTCCTGGCTGCGTTCCGCTCTGTCGGCCTCCTCGACGTACTGCACGAGTACGACTGCGGAGGCCTCGGTCGCAAGCCTTGCCAGGACGGCTTTTGCGGCGCCTCGCTACGACAAGCGATGAGAAATCCGGGCTAGTCCCCGCCTTTGCCTTCAGCTCATAGATGAGATAATTGGCAGAGGCAGAGGGCAAGCTACGAGGTCAGAAAATCGAGGATTGGGGCTGCTGGCGTCAACCCTGGTACGACCAGATCGGGATCATGCGAGCTCAGGGCGTCTACCGAAAAGGAACCGGTGGCAACGGCAATGGTCTTCGCTCCTGCCCTTTCCCCATGCGAGATATCACGAGGGGTGTCCCCTATGACGAAAACCTCCTCGGGAGTAACGGGAGCGATCAGTTCCGCTCCTCTGCGGGCGGCAATCTGGATCAGCTCGGTTCGGTCTTCCGCATCGGAACCATAGCCTCCGAACTTGAAATACGAGCTCAGACCAGCACGGTCCAACTTCATTCGCGCGCCTTGCTGGACATTTCCAGTCGCTACGCCGACCAGGAATCGGGGATCCTGAGCCAGGTCTTGAACCAGCTCACGCGCCCCCGGTAGCACGTGAAAGCCCTCGCTAGTCCGAATCTCCTCTTCCAGGAATCCCAGATAGGTGGACAGGAGGTCGGCAGCCGAGTCCAGTTGTAGTCCCTTCCGATCCAGTACCTCACGGACGATGTCCGGGTCGGTTCGACCCCCAACCTGGATCTGTTCCATGCTGTCGTCGAGGTCGTAAAGCGTCTGGAACGAGCGGTTCAAAGCACGGGTCCCGGCACCGCCCGAGAGGAGAAGCGTTCCGTCGATATCGAAGAGGATCAGCCGCATCGGGGGATTATAGCATCGAGGGCCGGGTGGTCTGAGCGAGTCTGAGCCAGATGGCAAGCTGGGTTGGCCGGCTGGCTGATTTGCGACATGCGACCTGTAAGCTGCGACCTCACCGCAGCTCGTAGATCTCAGGATTCACCAGGTTTTCGGGCCGCGGCTGGTGGCCGCCAAGCACGGCCTTCATGTCGGCGACAACGGTCTCGACAATGCGGTTCTGGGCGCCGGGGGTGGAGCTCCCGACGTGAGCGGTCAGGACGGTCCCCGGATGTCTAAACAGCGGATGGCTGCGGTCCGGAGGCTCTGATACGAACACGTCGAGTGCGACGCAGCGAAGCCTACCGTTTTCCAGAGCCTGGTAGAGGAGGTCGTGGCTTTCGATCAGAGCGCCTCGGGCTGCATTTACCAGAATCGCTCCCTGCTTGAACTGGTCGATATTTCCACGATGAATCAGGTTCTGAGTCTCATCGTTCGAGGGAGCGTGGAGCGTCACCAGATCGGAGCCGTTCAGAAGCTCTTCCAGGGAGACAAAGCGGACTCCACCGTCGGAGTAGTCAGCGGCAGCTACATAAGGGTCATGGACCAGAGCTTGCACCCCGAATGGCTTCAGTAGGTGCCAGACTTCTCTTCCAATTCTTCCAAACCCAACGATTCCGACCACGGAACCTTCCAGGTCCAGATTGGGGTTCTGATAGCGCTCCTCCCACTCCCCTTCAAGCACCACCCGATGCCAACCCATCAGATTCTTCGCCGCCCCCATTATGAGCGCGAGCGTGTGCTCTGCGACAACCCGAGACATGGCGCCGGGAGTATAGACGACGGGGATTCTGCGTCGGGTGGCGGCGGCAATGTCGACGGTATCGTAGCCCACCCCAGAGCGCCCGATAACACGCAGCTCTGTTGCGGCCGAAATCATTTCGGCATCGATCACGACTGGTCCGCGAGCGACCAGGCCCACCACGCCCGCTCCGACCTTCGCGGAGACGGCCTCATGAGTGAAGGCTTCGCAGAAGATCAGGGGATGGGGACTGAACTGCTCCGCCACCCAATCCGGGAGCGGTCCGGTGGCAACGATGGATAGTGGGTTGCTCATGAGGCTTCGGTCTGGCGGAAACCCGCAGTTCTGTATCTGCTGACTTTGAGGGCACCTTCAGTTCGCTCGCTGATAGTCATCTGATCTCTTTTCGATAGCGCCGTGGATGCTGGGATTGGCACGATCCCAACCACGAGCACCTATTGCCTGTGGCTCGCAGCTCGCAAGCAAGGTTAAGTCGCAGGCTGGGAAAGGTCAATCTCGGCTACCGCTTCGTTCGGTACTCACCGAGGCGGATTGGCGGTGGTACACTAGGGCTCCTTGATCAATGAAAAGTTCACGAACTGATCAAGTTGTGGAATACAAAAGAAAGTCCTGGGACCTTAGGAGAACACGGGTAGAGGTCGTGCTGATGCCTCGGGTTGCGAGGATCAAGAGAAGTCAACCCCAAGGGGGTTGCGTCCTATAGCCCAGGGTTTCCGAACCCTGGGATGCTTGGGATGACTTAAAGAGATCAACCCTGTAGGGGTTGCGGAAGGTGAGGATCAGGGCGCGATTGCACACCGGTTGAAGTAGGAGGCCACAACCCCTACAGGGTTGGGATCAAAAGGGATGGCTCTTTACCCAGGGTTCGGAAACCCTAGGCTGTACGCCACAACCCCGTTGGGGTTGACCTCTCTGACGTCTGCGGTATGAGGCAGCTCGCTAGGCTCCTAGGATGACAAGAGTTATCTCGGCGCTCGCTATTTTCACCCTTATGACGCCAGTAATGGCAACCGCGGCTGAGGATGGCGCCTCTTCAATCGAGAGCGAAGTCACTCTCACGGGGCGCATTGTATGCCTGTCTGCCTCAGACCCGACCGTCAGCCAGAGGATCGAGTGTGGGGCAGAAGGCTTCTTTGCCCTGAGCACCCCAGAAGGCAAGGTCTACCGCTTCCTTCCCGAGGATGCCAAGACGGCCATGTTCCAGGATCCCAAAGTCCGCCAGCGACTGCTCCAGATCAGGGGGCGCTTGACCCCCACGAGCGCACTCGAGATCATCAAGATTCAATCGCTACGGGAGGGCCAGTTGCACGATCTCTACTATCGCTGTGAGGTCTGCCACATCACGGCTTTCGAACCGGGTCCTTGTTGGTGCTGTCAGGACGATTTCGAGTTTCGGGAGACTCCGGCCGATGAGGACTAGGCTGAAAACATCGAAGATCCCAAAGTTCAAACCCAACGATGACAATCAACAGAGCCGCGAACGACGTGACCTGTCTCCAAGATGAGCCCAAGTTCCAAGGGAGAGTCGGACAACAGAAAAGTCTCTGTTGATCCCGAAAAGTTTCTTTCTTGAATAGTCCGGAAGAGGCAGATCAGCCCGAGCCCCGAGGAACCCGATATGCTCATCATCGACGCTCATCTCGACATCGCTTACAACGCCCTGGAATGGAACCGTGACCTGTCCCAGAGCATCCCGCAGATTCGCGAGTCCGAAGCGGGTATGCCGCAGAAGGGCCGGGGTCTGAACGTTCTGAACTTCGAGGAGCTGCGGCGGGGCAACATCGGCCTTGTCTTTGCTGTGATTCAGTGCCGGGTCGGCTCACAGGGGAAGCGATTCTCAGGTGTGCGAAATCAGGACATCGCCTACGCCCGGTGCCAGGGGCACCTGGCCTACTATCGCCAGATGGAAGCTCGAGGCGTCATGCGACAGGTCCGGGATAGAGAGGACTTGGACGCCCATCTGCAACAGTGGGAATCTGATCCGAAGTCCCCTCAAGGCTATGTGCTCGCCATGGAAGGCGCCGATCCTATTGTTTCCCCGGATCAGGTAGCGGAATGGTGGGATCATGGCCTGCGTGTGGTCAGCCTCTGTCACTATGGCGTCAGCCCCTATGCCCACGGAACCGGGGCTCCGGGCGGGCTGACACCCCGGGGAAGAGAGCTGCTGAAAGCCCTGGAAGCAGTGGGGATGCTTCTGGACACCAGCCACCTGGCGGAACAGGCCTTCTGGGAGGCCTTGGATCTGTTCCAGGGACAGGTCCTGGCAAGTCATAACTGCTGCCGCAGCCTCTGCGACAACGATCGGCAGATCGACGATCAGCAGATCAAGGCACTGGTCGAGCGAGGAGCTGTTATAGGAACGGCTTTCGATGACTGGATGCTCTCTCCCTCATGGGACAGAGACGCCATGGACAACAGCGGGATCACCTTCGAAACCGTCGTGGACCACATGGATCATGTGTGCCAGCTGGCAGGTAACGCGCGACATGTCGCCATTGGGTCAGATCTGGATGGAGGCTACGGCAAGGAACAGTGCCCCACTGATATGGACACAATCGCCGATTTACAGGGGTTTCCAGCGATTCTGGAGCGGCGTGGCTACAGTTCTCAGGATATCCAGAACATCATGCACGCCAACTGGTCAAGACTGATCAGAGCAGCCTGGGGCCCAGACTCGTAGATTCAATCATGCGAGGGAGAAAGGCTCCGAGACAGGAAATTCCTCGTCCAATCCTCTCCCGGGGAATCAGGCCCTACCCCACCCACTAGTGCAGCGCGCCACAAGTTTTGACCCAGGGTTCAACAGCCCCTCGTCGCCGCTGGCGTTGTTGCGCTCACTCCACATATAGCCCGATATGCCTCGCTCGCGGCGCCTAGCCAGCGCCAACGATTGCCTACTGACCCCTCGGTCATAACTTATGGCGAGCTGCACTAGTGGATGAGGCAGAGCGGTTCACTGATTCCAGCCGTCTCTCTTCACATCGTGACTGAAGCCACCGCGATGGTCGTACCATCCATAGTGCCTTCCAGCGTCACCTTGTGGCCCACGTGCTCTTGGACCTTATCCGGGGAGTCCAGTGTGTAGACTGCTTTGTCCGACTCGCTCACGAAAACGATAGGTTGGCCACCTTTGACACAGCCCTGGGCGCATCCGGCATGATCGTCGGTGGCCGCTTTTCCCTCGAGGGCACACTTCTCGTCGGCCAGCCAGCCGGTCCACGTCATGGT
>JAKZYH010000410.1:0-9246 GCA_047514575.1 Acidobacteriota bacterium | reverse complement strand
TGCAGGCGGTAAAAAAGGCCGCAGCTGAAGCCGAAGCTCGGCACCTTGCGCTGATAGCGAACGCCGCTCAGAAGACCTGGCAGGCAGCCGCGTGGTTTCTAGAACGGAAGCATCCGGATCGATGGGGGAGAAAAGATCGACAAGAGCTGGCCCCTGAGAATAAGGGGAAGCTCTCGGTGGAGTTTATTCGCGAAATCATACGAGACTCCGGGATGGAGGAGTGAATCTGGGTTGGTAGGAGCCCGGTGTTTCTGCAGGCTCCAAAGCCTCGAATATAGAGGTTTTTTCTTCTAGTCCGGAGGATATCACCAACCGCTTGGCTTACCGCCTCTTACCTGATTCTTACCACCTTGGCGCTCTCCCGGTCAGTAAGAATCCGTTCCACGTACGCACCCCATTTCAACAGGGCTTGCCTCACTTCGCGCTGCCTGTTGTACCTCTCGTAGATCGCCGTCACTCCAGAATTCTCCCTTGAAAGAACCTAATTGATAGGATACTATCTAAGGCATGATTCAGTGTCCCCACTGCAAGAAGGAGCTGCCTCTTTCTCTCTTCACTCGTTACCTGGGTAGGCGCACCTCTGGGAGGAAGGCGCTGAGCAGTCGTGAAAACGGAAAGAAAGGCGGAAGACCGAAGCAGAAGGACAAGAAACGCTAACGCGGTGAAGCGGGCCTGACGGGTGCTACCAACACCCGACAGACCCTGACCACCCCAACCTAACACGGAGGTTGCAATGGCTTCTTTCAGCTTATCCCAATCCCAGGGTCTACTAGGCGATGGTGGACGAAAACGGACTTGATGCCCTGAACTTCTGCGCCAACCACACATCGGTGCGGTGGAATTGCTCGTCCCACGGGTGCACGCGCGAATGGACTCCGGGCGACATAACTCCAACGATCCTTGCCTGAGCTAATTCGGTGTCCCATCCGGATCCAAGACGTTCTCCGAGAACTTGCGAGTCTCCAAAGAAACTCGTCTTCCATTAGCCGGTGACTAATGACGACCTCGGTTTCGGAGGCGCCCTCGGTAAGAAACGCCCGTCCGAGGGCTGGCTCGATGCCAAGGACCTCGAAGGCACCTTGACTGACGCTTTGCACGAGCACTTGCTCTCCGCCGGCCCCGGATCGGCACCGACTCGGGCAGTGGGACGAAGTAAAGCAGCTCGATCTGGTCGAACGCCCGAGTCGTCTGCCGCCACTCCAGCACGACCCCCATGGGAGCCTGAACAGCAGCCAGCCGGTCCACGCCACGGTAAGGAAGATCGTAGAACAGGACTCCCTTAAGGACGGAGAACATCGTGGTCGTTATGCCGATGCCGAGCGCAAGGGACAACACGGCGACCACCGTGAACCCGCGGTCCGTGTCCAGCATGCGGACGCTGTAGCGAATGTCTTGCCAGAGGCTTTCCAACCAGACCACCGTCCAGACGGCGCGGCTGTCTTCCTTCACCAAAGTGCCGTTACCCAACTTCAGAGGAGCCGCCCGCCTGGCCTTCTCGGGACTCAATCCCCGGTCGATGTACTCCTGTCTCTGGATCTCAACGTGGGACTCGATCTTTTCGGCGAGTTCCTGCTCGAGCGAGCGTCGTTTGAACAAGTGTTGCAATCGATGTCCAAGTTCTCGTAGCCAAGTCATCGCGGTTGTCCTTGGATGGATGTGTCTGCTGTCTTAGGTCTCCTCTCTTGCGGTCCGCAGAATACGCGTCACCGCCCCAGCGGTACCCCACATTTCTCTCGCTCGATCGGGAGATCGTCCAGGTCATCCGCTTCGACGAGCTCGCATCCATCGAAATCCTCCATCTCTTCCTGAACGACCCCCGCTCAGCGACCGGAGAAAAGCCAGCAAGGATGATTTCTCTTTTGCGGCCAGATTCATCGGGCTCATAACCTAACGAGAATCGATCGCGGTCCCTTGCGATATTGGAGCTCGGAAGGGAAGGTGCCCACAGGGGCTAATGTTTCTAGGGTCCCTCCCCGAAGCTCTGCAAACACCAACAGGGCCCTACTCGTAACGCAGGGCAAGAAGCGGGTCCACTGTCGCCGCTCGATGGGCGGGAATGTAGCTGGCTACCAGCGCTACTCCAACCAGAAGGATCGCCACCGCCCCTACGACCAGAGGCTCTGTCGGTTCGATCCCATGGAGTTGTGCGCTGATAAGTCGAGTCAGGGCTACACTTCCGATGGCACCCCCCCGCAGCCCCAAGACAAGCCAGCCCAAGACCCTTGAAAAGGACGAGTCGAACCACATCTCCCGCCCGAGCCCCCAAGGCCACTCGCATGCCAATTTCATGCGAACGCTGTGAGACTGAGTAGGACATCACACCATAGATCCCGGCTGCGGCCAGAATCAGACCGACCCCTGCAAAAACGGAGAGTAAAACCATGGTGGCTCTTTCCCTTTCCATTAGCTCTGACATAGTGCCCACCCGTGTAACCGGTTGGTCCTTGTTGATGGCAAGGATCTCGCTGCGCACCGTTTTCAGTAGTGAGTTGGGATCGGAAACGGTCCGAATGGCAAAATATTGGTACGCGGGGGCCAGTAACGTGAAGGGGACATAAATGGCCGGTCTCGGTTGTTCCCGCAAACCGTCATTCTTTGAGTTGGCGACGATCCCAATGACAGAAACCCAGGGGTCCGGGTGGGAAGGAAGCTTTGTCCAGGGAGACTCCCTTTCAAGTACCGCAAGTCGAACGCGCTGTCCGACAGGGTCCGTTCCGTCGGGGAAAAAACGGGAGGCCGCCGCCTGATTGATCACGGCCACGCGTCTGGTCTGGGAAACCTCCTCCTTGCTGAATGCCTGGCCCTTCAAAAGAGGGATGCCCATGGCACGGAAGTAATCAGAACTGACCGGCCCAACTGCAGCCTGTAGTTCGTCGCTCGGGGTCTGCCCCGCAATCTCCAGATGTGTCCTCCAATACTGCCAGGGTGGGAGACTGTGAACCACTGCCACGGCAGTTACTCCTGGGAGCCTCTCTACTCGGTCCAGCACCTGACGACAAAAAGCGATTCGTTGGTCGTATTCGGGGTGCAGACTCTCCAGCGGAATTTGCATCGTCAAGATATTCTCGGTCTGGAACCCGAGGTGTTCTCGTTTGAGGCCAATGAACGTTTGGATCATAAGGCCGGCACCAACCAACAAGATCATGGCAAAGGCCATGGTGAATACAACAAGGCCGTTTCTTGTACGATTGCCGTACAGTCCAGCGGGAGATCCTCTCCCCGCATCTTTCAAGGCGACGTTCAAGTTAAGCCGTGAAGCATGAATTGCGGGCGCCAATCCAAACAGGATCCCTGTTAAAACCGAGATGACAAGTGAAAACGCCAAGACCCGGGCGTTGACGTGAACGGTCGTTTCGCTCGGGAGAGCGGCTGGTGGCAGCAGAGCCAGAAGGGCCTTTGTTCCCCAATAGGCCAGAGCGACCCCGAGTGCACCACCGGTGAGGGATAGCATCAAGCTTTCGCTCAGCAGTTGGCTCAGTAGATTCCTTCGCAGGGCTCCAACCGACAAGCGTACCGCCATCTCCCTCGTCCTTGCGGAGGCGCGCACAAGCAGCAGGTTGGCCACGTTGGAGCAGGCGATCAGAAGAAGCAGTCCGGTGGCGGCCAACAAGATGAATACAGTGTTACGAATCCAATCCCTTACGAATCTGGTGAACCGGAAGATGGCAACGGTAAATCCCTGGTCTGGAAAATGATCGGGATTCACTTGAGCAACTCTAGAGAAGATTGCATGCAATTCCTTGGAAGCCGTCTCCTCAGAGACTCCAGGTGCGAGTCTCCCAAGGATCGTAACAAGCCGTTCCTGTGAGCGGTCGAGGGCCAGTGGCAACCAAATCGCCATCTGACCAGGAGCGGTGTAAATTGTGAAACGGGGGGGCATGACACCGATTACCGTATGACTTTTACCGTTGAGCAGGACCTCCCGGCCTAAGACCCCATGATCACCGCCGAAGCGCCGCTGCCAGAGCAGGTAACTCAAAACAGCGACACGTTTCGGAGCGCCACCCGAACCGTAGTCTTCGGGTAGAAACGTGCGTCCCAACAAGGGCCTTACCCCGAGGAAATCGAAAGCATTGGGGCCAAACAACTTCCCCCAAATAAGCTCCGGCTCGCTTCCACCGGTAAGCCTCAATGGCTCAAAGCCCATGGCGAAGGTGTCTTCGAACACTCGGCTCTCCTGCTGAATCTTCAGGTAGTCAGAAATCGAGAAGCTGAACCGCTTCGCTCCTTCTTTCAGTGGGTGTATTTGAAACGAAACGATTCGGTCGACGCCTTTGTAGGGGAAGGGTTCGAACAACACTGCGTTTGCCACGCTGAAGATAGCCGTTGCGGCGCCGATCCCAAGGCCGATCGAGAGTACCGACAACGTGGTGGCTCCGATGTCCTTACGAAGCATCCGAAGACCGAATCGGAGGTCATTGAGGAGAGCTGGCATCGTTTTCTCCAGATGTTACTGCGCGTGGAAGTCGGCATCGCTCCAGCCGCGCCGGAGATCCGTCCAGAAAATTGGTCATTGCAGCTCCCGGGCTTTAGGAGCCGTTTTGTCTTCACCCAAAGGCAGCGCCAGGATTGCCCGGCAGCCTGTTCGGTCCTCCCGGTTGGCCAGGCTCAGCGAGCCGCCGTGCGCTTCTGCAATCTGTCGGCAAAGAACGAGGCCGATACCTGTACCCCTGGCCTTGGTGGTAAAAAACGGAACAAAGAGATTTGCCGTGTCGGCGAGACCCTTGCCCTCGTCCTCGACGTAGATTTCGACCTGGGAACCGGCATTCGTCCAACCCACCTCGACTGTTCCTCCCGTCTCCTGAGTGGCATCGACGGCGTTGTGCACCAGGTTGATGAGAAGTTGCTCCAGCTGGTCGGGATCGGCGTGGAGTATCAAGGGGGGACCCTCTTCGATTCTCACCTGCGTCCGACTCTCCAGTCCGACCACCTCCTCGATCCAGTCTCGAACGAATACCTGTGTCCGTCTGGGTGGAGGCAGTCTTGCCAGACGAGAGTAGGCCGTCATGAAGCGGCTCAGCGCGTCGGATCGGGACGAGATGATACGCAGTCCCTGCACCATGTCCTCTCTCCAGTCTGGAGCGGGGAGATCTCGTCGCAGGAGACCTTCCAGACTGCCAGCAATGGATTTGATGGGTGCAAGAGAGTTGTTCAGTTCATGACCCAACACCCGGATCAAGCGTTGCCAGGCTTGTCGCTCTTCCTCTCTGAGCGTTCGGTCCAGGTCGGCCAGGACCACCAGCTGATGGGGCCGTCCCTGCTCTCGAAAAATACTCCGGCGCAATCCCCATCGACCCCCACCTCCCGGAAGCTGAATCTCGAGAGTGCGAGCCGATTCTCCTTCCAGGCAGGCGCCGAGATCCAGCTCCTCTGCCTTTTGTCCCAGGACAGCCTCCGCTGAGCAGCCAAGAAGATTCCGGCCGGCTTGGTTGATGAGACAAAGACAGTCGTCGGCATCAAAGGCAAAGACGGCCACGTCGATCTCTTGCATCACCTTCTGCAGAAGCGCCGTGGCCTCCACTGCCTCCAGACGCTGCTGCCGCAGAACCTCGCCGAGGGTGTTCAACTCCTGGACGACCTCGCCCAGACCCTTGCCCCGAATGCTCCCTCGAGCACGGATCGAAAAGTCTCCTTCCCGAAGGGCGGAGATGACTCAGCCGCAGATCATAGAGAAGGCGTCTTTGCTCGACCTCGGCTTGCTTGGCCTCGAGTTGTGCCTCCAATGACCCTGAGAAGATGGCGAGTCTCTTCTTCTCCATCAACCGGTGTGTCTCGACGGCTTCCGCCCGGGTCCTGGATATCTTGGCGCTCATGACAGAGACCAGCCCCTCCCGGGCAAGAGCCGCATCCGCCTCCGCCTGCAAGGTGGCCTCGACGTACTGGGATTCGACCCTGGCCGCCTCGGCCTGCTGACTCAACTGCTCACTTTCCAACTGGATGCGAAGATGGACCAGCTCCGCCTCCGAGCGCCTCAGCTGGCTTTTGGCGTCCAAAGCCTCCTGCTCCAACTCTGGGTTGCTGAGCTCCAGGATAACGGTTTTGGGACTGACTCGCGCCCCCGGTTGAATGAGGACCCGCTCGATACGACCTTGCGTCGAAGCCGGAATCCAGCGGATTTCCTCCGGTACCAGTGTGCCCAATCCACGGACACGCCGGGTCAGAGCCCCTCGCTTCACCTCCCCCAGCCACACCGTCGCCCGCTCGACTCGAGGGGCGGCCGGCTGTAGACGGGACAGACCCATCGTGACCGCAATGATCGAGGTAATCCCGATCAGCGCGTAGAAGGCTTGCCGTATTCTCCGTTGACGGCCAGCGAACGGTCGGGGGATGTCCATAGCGCTAAAGAGACCTTTGCAAGAAGCGTGCCGAAGAGACGTGGAATGGGAAGTGGCAATTATTCAACTACTTACCAGAGATTGTGAGTTTAAGCATGTGGGGGCCAGTGTCCGCCTCTGGGATTTGGGTGCCCGGAATCGGACACCTGATCCAGACGAGTGTCCGCTGGGGTCGTTCCTGCCCACGCGCGGCGGGTATAATAGGGACTCTTCGAGAGCAGCCATCGATTGGACCGCCATTTCCGGGGTCCATCCTGGTGGCCCGCCGGGCGGGGATTCCAGTGGCGAGAGCAACGAGGGCGGCGGGAAGTGTCGTCCAGTTATCGTCCAGTCAGAAAGCTATAGGATATCGTCGGAAATCACTCGATCAGTGCGGCGAAAACCCAGGAACCAATTGAGTTTTCGGTAGTTTTCGTTAGATTTCAGGTCGCTACCCAACAGATTTAGGATCTGGTGGGTGAGAGCCGTGGGTTTTCGACAATTGCCCCCGAAACACTGTCTCCCATTTGTCTCCCACTGCGTTTCCTAATCTTTCCTAATGATTCGGCTTTTCGATTGGCGGAAAACCCGATTAACTGGTTGTGTTTCCTAACGTTTCCTAACGATTCGGCGATTACCCGCCAGGACTTAAAATCCTGTGTATGTGATCGTCCGTACCCAACATCATCGGGGCAGCTTGCCCAACGAACTGGGGGTCACCGCCTGTCATCTCCTCTTGATAGAATTTTAAGAAGTTAGTCGGCAGCAGCTTCCGGAGCTGGGGCAGGTTCTTCCCGGCCTGCCCATGCCGACGTTAGGATCTACGGGACACCTGGCGGGAGCGGGTGGTGGATCTCAGTACCCTTACTTGCGAATCCCAGCGCACCTATGCTGCGTCCCTCTGCGAAAGGGTTAGGCGGCACTATGGATCGACCCTATCTGGGCTGCGGCAACATCATCTTGATCTATTCCTAGATCTTGGAGAGCTTGAGAATCTGGCCTCAGAGGGTGGCGGTCGGAAGAGATTGAACCGTGAACTACCTCGTCTATTGCGTAAGGATTCTGACTTCGACGAATACCGTCAGTCGTTGGACGAGACAGGAAGGACCCTACGGGAGTGGCTGTGGAATCCCGAGAAGCGGCAAGCCTTTCTTAGTGCTTTGACCGAGGAGCTGCTAGAGCTAACCCACGAGTCAGGTGGGTTAGCAGGTAACACAAACCTTTTGAACATCAAACGCCTACTACAGCTTCGACTCCCTCCCAAATTTCGGCGGTTCAAGGACCGCGATGCACTCCTGGTCCGTAATCAGAAAAGCCTTGTTTTCTTTCTGAAGCATTACTTCGATGTCTACGTGCAAGTCGATGTACTAGACAAGTTGATCGAGCGACGCTTGTCCGAAAAGTTTCTGATCCTGCCCCTTGAGGAAGTCGTTCCACTGCCCAAACAACTACCTGACACTTTAGAGGAGATGGAAGCGTTGTTTGACGACCGGCCCAGCCCTTCACGCCTGTGGGCCTACCATCGCTTCTTTGAGAACTATCGTTCGGAGTTCATCGAGGTGTTGGCCGAGTGCTTGTCTTTCCTCGGCCGAGTTGATGGTGAAGACGACGAGAATTCGCAGCTGACCGAGGAAGCTAGAACAAACAGTGACCGCGCTGAGTCCTCTACCGAGGGGATAGCTCTTAAACTTCCTCCTCTACTTCCCATCACGAGAGCCGCCGAACTGGCGTGTAAGGATCGCAAGACTATAGCGAGATGGCTCAAGAGTTCTGAACATCCACTCCAGGGTACCCCTGACCTGAAGTTTGTATATAGCGATTCCCTGCTGCAATACCTAGGGCGCAGTAAGGCGCTGAAAGCCTTCCCTTAGAAGTCAGCCTCTACTCGCTTCGCCGCCCTTTCCCAGAATACCCCAGTTTGCCTCAGTTTGCCGCATTCTGACCATAAACGCTTTACACACAACAACTTATATCTTGACGGGTCAGTCTGTGATCGGGCATAACTGGGAGCATGAGGACATCACACGAACGCATTGAGGTGAGCCGCCACAGCCGAATCGAAGACCTTCCGCAGTGGCTCAGTCCCGAAGAGGCCCGGCATTTCTTGGGCATTTCCAGGACGAGCATCTACGATTTATTGCGGAGGGGCGAACTCCCGCAACGCCGATTCGGACGATTGATTCGGATTCCGCGATCGGCGTTGGAGGCCTTGCCAGTTGAGTAAGGGTGAACACCGCGATCGGGAGGAGGTTTGCGAATGAGTCAGCTCCTGACTGTGCCCGAGGTCGCCGACTTGCTCCAGGTGAAAGTGAGCACGGTCTATGCCTGGGCAAAACAGCGCCTGCTTCCGGCCGTCGTGCTCTCAATCGGCAAGCGGAAGGAGACTATCCGGTTTCGGCGTTCTTCAATCGAGAAATGGATTGAGGAACATGAACGCCAGGCGAACGGGAACACCTTCACGAAGTGGGACAAACGATGAAGCATCGGTTGCTCAAGCGCTTCATCCTCTGGACCCACAATCACGGGGCCTTGACCGTTCGGCTGGTCGAGTTCCTATTTGCGAAGATCAGGGGGGTGAAGAACGCATGATCAAGGCGAACCTGGACGGAATCCCTGAGGAATTGAAGTGCTTGTCAAGGTGGGTCGGGTGGAAGGTCGCAGAGCGGGACGGCAAGCCTACCAAGTTGCCTGTTAACCCGAAGACGCTAGCCTTGGCGTCGGCTACGGATGAGGACACTTGGTCGGGATTTGACGAGGCGGTTTCGGCAGCTCGCCAAGCCCGTCTAAAGGGTATCGGGTTTGTCCTGTGCGCACCTTACACGGGCATTGACTTGGATCGCTGCAGAGATACGGAGACCGGGGATATTGAGCCGTGGGCCCAGGAGATTGTGGACTCAATCCGTTCCTACACCGAGATCAGCCCGAGTGGTAC
>JAKZYH010000409.1:0-6782 GCA_047514575.1 Acidobacteriota bacterium | reverse complement strand
TTTTTGATGCTCCGCTGGAATCTTCTCTTCATGGTATCCTCGTGCCTCTTGAGTTGTGAGCCGTGGCCCGAGCTGGCAATTGGCTTAAATCTAAGCTGCGGGATGTACCCTCTGGGGGCCTCACCAGTGAACGACTGCCACGGCTCACTCTAAAGGGTACCCCGAAGTTTCTTTCTCGAATGGGGCCAGGGCTTCCTGGGGGTGGAACTAACCTGAAACTTCATTGGTTAAAGGTGTCCGCTATCGGTTGACGGCAAGATACTTCGATGTTCGGTGTTCTGCGGTTGGTGATTCAGCCGTTTCCTCCTTGCTCTGGAGAGGGAAACCGATGAATGATGAACCCTAGAATATCGAAGGCCGTTGCCTTCCCCGCTAAGAGCCGCAGCCTTTTTTCTTGATGGAGCCAGCGCGGGATTAACCTATGGAAACAAGAGTACGATTCGCTCCCAGTCCCACCGGTCATCTTCATATAGGAGGGGCGCGAACGGCCCTCTTCAACTGGCTCTTTGCCCGTCAGAACGGAGGCACATTCATCCTCCGCATTGAGGACACCGATCTTGACCGCTCCAGTTCTGAGATGGCCGATCGAATTCTAGAAGGACTGGAGTGGCTGGGTACGCTCTGGGATGAGGGTCCCTACTACCAATCGCAGCGCCTCGACCTGTACCACAGGGTTGCCGAGAAACTGTTGGAAGAGGGCAGAGCCTACCGCTGTTTCTGCTCCCTGGATGAGCTGGAGCAGAAGAAACAAGCGACGGTCGAGGCGGGTGAGACCTGGCGCTATGATGAGACCTGTCGGGAACTTACTCAGCCTGAGATAGAGACCAAGCTGGAGCAGGGGAATTCCTACATCGTCAGGTTCAAGGTTCCATCATTGGACAGGATCACGTTTCGCGACAGCGTGTTTCGAAATATCAAGGTCCGGCGCGACCACGTCGATGATTTTGTGCTGCTGCGCTCCGATGGCATGCCTACCTATCACCTCTCGATGGTCGCAGACGACTCCGACATGGGGATCACCCATGTGATTCGGGGGCAGGATCATCTGCTCAACACGGTCAAGCATATTCTTCTCCATCAGGCCCTCGGCAACGAGGCACCCGCTTTCGCCCATTTGCCGTTGATCCTGGGACCGGATAGAAAACGGCTGAGCAAGAGACATGGTGCGTCTTCGCTGCTCGAGTTTCGCGATCAGGGGTTCGTGCCTGACGCATTGAGAAACTACCTGGCTTTGCTAGGTTGGTCACCTGGGAACAACCAGGAAGTGCTCGGATTGGAAGAGCTCATCGAGCAATTCAGCCTCGGTCGGATCAACAAAGCCAACGCAGTCTTCGATCCCAAGAAATTGCAATGGATGAATGGTCAGTACATGAGAAGCCTGGCGGCAGAAGAGCTCGAACCCAGAGTGCGACATTTCCTGGTAGAGGAGCAGGTCTGGGACCCTCACTGGGAGGGATCCGGCCGGGACTGGTTCTTACGGCTCCTGAAACTGCTGCAGAGCCGAGCACAGAGGCTTACGGATTTTTCGGCACTCGGGAAACCCTTCTTTTCGGATCAGGTCGAGTACGAACCAGAGGCGGTCGAAAAGCATCTTTCCCCGGCGGATCCCGAGGCCCGATCGCAACTCTACCGAGCTCTCAAGGAGCTTCAGGAAGCCTATGCCCAGGTGACCTCGTTCGATCTGGAGACGACGGAACAGGTCCTACGCTCTCTCACCGAGCAGCATCAAATCGCGACCGGAGCCTTCATTGGAGCTGTTCGTGTCGCACTGACGGGAAGGGTCGCCTCTCCCGGAATCTTTGAGGTCATTGGTATTCTAGGACAGGAAAAGACTGTCCAACGTCTGCAACAGGCCCTGCGGTTCCTCGAATGACCGATCCGCTTCTCTCCGTTGTCATTCCCGCCTACAATGAACAGGACCGCCTGGGTTCGTCCCTGGAGCAGATCGTTTCCTATCTCGAGGGCCGCTCGCACCCCTTTGAACTGATTGTGGTTGACGATGGATCGACCGACGGGACGGTACAGATTGGAGAGGACTTTTCGCGGCGACAGCAGGGCAAATGGTCGCTTCGAGTGGTCCGAAACGCAACGAATCGTGGGAAGGGCTACAGTGTGCGGCGTGGGATGCTCGACGCCCGGGGAGCCTACGCCCTCTTTAGCGATGCCGACCTGAGCACGCCAATTCAGGAGATCACCAAGCTGGAAGCCGAAGTGATCGAAGGTCGCTTTCAGGTGGCCTTCGGATCTCGCGATCTCGCGGGTTCACGAGTTGAAGTGCACCAATCTCGAATGAGGGAAACCGGAGGCCGTCTCTTCAACCGGATCATGCGATGCACGATCGGTCTGCCTTTTCGAGACACGCAGTGCGGATTCAAACTGTTTCAAATGGATCAATGCAGGGATATATTCGGAAGGCAGCGGCTAGAGAACTTCGGCTTTGATGCTGAGGTGCTCTTCCTGGCAAAAAAGTGGGGCCTCAGGATGAAAGAGGTACCCGTCGTCTGGCGGCATGATGCCGGCAGCAAGGTACACTTCGTGGCCGATGGGCTGGCCCTGCTCTGGAGCCTTCTTCAGATTCGGTGGAACAATCTTCGTGGGCGCTACGATCGTGCTTCCGAAAACGGAACCCCGAGGCGCTAAAAAGAGAGCGACGAAAGAGGAAGAGAAATGGTTAAGCTTGGTGTCAACGTCGACCACATTGCCACAATTCGCGAGGCTAGGAAGGCTCCGGAGCCGGATCCCGTCGCGGGAGCCCTGCTGGCGGAACTAGCTGGGGCCGATGGCATCACGGTACATCTACGTGGGGACCGTCGTCATATCAGGGAGCGCGATGTCCGTCTGCTTCGAGAAGTCGTCACGACTCGACTCAACCTGGAGATGGCGGTGACAGAAGAGATGATCAGGATTGCCCTGGAGCTGCGACCAAACACCGCAACCCTGGTCCCGGAGCGGCAGGAGGAGATCACGACGGAGGGCGGCCTCAACGTGCTTCGCCACTCCGATGAAGTTGCGAGGGCAATTGAGACCCTGGAAGCCGCAAAGCTGGAAGTCTCGTTGTTCGTAGATCCTGATCTTGAGCAGCTGAGTCGAGTGGCAGAGTTGGGTGGAAAAGCCATCGAGCTCAATACGGCCGCTTACGCAGAAGCCGTTCCCAAGGGTCTGATAGAAGAGGATTCCGGATATCTGCAAGAGCTGGCAAAGGTCAAAGCGGCGGCAGAATTCGCGGCGGCCCGCGATATGCGAGTCCTGGCAGGCCACGGCCTCACCTACCGAAACGTTCGTCCGATCTCGGATGTTCCACAGGTCGTCGAGCTGAACATCGGCCATAACATCGTCGCCCGGGCCACCCTGGTGGGAATGCAGCAGGCAGTAAGGGAGATGCTGCGATCAATGAACGGCTAGGAGCCTGCGCGGTAGAAACTGATCTACTGCGAAAACGGAATTCAGCTACGGGTTCATTGCGATGGAATCTACGCCGAAGGCGTTAGGCAGATTGCTCATGAAGACTGGCAGAGTTTCTCCCCAAATGATCCAGCACGACCACGGGATACTCTGACCGGAGGGAAGAACACCTCGATGTCCGGGACCCTGTATGTTGTGGCGACACCCCTGGGCAACCTGGGTGATCTCAGCGCCCGAGCCGTGGCGGTTCTGGGCGAGGTCGATCTCATCGCCTGCGAGGATACCCGTCATTTTCGCAAGCTCTTGAATCACCTCGACCTCAAAACCTCCACTACCAGCTATCACGAACACAACGAGCAAACAAAATCGGCACAGCTTCTCGGTCGAATATTGGAGGGCCGAGATCTGGCCCTGGTCAGCAGAGCTGGAACTCCCCTGGTGTCAGACCCGGGATATCGTCTGGTCCGGCTTTGCCGGGAAAATCAGGTGCCGGTAACTCCCGTTCCCGGACCGGCTGCGGCCGTCAGCGCTCTTTCCGTTTCGGGACTTCCGTCGAACCGCTTCCACTTCCTGGGTTTTCTTCAAAGGCAACGAGCAGCTCTGCGCAAACAACTCGTGTCGGTCGCCTCGGTTGATGCCACCCTGATCATGTATCTATCGCCCCATCGCCTTCTGCCAACACTCGAAACGGTACTCGGCGTTCTGGGCAACCGGGAGGCCTTTATCGCCCGAGAAATGACCAAGGTTCACGAGACGTTCCATTTCGGATCCCTCGAGAAGATAGTCGCCGAGCTGCGAGTAGAAGGGGCCCGCGGAGAATACACACTGCTGCTAGCGGGAGCCGGCTTCGAGGCAGCTCCTAGGCCCAGGATCGATATCCCAGCCTACGTATCAGGCTTGATGTTGCTACGCGAGATGAGCCGTGCCGAGGCAGTGAAAACAGCCGCCGTTCAACTTGAGCTACCCCGACAGAAAGTCTACCGGACCTGTTTGGAGACCAATACTGAGCACCAGTCGGAATAGAATCGGGCAATTCAGCAGCCTCTCCAGAATGACTTGATGACAAATTATGCACTGGATATGTATTAAAATGTGCCTAGGTCCGCTTAGACACACTTGACATCACCGTTAGGTCTGTATAATTATAAGGGTTTGTGCCCGATGGGCTTTTTACCAATGAAGGAACAGAGATCTTCTCTAGAAGATGGGTTTTTCCCTGACCTGATCGCTTCGGCGGCTTCGAAAGTCGCCCTGCCCGATCCCCTCCAAATAGGGCCTGTGGGGGAGCCGGAACATGGCGACATCGTGCTAGCTCGTGTTCAGGAAGTCAATCCTGCCTATCCCAACTTGGAAACGGCTAGCGCCAGCGAAGTCCGTTTGAGCAACGGCGACGTTATTCTCGGAACCCTCGGGATTCGACGAGCTCTGTATGGCTTTTCGGGAAAGCTTCCAGCGCGCCTCACTCCTGGTGACGTTCTTCACCTCCTCAACAAGGGTGGCGTCATTGGGGAGTGCACTGCATTTCACCGGGCACTGGGTTGGCCGACTCGCATCGAGTACTTGGGAACCGTGCTGCGTGAGGGACGTGCTTTGAACTTGCTCGATAGTGGGTTGGAATTGAAGACTGGTCCGCTTCCGAAGACACCCTTGATTCTGGTGATGGGCACCTGTATGAACTCCGGAAAAACTGCGGTCTGCAAGGAAATCTTGCGACTTTTTTCGGAGCGGGGATTCTCGGTCAACGCGGGCAAGGTGGCAGGCGTGGCCTGCTTCCAGGATCTGAAAGGGATGAAGGAGGCTGGGGCTCAGGAAGTCCTGAGCTTTCACGACTTCAGCCTTGCCCCGACCGCACAGGTTTCTGATCTGGCTCCGATAGCGCGTTCGCTGGTAAACCATCTAGCGAAATCTGAACCCGATTTCATCGTGCTGGAGATGGGAGACGGCATTCTCGGGGGCTACCAGGTTGCTTCCCTGTTCGAGGATCGGGAGTTTCTCGAGCGCGGCCTCTGTATCGTCCTCTGCGCCAACGACTTCATGGGCGTTTGGGGCAGCCTCCAGTGGATGACCCAACAAGGATACGATCCCCGACAGCATCCCGTTCTGGTAGCCGGACCCGTAACCGACAGCGCAGAGGGCACCCGCTATATCGAGGAAAACCTTGCCGTACCTGCGGCCAACGTCTTCGATAGTGGAGGCAAATTGTGCACCTTCATCCGTGAGTTATTGATGCCATGGTCAAAGTCGGCATAGCCGGAGGATCTGGCTATGGGGGTGCCGAGCTTCTCCACATCCTAATCCGCCATCCTGAAGTGGAGATCGTCTGGATCTCCTCTCACCGACACAATGGGCAACACGTCTCGGAGGTGTATCCAAGCCTTCGCGGCTTCCTTGACAGTCGTTTCACCCCGCTCGACACTTTGTATCGCTCAGATCTAGATGTTCTTTTTCTGGCTCTGCCCAATGGCCAGGCCATGAACATCGTTCCGCAGCTGAGCGAGGATCTGATCATCATAGATCTGAGCGGGGATTTTCGCATCGGAGACGCCGACCTGTTCGAACGCTATTACAAGTTTTCTCTCGCGGCTCCGGAGCTGCAGAAGGATTTCGTGTATGGTCTGGCCGAGTTCAATCGAGCTCAGATTCGCGCCGCCAAGCGCATTGCCAATCCGGGCTGCTTCGCGACGGCCACCTTGCTCGCCTTGTATCCTCTTTATCAGGAAAAATGGATCAAAGGTCCGGTTTTCGTCGATGCGAAGACAGGTTCGTCGGGAGGTGGGAGCAGCCCCTCTCCGGGTGCTCACCACCCTCGTCGAAGTAACAGCTTGTTTCCATACAAACCATTTTCACACCAGCATCTGCCCGAGATCTTTCAGATCCTCGACACCACGGAACACCCCCTGGTATTCCAAACCTACTCGGCTCCGTTCATAAGGGGAATCTTCGCCAGCCACTACATGGCTCTAAGCCGCGAGGTGACATCTGAGCAGGTGCGGGATCTGTATCGGCAATACTATTCATCCGAGTACTTCATCCGCTGGGTTCCTGAGTGCCCCGACGTCAACTACGTTCGAAACTCCAATTTCGTTGATATCGGTGCGGCGACGGAGGACGGCTTCCTGATCGTGTGGTCCGTT
This sequence comes from Acidobacteriota bacterium, assembly GCA_047514575.1. Classification (GTDB taxonomy): domain Bacteria; phylum Acidobacteriota; class UBA6911; order RPQK01; family JAJDTT01; genus CAUZIZ01. The sequence continues at coordinate 246 of JAKZYH010000409.1, read as the reverse complement.
CTAGACAACCTACAGAAGGGGGCGGCAGGACAGGCCGTGCAGAACATGAACCTGATCTGCGGCTTTTCAGAGAAGACAGGTCTGGATTTTCCGCCGATGCATCCTTAGCCCGGATTTCTCATCGGTCGTCGTAGCGAGGCGTCGCAGGCGCCGTCCTGGCAAGGCTTGCGACCGAGGCCGCCGCAGTCGTACTTTGACAGTACGTCGAGGAGGCCGACCGAGCATAACGTAGCCAGGGCGGATGAT
>JAKZYH010000408.1:0-17356 GCA_047514575.1 Acidobacteriota bacterium | reverse complement strand
TCTCTGGCCTTTTCGAGATCGCCAGTAATGTGGGTGGCATAGCGAACGAGCGTGCCTTGGTAGCGAGCTAGCGCCGACTGGATCCAGTCTGCTTTGTCGTCTCGAGTCACTCTGTTACCTTGCTGTTCATGGTCTCTCTATCCGCTTTTAACGGACCAGCAACCGGTTTCTTAGGAGAATCTGCCTATCTTTATGATGCGGGTAACCAGATTCGGGTTAGTTCAGGATAAGGTAGCGAAGAAGAAAAAGTAGGGAACTGGCGAAAATCAGAAGCGGGATGTCTCTGGCTTTACCCTGGACCGTCTTGAGCACCACATAGGATATGAAGCCGAAGGCCATTCCATCGGTGATGCTGAACGTGAGGGGCATCATGATGAGTGTCAAAAAGGCCGGGATTGCCTCGGCCGGATCACTCCAGGGAATCTGTTTGACGTTCTTGAGCATGTAGAAGCCGACGATGATGAGGGCGGGAGCGACAATGGGGTAGAGGCGGGTTCCCTCCGCCGTTTCGACTCCCCCGCTGACCATTCTGATCAGGGGCTCAAAGAGCATGGCCAGCAGGAAGAGAGAGCCAGTGGCCAGATTGGCCAGGCCGGTGCGAGCGCCGGCGCTGACTCCGGCGGCACTCTCGATATAGCTGGTGACGGTCGAGGTTCCGCAGAGGGCTCCAGAAACCGTCCCCAACGCGTCTGAGAAGAACGCCTTACGGGCGCGGGGAAGGCTCCCATCGGACTGGAGAAGACCAGCCTGGTGGCTCACACCCGAGAGCGTCCCTACGGTGTCGAAGAGGTCCAACAGGAAAATCAGCAGGATGATTGAAATCATGCCCTTTTCGAGGGCGCCAGGGACGTCGAGCTGGAACAGGGTTGGGGCCAGCGACGGAGTCGGACCCAGGACGCCTTCGTAGTGGACCATGCCGCTCAAGAGTCCTGCCAGCAGACTCAGGAGGATGCCGATCAGGATGGCTCCGTGCCAGCCTCTCGTTATCAGGACAGTGATGATGGTAAGTCCGAACAGGGAGAGCAGGACAGGAGCCGAGGTCAAGTCGCCCAAGCCCACCAGGGTGCCTGGGTGATCGGTGACAATGCCACTCCACTCCAGACCCACTAGCGAGATGAGCAGGCCTATACCCACGGCAATGGCATTCTTGAGGCTGCGGGGCAGAGCCCGGATCAGGCTCTCGCGCAGCCCGAAGCAGGACAGGCGAAGAAAGAGGGTTCCGGAAATGAAGGTGGCTCCGAGCGCCTGCTGCCAGGTGTATCCCAGTGTCAGGACGACGGTGTAGGAAAAGAAAACGTTGTGTCCCATGCCGGGCGCCAGCGCAATGGGATAGTTCGCAAGTAGACCCATGGAGAAAGTGGCCAGGGCGCTGGCCAGACAGGTTGCGACCATAACCGCCCCTGGGTCCATTCCGGCCGCTTGCAAGATGGTTGACTGGACGAAGATGATGTAACCCATCGTCATGAAAGTGGTCGTACCACCCAAGAGTTCCCGTTGCCAGGTGGTACCTCTTTCGCTGAGATGGAATAGGTCTAGTCGCATGGATTCGTATCCGACCAGTGAGGGTCGCGTAGACGGCGATGACTGTGGAATCTGCAGCGGCGAGCGATCAAATATCCTCTTGGAAGTGGTCCGGGACTCTGCCTATGAACTAGAATCTCCACTATGCACACGACCGAGACCCCACGCAAGATCGATGTTTTCGAGCACGGAATGGATGCGGAGGGCAATCCCAGCTCATCCGACCGAAGGCTCTTCATGCAGCTTCAGGTCTACTCAGGATGTCGAAACCTGGAGGAGGTCGCCGCCAGAATCGAGGAAAGCGGACTCGATGCTGTCGTCTATCAGGATCTCAACCACCCCCAGGGGTGTGGACTCCTGACCATGGATGAGGACCCCGCAACTTTCGCAACCGCGGTTCGCGAACTGCTCAACCAGGAGCCCTTCAGCTCGCTGACGCTGCGACCCGAGTTCACCATGTTGGGTCGGAGCTATGCCAGTGGCTATGAACCTGACCTGGAGGAATGGCTGCTTCAGCGGCCCCGTCGCACCGTCCTCAATCCGGAATGGCCTTGGGGCGTCTGGTATCCACTCCGCCGAACCGGAGCCTTCAACGCGCAGCCGGAGAACGTTCAGAAGAGCATCCTGAGGGAACATGGAGGAATTGGCCGACTCTATGGGCAGCAGGATCTGGCGCACGACGTGCGGCTTGCCTGCCACGGCTTGGACACGAACGACAACGAGTTCGTGATCGGCCTGGTAGGAAAGGATCTTCACCCTCTCTCACACCTGGTTCAGAGAATGAGAAGAACGCGGCAGACCTCAGAGTTCATGCAGCAAATGGGTCCCTTCTTCGTAGGTCGCGCATTTTGGCAGAGCCCCTCCTCCTAGCCCGAGTTCCTAACTGAGACTTCGTCGAGCAATGACCGGCGTAGGATGGGCACTCTTGCCCGTCGGGTGTCCTCGACGGGCAAGAGTGCCCATCCTACACAGGACTCGCTCTATGTGCGTCGAGCCACAGGCTCGAAAGAAGCGTACCGCAGCCTGGAGACCAGTGCCGCGGTTGGGGTATCATGGCGGCTCTTGTTTTGAAGAACGCCGACCGGAGGTAGTTAGAATACGATGGCAACGGACGTCAGTGAAGAGAACGGATTCGACGTATTTCTGCGGCAGCTTGGAGAGGAAGAGTGGAACGACGCTCTCAGCCGGCTGTTGCCCTCGATCCACCTGGTCGACCAGGCAGCCACTCAGATCTGGTTCGGATTCTGGCCTCTCAAGTTGTCTCGCTTGTTGAAGGATTCCAGTGATCTGAAGGAGACTGCCAGGGAGTTGCTCCTCGATGGAAACTACCGTCTCGAAGAGCAACTGGACGCGTCGGTAACATTCCTCTACGGCTCGCTGCATTGGACACCGATCAAGCAGGCGCTCGTGGCTCATGTCGATGCTTGCGAAGAGCCCCAGAGTCTGGGCTTAGAAGAGCAGATCCGGAAGCTCGCCGACGAGTTGGCAAAGCACCTCGGGATCGACTCATCCCTTCTTCTGGGAACCGTGGCCGTTGCATTCATGAGCTTGGCACACTTGGGACAGGATACCTTTTCTAGAGCTGCTCAAAGCACGGATCCGGTCCGGACTGACAAGCGCTCGCCGGATCAGATTCTGAAAGCTCGAACCAGAGGAGAGGGTCTATTGGCTTTTCTTCGACCTGGAGGCCGACGCTTCACGGTGAACTTCGACGAGAGTCGCTCAAACGCCAGCTTCAGGTGTCTGGAGGCGCAGGATCTTTCGATGGCCGCTACCACCGACACCAGGGACCACCAGTCTCGTGATCACCGCTGTATCGATGGTCCCATACCTGCCGAATGTCGCAGTGGGTCTTGCGGTTACTGCTGGGTGGGCGTCCTCAGTGGGCACCAGAATCTAGTCGAGATGAGTGGACACGAGAGAAAGCGGCTCGGCTACTTCGGCTACGCGCACTTCGAGACGAATGATGAGTCCCATCCTCTGATCCGGTTGGCCTGCCAGGCCAAGTGCTACGGGCCCGTTACGGTGGTCGTTCCCCCTTGGAACGGTTCCCTGGACGGTCGCCGCTAGCACTGGATCGGGCTTCGAGCAGCGGTCGCCCTCCCTCCTTCGCACAGACTTCAAACCCGGTTGATACCAACGTCGTGATGGTGTAATTCTTACAGCATGATTCGAACCATAGAGTGGACTGATGTGGGAGTGGTCATGATCGATCAACGGCTGCTTCCAACTGAGGAACGCTACAACACCTACACAACGGTAGAAGAGGTCGCCGAGGCTATCAAGACCATGGTGATCCGGGGGGCGCCGGCGATTGGCGTGGCGGCCGCCATGGGGCTTGCCCTGGGGGTCAAGAATCTCACATCCAAGGACCATCTGCTAGAGAGCTGGAAGACGATAAGTGAGGTGATTCGCAGCACACGTCCCACGGCCAGGAACCTGTTTTGGGCTATTGAACGAATGCAGGGAATCTTCGAGCAGCATCAGCAGGGGACGCTGGAGGAGCTCAAAAAGGCACTCAGCGATGAAGCCGTAGAGATGCATCGGGAAGACATCGAGATCAACCGTAGGATCGGTCAGTGGGGTCACCAGGTCCTTGCCGACAACTCCACAGTGCTCACCCATTGCAATGCCGGGGCTTTGGCAACCGCAGGCTATGGCACGGCTCTGGGCGTCATCAGGGCGGCGGTAGAAGTAGGGAAGCAGATTCAAGTGTTTGCTGATGAGACGCGTCCCTTCCTGCAGGGTTCTCGTCTGACAGCCTGGGAGATGGTCCAGGAGAGTATCCCCTGCACACTGATCACCGACAACATGGCGGGGCACTTCATGAAGGCGGGGCAGATTCACGAAGTCGTTGTGGGTGCCGATCGTATCGCCCGCAACGGAGACGTTGCCAACAAGATTGGCACCTATACGGTAGCGGTTTTGGCAAAGGAACATGGGATTCCCTTCTACGTGGCTGCACCTCTGTCCACAATCGATCTCGCCACACCCACGGGTGAGGAGATTCCCATTGAAGAACGGGATCCGTCGGAGGTTACCGAGATCCAGGGGCACTCGATTGCCCCTCTCGAGACAGGGGTTGCTAACCCGGCTTTCGACGTCACGCCAAACCGGCTCATCGCTGGAATCATCACCGAGGAGGGTATCGCTCGTGCCCCCTTCGAAGCGTCGATTCAAGCGCAGTTCGATGAGGCTGCAGGCAGATCATGAACGTTCTCGGACTGGAGACGAGCTGTGATGAGACTGCCGCCGCTGTCGTCCGTGACGGGGATACGATCCTCTCTAATGTGGTGGCCTCCCAGGTATCGGTTCACGCCGACTATGGCGGGATAGTGCCGGAGCTGGCCAGCCGCGAACACGTCTCCAACATCGACTTTGTGGTTCAGCAGTGCTTAAAGGAGGCGGGCCAGTCCGAGAACTTCTCTGGGTGGGGGGACATTCATGGGATCGCAGTGACACGGGGACCCGGACTCGTGGGGTCCCTCCTGGTTGGTGTCTCCTATGCCAAGGCCCTCTCCTATAGCCTGGGAATCCCGTTGGTCGGGGTCAATCACCTGGAGGGGCACATCTGCTCCATCCTTCTGGATCATCCTCAGGCTGAGTTTCCGGCTCTGTCCCTGGTCGTGTCGGGTGGCCATACGAGTCTCTTCTACTTGACCCGGCTCCGTTCCTACGAGAGCCTTGCCCGGACCCGCGACGATGCTGCCGGAGAGGCTTTGGACAAGCTCGCGAAGTTCCTGGGACTGGGCTATCCAGGAGGTCCGATCATCGACCGACTGGCCCCCGGCGGTAGCCCCAGAGCGGTGCCGTTTTCTCTCCCCAAGATCTCTGATGGTAGCCTCGATTTCAGCTTCAGTGGAATCAAGACCGCCGCGCTACGCCACCTGCGTCTCAACGACATTCCTCCCTTGGACACAGCGGGACGCCCGGAACCGGAAGCCGTTCCGTCTGCGGTGTTAGACCTGATCGCCAGCTATCAGCACTCTATCGTGGATCAGCTTCTGGATCGGATCGCCCGTGCTCTAAGGGGACGGGACGTCCGCTCCATTCAGATCTCAGGTGGGGTCTCGTGTAACCGTGAGCTGCGGCAGCGAGCTCGAGATCGTTTCGAGAGCGAGGGGTTCGCCGTCTACTTTCCACGTCCCATTCTCTCGACAGACAATGCGGCCATGATCGCCGCTGCCGGAAGTCTACGGCTGGAGGCAGGTGAGTGCGATCCCTGGGCAGTGCCCGTGGATCCGAACCTGCCTCTGGTCTCACACCCGGCCTGAGCGCCGACGCGACAGTTCGGATCGATGTCACGACGAATCCTGATCTCTGCGGTCAACGACAGGAAGCTGCAAGCAGCGGAAGCGTGGCTGTCTGACCTGGCCGAAGGAACGGAAGTCCTGGTGTTGGCACCTACGCGGCACGCGGCCGATGATTTCGCGTGGCGTCTTTGTCTGAGCCAACAGGGTTTGTTCGGCATGCATCGTTTCACAGCAGCCGAACTGGCCGTGACCATGGCGACCCGCACTCTGGCGCTGCGCGACCTCGCTCCCCTGAGCCGCCTGGGACTGGAGGCCCTGGCTGCCAGGTGCGTTTTTCGGAGCCTGAAAGAAGGATCTCTTGCCTATTTCGGTCCCGTCTGCGAAATGCCCGGATTTCCCAGGGCGTTGGCATCGACTCTCCTGGAACTGAGGTTGGCCAGGGTGCGTCCCGAGAGCCTCTCCGGATCGGGGCAGCCGGGAAGTGACCTGGCGCTATTTCTCACCTTTTTCGAAGAGGAACTAGAGACCCAGTCACTGGCTGATGTTGCGACATTGTTCCAGTTGGCGAGGGAGGCGATTGAAGAGCGTGAGGCGAACCTGTTGGGTCTACCGCTGCTGCTGCTGGACGTGCCTCCCCGTTCGATCGTGGAGAAGGAATTCTACCGAGCGCTGGTGGCAGGATGCCCAGCCGTAATGGCCACGGTGATCGCCGGCGATCCTGAGGGCCAGTCCAGCCTCTATCAGGTGTTGGGGCTTGATGAACAGCAGCTGGATCAACCCGTTGACCCAGGCGCAACCGCCCTCGATAGGATTCGCGAAGATCTTTTCAGACCGGGCACGATTCGAGGCGGGGAATCGGACCCCAGCTTCGAACTCTTTTCGGCACCCGGAGAGGGACGGGAGTGTATCGAGATCTCTCGCAGGATCCTGCAAGCGGCGAAGGAGGGCATCGCCTTCGATCGTCTGGCAGTACTGATACGAAATCCGAACGTCTATCAGTCACAACTCGAAGATGCTTTCAAGAGCGCAGGGATTCCGGGGTACTTCAGCCGGGGAGCAACACGGCCTGATCCTGCGGGAAGGGCCCTATTGAGCCTCCTTTCCTGTGCCTCCGAGGGTGTTTCCGCTTCTCGTTTCGCCGAGTACCTCTCCCTGGGCCAGGTTCCCCCGGTGGACGAAGCAGGAGAGCCTCCGAAGGCCCAGGTTCCGTGGGTCGAGCCGAGTAATGAGCTTCAGATGGTTTTCAAGTCCCTGGTCGAAACTGGGGATGACGGTGCTGCCGGTGATGAACCCGACAGCGATGACGAGACCTTGGAGTCTTCCGTCGTGGCGGGAACCCTGCGGACTCCCCTTCACTGGGAGAAACTTCTCGTGGATGCGGCCGTCATCGGGGGAAAGGAACGGTGGGCTCGAAGGCTTTCGGGTCTGGAAGTGGAGCTTCGTCTCAAATACGAGGAAATAGAAGAGGAGGACGGGAGAAGGCAGACTCTGGAGAAGCAGATCGAGCGGCTGAAGAATCTCGAGGCCTTCTCGCTTCCGTTGATCGAGCTTCTCGATGGGCTCCCGGAACAGGCGCTGTGGAGCGATTGGCTGCGCGCCCTGCGCCGCCTGAGCTCCAGCGCCTTGCGATCGCCCGAATCTGTACTGGCGGTCCTGGCAGAGCTGGAGCCGATGGGGAACGTCGGTCCGGTGGGACTTTCCGAGGTGCAGCAGGTATTGAATGAACGCTTGACCCGGCTGCTACCGGAGCCTCCAGAAAGGCACTATGGGCGCGTCTTTGTGGGCACCCTTGCGGAGGCCCAGGCACGCTCCTTTCAGATTGTCTTCGTCCCGGGTCTGGCAGAGGGGATCTTCCCCGGGAAGATCCTGGAGGATCCACTTCTACTGGATGAATATCGACAACAGGTCTCAGGTGAACTGATCACCCGCCGGGGAAAGTCCGACGCAGAGAGGTTGTTGCTGCACACGGCGGTGGCAGCCGCTTCGTTGCGGCTGGTTGCGTCCTATCCCCGCATGGACGTCGTCCAAGGGAGGGCTCGTGTGCCCTCCCTGTATGCGTTGGAACTTCTTCGAGCGGCAGAGGGGCAGCTCCCGGATCTCAAGAGTCTCGAGAAGCGTGCGGCTCAAGCTTTCAGCACTCGCTTGGGATGGCCTGCGCCCAAGGATCCCAGCGCCGCCGTCGATGATGCCGAATTCGATCTGGCCACTCTGGATCCCTTACTTCATCAACCGGAGCAGGACATTACCGGGCGAGGACGGTATCTGCTGAACGTCAACCCTTGTCTAGCTCGATCTCTGAGGTCTCGCTACAAGCGCTGGAGACCAGAGTGGTCCGACGACGACGGTATCGTGGGCGGCAAAGACGAGAAGCTGCGACAGATTCTCAGCAAGCATGGGATGGATAGCCGTAGCTACTCCCCCACGGCGATGCAGTCCTTTTCCGCTTGTCCCTATCGCTTCTTTCTCTATGCCATTCAACGGCTCCAGCCCAGGGAGGAAATCACCGCGATCGAACAACTCGACCCACTGACGCGAGGCAGCCTCTTTCATGCCGCCCAGCTTCAGCTTTTTCGCGAGCTCCAGCAGGCCGAGTTGCTTCCGATGAGACCGGATAGAGTCGAAGAGATTATCGACACGGCAGATGGTGCGCTCGATCAGATTGCCTCCCGCTATCGGGATGAGCTGGCACCCGCTATTCTTCAGGTCTGGGAGAGCGAAATAGAAGAGATTCGAGTGGACTTGCGGGTCTGGGTCCGCGAGGTTTGTCAGAGCGACCAACAGTGGAAGCCGATTCACTTCGAGTACTCCTTTGGTCTCCCTCGACAATTGGATCGAGATCCTGAAAGTAGTGAGCAGGACGCCGTCCTGCTCAGTGGTCGCCATTTTCGGGGTGTCATCGATCTGGTGGAGAAGCACCAGGAACAGTCTCTTCTTCGAGTCACGGATCACAAGACAGGGCGTGCGCCTTGGCCCCGACCCGACTATGTTGGAAAGGGGGAAGTTCTTCAGCCCCTGCTGTACGGTCTGGCCGCCGAAAAACTACTGGGACTCCCTGTCGAGGAGGGTCGTCTGTTCTACTGCACACAGCGGGGAGATTTTCAACAGGTGTCGATCCCGCTGACCAAAGAAAGTCGAGCCAGGATCCGGCAGGTGGTGGAGACCATCGATGGTGCCATAAAGTCGGCGTTTCTACCGGCCGCGCCCCGCGCAAAAGCGTGTCAATACTGTGACTACCGATTGTTATGCGGTCCCTATGAGGAACTTCGAGTTGGTAGGAAGCGCAAGGACCCACTGGTCGAGTTGGAGGAGATTCGGAGAATTCCATAGTGAGCCGTGAAAAGCAGTGAATAGTGAACAGTGAATGCTCTGGTTCGCCTGAAGTTTCCGACCTTCGTGATGTAGTGCGACTGTCGGCATGATTGGGCCTCAACCTGTTGGCTCGTTTTGCAATGAATGATCCAGATGCCCGCGAAATCATTCGTAAATCCCTCGACGAGAGTCTGATTGTCGAAGCAGCTGCCGGCACCGGAAAGACCTCGGAGCTGGTACGGCGCTTGGTCTCTGTTCTTCGGACAGGCCGGGCTCGCGTCGATCAGATCGTGGCGGTTACTTTTACCCGGAAGGCGGCCGGTGAGCTGAAGCTGCGCCTGCGTGAAGCCCTGGATCAGGAGCGTAGCCAGGCCGTTAACGAAGAAGAGCTCGAGAACCTGGAACGATCGATCGCCCAATTGGAAGAGGCTCGAATCGGCACGATTCATTCCTTCTGTGGTGATCTCCTTCGCGAGCGCCCCGTAGAGGCCAGAGTGGACCCCGCATTCGAAGAGCTGGCCGAAGACGAAGCCCCAGCTCTGTTCGATAGAGCCTTCAACCGCTGGATCGAGGAGAAGCTCGCTGACCCTCCAGCCGGGCTGCAGCGTGCTCTGAATCGGTCCCTGGTACGCCAGAGCTTCGGTGGCAGCACCCCCTTAGGGCAAATCAAGGCAGGTGCCTGGAAACTGGTTGAATGGCGAGACTTTCCCCAGCCTTGGCGTCGAGAACCGTTCGCGCGTGAGTCCCAGATTGATGCTCTATTGAGGGGCGTTCGAGATCTCTCGGATATGAGTGAACGGTGTCGTAATTGGAGAGACGATCTGCGTAAGGGGCTTCGACCAGTTCGAGACCTTGCCACCTGGACTCGGCGGGCCGAGCAGGACGGATCAAGGTCTTACGAGCGTCTCGAAGGACTCCTGATCCAGCTACAACGGGACCTGAACAAATACCAGAACAAGAAGAAGGGAAGGGGCGATTTCGCTCCGGATTTACCCCGAAAGGTCGTTCTGGAGGCGCGAGACAGCCTGATTTCGGAGCTGGAAGAATTCAAACGCCAGGCCGATGCCGACCTCGCCGCCCTGCTCCAATGTGAATTCCAGGAGGTAGTTCAGCGCTATGAAGAGCTGAAGCGGAAGTCGGGAAAACTGGATTTCGTCGATCTGCTGATCTATACCCGCAACTTGATTCGGGACGACCCCACAATTCGCGCCTATTTTCAGCAAAGGTTTACCCACATTTTCGTAGATGAGTTTCAGGATACGGATCCGCTTCAGGCTGAGATCATGCTTCTTTTGTCGGCCGATGATCCCGAGGCGACAGATTGGCTCAAGGTCAAGCCCAAGGCCGGGAAGCTCTTCCTGGTAGGGGACCCTAAACAATCTATCTACCGTTTCCGCAGGGCAGATGTGCAGCTTTATCAGCAGATCCGGGAGGCCCTGCAAGCAGGAGGCGTAAAGCTGGTTCTCCTGAAACGAAGTTTTCGCTCGAGTCCTGCCATTCAGCGACTCGTCAACGCCTCTTTTGCTCCCGAAATGAAAGATGATCGTCGGGTCGGACAGCCGGATTACGTTGCGCTCGAACACGCACGACCGGAACAAGAGGGGCAACCCAGTATGTTGGTCCTACCTCCACCACGTCCCTACAGCAGCTTCGGGAACCTGACAAACTCCGCGATTGAGTCATGTCTACCCGATGCAACGGGGGCCTTGGTAGATTGGATGTTGAACCAGAGTGGCTGGACGATTGATGATCCAGAACATTCGGGCGCCCGACTGCCCCTGGCTCCTCGCCACATCTGCATTCTGTTTCGGCGTTTTGTGTCCTGGGGGAGCGATGTCACTCGCGACTACACTCGTTCCCTGGAGGTACGAGGAGTGCCCCACGTTCTGGTCGGATCCAGGTCGTTTCACCAACGGGAGGAAGTCGAGACCCTGAGGGCTGCCCTGACCGCCATCGAGTGGCCGGACGACGAACTTTCGGTTTATGCGACGCTCAGGGGCTCTCTTTTCTGGATTCGCGATGCCCTGTTGTTGCGATTTCAGGACGAGTTCGGCTCCCTATACCCTTTTCGTTCGATCCCCGAGCAGCTGGAAGCCGATCTGGCTCCGGTTGCAGAAAGCCTGGGTACCTTGGCGCGACTGCATCGGATGCGAAACCGAAGACCGATCGTCGAAACCGTCAATGAGCTCTTGTCGAGTACCCGCTCTCACGCCGGTTTTGCCCTGAGGCCTGCCGGTCATCAGGTTCTGGCCAATGTCCAGCGGATCTGTGACCTGGCGCGTAAGTTTGAGGCGAATGGGGGTATCTCCTTTCGCGCCTTCGTGGAGTTCTTGGATACTGAAGCCGCGAAGCCGGGAGCATCCCAGGCAGCGGTTCTGGAAGAGGGTGTCGACGGCGTTCACTTGATGACGGTCCACTCTGCGAAAGGCCTGGAGTTTCCGGTGGTCGTCCTTGCGGATCTGACGGCCAAGTTGTCCTCTGCGCATCCGGATAAGTACGTGAATCCCGGGAAGGAGCTGGCGGCCTTCACGCTGATGGGATGTGCTCCCTGGGAGCTGATTGATCATGAAGAGGAGGAGGGTCTTAGAGATCGTGCCGAGGGGGTTCGGGTCGCCTACGTAGCAGCTACTCGGGCTCGGGATCTGCTGGTGATTCCGGCCCTGGGTGATGGAGCCAGGGCCGGCTGGCTGGAGCCCCTGAACAAGTCGATCTACCCTACCCAGGAGAACTGGCGTAGATCTGAGGAAGCACTGGGTTGTCCCGTCTTCGGAGAGGCGAGTGTCCTGGATCGCCCGATGCGCTTCGACGGCCTTTCCGAGTCCTCGGTACGCCCCGGACTTCACCATCCCGAGGTCGGAGACCACTCGGTAGTGTGGTGGGATCCTGCTGTTCTCAACCTGGGTGTCCAACCGAACTTCGGACTGCAGCAGGAAAGGATTCTTACCGAGGATGCGAGTGGGAAGGCGGCCCAAAAGGGAATGGAGGCCTATAGCGACTGGAGCCAGCAGCGGCTGCGTGCTCTGGAAGCTGGAGCTCAGCCCCTGTGTGAGGTTTTCACCGTCACCAAGCCGCCCCCCTTACCGATGCCTGCAGAGAGTGGTCCAATCCGGGTGGCCATCTTGCCAAAACCCGAGTCCCGGCCTACGGGGGCCCGCTTTGGGACCTTGGTTCACACCATTCTGAGAGACGTTGGCCTGGAAGGAGATGAGACCCAGATCGCAGATGTGGCACGACTTCACGCGCGAGTCCTCGAAGCCGGACCGGAGGAGGAAGCAGCGGCTGCAGATGCGGTTCGTTCCGCTCTAGCACATCCACTGCTGCAGCAGGCAGCCTCCTCTGCACAGTGCTATCGTGAGCTGCCGGTTTCGCTGAAGCTGGAAGAAGGCAAGATCCTGGAGGGGATCGTCGACCTTGCCTTTGTCGACGACAGCAACCGCTGGGTCGTTCTGGATTTCAAGACCGATGCGGATCTCGAATCCAAACGGGCCCGCTACGAGCGCCAGGTTCGATGGTATTTGATCGCGTTAGCGCGAATTGGCGGCAGAGAAACCGAGGGATGGCTTCTCGGGATCTGAGGGATCTAACCTGAAACTTCATCCGCAAACGTGGCTTCGGTCTCCAGGCCGAAGGTCCTCTTCCTTCGAGCCTTTGGCTCGATGCACGGCGGCCTGGAGACCGCCGCCACGCCGGCCGAAGTTTCTTTCCTGGACGATCCGGCGCGGCTGGCGCTAATCTCAATAATCTCACAATTGCAGCGAGAGCGGCTTTCCAGTAGTATGGTTCGGATCGACTATGCGGGAAAAAGATTTCTACAGAGAGCGACGCGAAACCAAAAAGGTAAACTTTGCCTGTCCCTTTTGCCGCGAGAGGGACGACTTCCCAGTACGGTGGCTGATACGCGAGAAAAAGGATCGGCTCCCTTCTCATGCGAATGAAGAGGATCGGCAGCAGTTCGGCCGGATCCGCTCCTACATGGTCCGCGAGGACGAACACCTGATGTGCTCGAACCCGCGCTGCCGGCGTAGGTTTGAGATCCCCAGCCAGCAGTCAGTGGTCCTACTATAAATCCCAGACTTCGGAAAGGTTTAAGAGAGAGGCGATCCGGACCCGTGAGACCGGCTTGCCTCCCGTGCTAGGCTCCTGCTACCAGTCCCTTTGTGGGCCCCGGTCTTCACGTCGAGGTTTCGCTTCACTCACGGTCAGACTCCTGCCGCCCATCTCTTGCTGGTGGAGTGACTCGATGGCCTTCTCGCCACCATCCTCCATCTCGACGAAGCCGAAGCCTCGTGGGCGACCAGTATCGCGATCGGTCACGAGGTGTATTGACTCGACGGCCCCAAACGGCTCGAAAAGCTCACGTACCTCATCTTCGCTTGCACTGAAGGGTAGATTCCCGACGTAGATCCTTTTGGACATAACTAGGTTCTCCTTGTTCACTCCGACCTAAACTAATTCTAGGGTTTTTACCTTATCTGGAGGCATCGATTCAGCTGATGAAAACTATAACACATTGTGGGAAAGCGCTACTCTGAAAGAGGATTGCCCTATATCAGGACGTTGTCAGAGGGATTTCGGGATCTCCTAACCAAATGAAGTCAACAGGTTAATGGATTGCTGGACAGCGTCCAACCCAGTCGCCAGTCAGTCGGGTAGATCGATTGCGACTGGTTCGAAACCGAACCACTGCGCGACCTGACTGCCTTCGACGCGGCGCCGCTTTTTGATCCACTCTCTCTTCTGACGGAATCGTTTTCTTAGCCGCCAGACTTCCGCGTAGGCAGGGAGGGAAGTCCTTTCCAGGGCGAGGGCATAAAGTAAGATTCCCAGGTCCCGTATCCACATATGTGGGAAACAGCGCCGCCTGACCGCAGAGTCCAGGTTCTTCATGCGCATCAGATAGCGGTTCTTGAGTGAATGACGATTGATGAGTGCAGGAAGAGTCTTCCTCCGGGAAGGGAGCACCCTCCGGACATGAAGGGCTTCGGCCTTGGGTTCGTAGATGGCCTTCCAGCCATAGAGCTGCGCTCTCCAGGCGAGATCGGCGTCCTCTCGGTAGGCAAAGAACTCTTCATCCAGATACTCGTCTCCGATTCGCACGTCTTCGAGCATCTTCCGAGAACACATCAAGGCAGCTCCGCTGATCCCGAAGACTGACTGCCGGCGCTGGTACTGTCCCCGATCCAGTTCGTTGCTTCCGCGATCGAAGTGCCTCTGGGCCGGAGTGAAGTACATTCCTGTGGTGTCCAGGACAGCAGCTCCAGACCTGAACATCTGTTGGCCGGAGGTGTCCATCCGGTAGAGCTTGCCTCCACAGATTCCAGCTCCCTCGACTTCACTCAGGGTCTGCGCCACCCTTTCCACGTAATCGGGCCGCAGAACCACGTCTGCATTCAATAAAAGCGCGTACTCGAATTTCTCCGGTAGGAGGTTGTGGTTGTGACCGTGGCTGAAGCCGCTATTGGTTTCCGAAGCAAACAGTTCGCAGCCGAATTGGGCCGCGATGTCACGGCTGCCATCTGTGGAGGCATTGTCGAACAGCTTGATCTTCAGGGGTACGGTTTGTGATCGCGCAGACTCGAGACACCTTCGCAGGAAGACCTCATCGTTGTGGGTGACGATGCTGAGCAGGACGGCTTCTCGCTCCATCAGCGCCACCTCGAGAGGATTCGTCTACGGATCCAGCTTCCCATCTGCACTGCAGGCCACAGCAGCGGATAGCTGGTGCGGTGGTGCTTTTTCAAATAACGGAGCAGGTTACGGTAGTAGATCCCGACGAAGCGATGGTAACTGAGTCGATCGAGTGCCAGGCCCCCATGGTGGGTGCCTGCAGAACAGTTGGGGAAATGGAAGATCTGCCACCGGGCCTCACGAACCCGTTTGCAGAAATCCACGTCTTCGAACCAGGCGGGCTGGAACTGCTCGTCGAATCCTCCCACGGCTTCCCAGGCGTCCTTGCGCAAAAGCCAGAAGGCCGCCGCGGGCTGTTCTACCTCTACTGCTTGAGCGTTCGAGTCGATCGAATCAGCGGAGGGAAAGATGCCAGCCCCTGATGGACGAAACGGTTTCGCCAGGCCACGGCTCAACTCGTCCAGGAACAACACATCTCGGATCACGCTCCAGCCAGTGGGGAGAGGACGGATCTGGAAGTCGGTCTGAGGAATCCCCTCTCTGTCCGTCAATTCGCCGCTGACAATGGCTGCCGTCGGCCGGCGACCCATCTCCCCGTACAGGCTCCGGACGCCGTCCGGGTTCAGTTCCAGATCGGGGTTGAGGAGAAGGACGAGTCGCGTGTTGGTCCGAGCGATACCCCGATTAGCAGCACCCGCGAAGCCGAGATTACCCTCCATCCTCAGCAGGCGCACACGAGGGAACTCTGCTACAGCATCGGGACTCTGGTCGGTTGAGGTGTTGTCCACGACCAGAATCTCGGCGAGGTCTTCCCCCAGGACTGCCAAAGAGGCTAAGAGGCGACCCAGGTGGCGGCCGCTGTTCCAGTTCACAATGACCGCGCTCAAGTCCATGGATGGGACATTGTCCACGATCCCGGGTTCGACGGCTATCTGCGGTTCCGGGCTATTGCAGTCAAACAGTACCAGGCGGCCTCTCCTTTGAGCCCGCCGCCGCGCCGTCACGCAAAAAGCTTCTCACTTGCAAGTCCGAGTTTTGAGCGATGAGATCGAAGTGGCTGTCGAGGTGATAGAGCACGGTGTCGCTGCGGATTGTCGAAGCCGCTATGATGAGGTCCGTAGCAGGAATGGTGAGCCCGAGCCTCCTCAGTTCGAACCCTAGATCTTGTGCCACTTCGAAATCCAGGCGGGTCAGTTCCAGCCAGTGAAACGCTTGAAAGTCAATAGCGAGTCTTCGACGGTCGGCCTCGGAGCGGGCGAAGGAGACAATCTCGACCTGGATCACGCCATTGACGGTCAAGCGGTCAGTCGCGATCGCCTCGGCCACAGCCTTGCGGGCTTCCTCGTCTCCTCCTGGCCGGTAGTATTCGATCAGGGCAGAAGTGTCGGCAACGATCATTTGGTCGCACGTAGTTCCGCCAGTTTTTCTCGATCCAGATCCAGGTCGATCTGACCCTGATGCTCGAGGGCCTCGGTCAATCGCTTCCAGCGTAGAGCCTGAGCCAATGCCAGGCGAATCGCCGCCGCCTTTGTGGGCGCTCCCAACGCTTTCTGAGCTTCAGCAAGCAGCTCCTCGTCTAGAGTCACGGTCATTCTTCCCATCGAGCCACCTCCTGATGACATCAATATAGTACATCACCTGTAGTCACCAAGCCAACCCCTCATTGTGGTAGGTCTGTCGTGAGCTGTTGACGGAGCTTTTATTCACCACATGGATAGGCTGGATTATGGCACCTAACTCATTTAAGCAAAGAGCTTCTGTACCGTTCAGATTCTTGGACAGGACGGCAAGAACTATTGATTCGAGGCCGGGTTGGTGATAGATTCGGCCCTGTCACCACTGGGAAGAGTAGCGAAAGTCATGTCATTGGGCGACGTCATTATGCAAGCAGGAGAGAATCATGTCAGGCTGGGATTTTGACGAATCTTTAGGAAGCGTTCGTGTGATCATAACAAGACTGCTTACACCAGTTGTTATGGCTCTAGTCGTGTTTGGCTGGTTTTACACACAAGCCTCGGCCGGAGGGAAAAGCGACGGGATAATTTATAACAATGGCGCTTCGCAAAACCAGTTCTTGCCCATAGACCAGATTCCCCCTTTTAATCTTCAACCACCGCAAAAAGTCATCGACTGGGCAACTTCTCGCGGCGGCGAGGTCACCTCTTTTGAGTTCGGATACTTTACCCCCGCTCAAGAAGCCAATATAAATATCACGTTTTACAGCGGAACGAACGAAAATTCTAACGGAACCATGATCGCAAAGTTTCAGTTTACGAATTCGCCGGGGGGCGCGGAGCAATTTATTAACCATGACATTTCAGGCCAACCATTTACCCTGCCGGAGGGACCTTTTGGATACAGCTATGAAATCTTGGACAACAACGCTGGCGGCATTTTCTCAACAGGTGGCAACGGCACAGATGAAGTCCGCAGCGTGTCTCAGAATCAGAACTTCAAGGTTCCGGGGGCCAATGGTCAACTCCATATGGTACTTAAAGGTATTCCGGGTCATCCGGTAAATGGGGAGGTGGGGACGTGGTTGGCACCTTCCGGATCCCAAATCTGCTCCCCGTTCGCTTGTCCATATAGTCGGCTGCAGTAGCAGAGGCCGTGGGAACTGTGGAAAACTCCGAGCGACATCGAAC
>JAKZYH010000407.1:0-12179 GCA_047514575.1 Acidobacteriota bacterium | reverse complement strand
ACTCTGACTCATACGGCTCAAGTGAGTGCCGCCGAGTCGGATCCCAACGAGGCCAATAACCGGGTCGAGTTGGAGGTTCAGATCGTAGCTCCCTTGATCGTTCCAGCATCGGTGGATCTGGGGAATCAATTCTTCGAGGATACCTACGTCGGTGTGGCCCTGATGAATCCGCAGGACAACAGCAATATGGTCAGCGTCGAGGTTCGCGATGCCCAAGGGATCCCACTCCCCAGCGGAGGCTTCGGAAATGCCCTGCCGACCCTCGGACAAAACGCCTTGCGGACCGAGCAAATCGTCGACTTGAAGCAGGAAGTGGCCTCCCTGATTGCACAGGGTGAGCAGGGCGATCTACAGGGGTTCTTCATGGTGGGCGACTACCAACTCCGCAAACTAGACGGTCTGGGAGGTCAGCTGCAGCGATCCACGGAGCTCTATTTCTCGTCTGTAGTTCACGGCAATGAGGGATCCACACTCTTCTTCCTGTTCAACCCGGCTGCAGAGGGAAATTCTGAGGCCAGTTTCAGACTCTTCGACTCGTCAGGATATCTGCTCGATGAGACGTCGTTACTGATTGCCCCATCGGGAACAGTTCTGGGTAGTCTGGCAGACGTACTGGGGAGGGAACTGGAGGTCAGCAATGGCTTCGTCAAGGTCATCGCCGACTCGCCGCTTCAGGGTGCCGCTTTCAGAGGTGACGCTGAGACGATCTCCGCTCTTCCGGGAAGAGAGAGCCAGGTGGTCAAGAATCTGATCGCGCCACACTTCTTCTTCAGTCCCGACGGAGATGATACGGAGATTCATTTGCTAAACGTCGATTACGGCGAAGTCACGGCTACGATCAAAGTGGTAAGCGACAACGAGGGACTACTGGCCAGCAAGGAGATTGTCATCGGATCCGGGGAACTTCGGGTGGAGAGCATCCAGAAACTGGTCGAGTCGGTCTCGACGCCACCGCCAGGTGAGGTAAGTGGCTACCTGCTTCTCGAGGTGACCCCCAACGATCTGAGGAAGGTGTTGAAGAAGGGCGCGCGTGTGATCGGTAGCGTGAGCTTCAATCTTGAAAACGGAAAAGTTCGCTCCAGTTTGCCTCTGGTAGAATCGGGCCAGACCGAGACACTCTACCTGCAGGTAGCGCAGTCAAGTCAGTTGGAGATGTTTACCGGTTTCGCCATCCTGAATACAGGTGAGGAGACCAGCCGAGTCACGATCCAGGCGTTCGACGAAGACGGCGTGAAGACTGCCGAACGGGAATTCGATCTGCCTGCAGGAGAGCGCCAGGTAGGCCTGCTGAACGAGGACGTGTTTTTTGGTCCCGACTTCGAGCAGGTCAAGGGACATGTGAAGCTGTTGAGTTCCCATCCAGTGGTGACCTTTGCCCTTTTCGGAGATACGAGTCAGAGATTCCTGTCCGCCATCGAGGGTCAGGAACCGCTTCGCTAGAGGTGTCCAATGGAAACTTTCGTCGCAAGACAACCGATCTTTACCCGACAGAAGGAAGTCCATGCTTACGAGCTGCTCTTCCGGTCGAGCCTCGAGAACGTGTTTGGAGACATCGATGGAGACCAGGCTTCCGCCAAGGTTCTGGTCGACGGTGTCATGGGTATGGGGATGCCTACCCTGACAGGAGGGAAGACCGCGTTTGTCAACTTCACTCAGGACTTGTTGCTGAAAAACGTCGCCCAGCTCTTTCCGAAAGAAGACATCGTAGTCGAGCTTCTGGAGACGGTGGAGCCTGAAGATTCAGTAGTCGAGGCGTGTAGGAGGCTGAAGCTTCAAGGTTACCGGTTGGCTCTGGACGACTTTATCTTTGACGCCAAGTTCGAGCCTTTGATCGCCCTGGCCGACATCATCAAGGTGGACTTCTTGTTATCAGGACCGGAAGAAAGGCGTGATCTTCTTGGCCTTGTCCGCAACAAGAGCGTGGAGTTTCTGGCGGAAAAGGTTGAGACCGCGGCGGAGTTCGATGAGGCTGTAGAGCTGGGATACACCTATTTTCAAGGTTATTTCTTCAGCAAGCCGGAGGTCCTCTCTCGTAAGGAAGTTCCCGCCTTCAAATTCGCCTATCTCCAGCTGATACAAGCGGTCCGAGAATCCGAAGTCGATTTTTCCGAAATCGAAGGGATTGTAAAAGGGGACGTCGCTCTAACCTACAAGCTGCTGCGATATATCAATACCACCGGTAGGGGGCTGGTGAAGTACGTCGAATCCATTCAACATAGTCTTACCCTCTTGGGTCAGGAGAATCTGAGGAGGCTGTTTTGCCTGGTGATCCTATCCACCGTGACGGAAGACAACCCGAAGGAACTGATGCGGATTTCGTTGATTCGGGCAAGCGCCTGCGAGTCCCTGGCCTGTCGCATGGGAATGGAAAGTCTCAAGTTCGATTTTTTCCTCATGGGCATGTTCTCCGCAATAGATGCGGTTCTGGGACTTCCGATGGAAGAAGCCGTCACTCACGTTCCTCTGAGCGATGACGCAACAGCGGCTCTCTTGGGTGAAGGCGGCCCCCTGCAAGTCCCGCTAAAGACCGTCTTGGCCTACCAAGAGGGAAACTGGATGAGCTTTTCCTCGCTCATGGCAGAGCTGGATCTTCCCGAATCCGAGTTTCCTGCCCTCTTTCAATCGGCGGTGACCTGGGCCGACGAAACTGTCCAGATCTGACCTGACTTCATTTGCTGTTTTCGACAGAGAAACGGCGTAACCCATTGAGATATGATTGGATAGAGAGTTGTCCAGGCAATTTTCTGAAAACCGTGGCGGTGGCCTCCAGGCCGCCGTTTTTCGAGCCAAAGGCTCGACGGAAGGAATACGGCGGCTTGGAAGCCACCGCCACGCCGGCCGAAGTTTCTTTTTCGAATGATCCGGCGGTCCGCAGCCGGTGGCGGGGGAAGCGGGTTCCTGGATCGGGTTAGCTGCAGCAAAACACTATTCAGGCAGTGGACCCAGAAGTGAGAAGAAGTTTCGTTCTCGAATGAGGCCAGGACAGCTGGGGGGAAACTGGCCTGAAGCTTCAACGCCAATCCCTCGTGTGCAATGCGGGCTTCTATGGAAGGAACGTTTACCTCAAACGAAAGGGTTCTTTTCTTGCCATCGGAATCGTTCTATAGGATGATTCCGCTTCATGTGTCGCCCTCATGGCTTCGTGATTTGTGCTCTTCTGTTCCTGATCTCAGTGCCGGCGATGTGGGGCCAGTCCTATCGCCATCTCGACGAGGAGCACACTCCCAGATCCTATGCGAACCTGGAGGAGTGGTTGGGTCGGGCCGAGGAGCTGCGTCAGCGTATTCTCATCAGCTCAGGCCTTTGGCCCCTCCCGGCGCGGACTCCACTCAACGCCAGGTTCTCGGATCCGCTGAGCCGCCACGGGTATACGGTTCAGAATGTGTCGCTGGAGACTCATCCTGGATTCTACGTGGTCGGAAACCTCTACCGGCCGCTAGGGAAGCCGGGACCGTATCCTGCAATCCTTTCGCCCCACGGACATTGGAAGAACGGCCGTTTCGAGGACGGTCCGCTCTCATCGGTCCCAGGACGCGCGATCAACTTCGCGCGCCGCGGGTCAATCGTCTTTTCCTATTCGATGATCGGCTACAACGAAACCGAAGATCTGTTTCCTCACCGATTCGATGAGCCACGTCAGCAGTTGTGGGGATTCGGCCCGCTCGGGCTTCAGCTCTGGAACAGTTTGAGAGCCCTGGATTTTCTGGTCTCGCTTCCCGAGGTTGATTCAGATCGAATCGGTCTCACCGGCGCTTCGGGTGGCGGTACCCAGACCTTTCTCCTGGCTGCCGTCGATCAGCGTATTCGGGTCGCCGCGCCTGTGAACATGATCTCGGCCCACTTTCAGGGAGGCTGCATTTGCGAGAACGCACCGCTCCTTCGATTGGATGCCAACAATGTTGAAATTGGAGCTCTCATGGCTCCCCGCCCCCTGATGCTGATCTCCACCAGCGGAGACTGGACCGCCAGGACTCCGACGATTGAATTTCCGGCTATCCAGGCGATCTACCGTCTTTTCGATGCTGAAGACCGGGTTGCCAACGCTCACTTTCAGTACGAACACAACTACAATCAGGACACCAGGGAAGCGGTCTATGGTTGGTTCTCGCGCTGGCTTCAGGAGAAGGAGTGGAGCAAGGAAGAGCCTTTCCAGGTGGAGCCGGAGACGGATCTGCAGGTCTCTCTGCCAAGTTCCCCTCTTCCGCTGGCGGAGCTGTTCGCAAATTTTGCCGTGAAGGCGAAGGGCCAGGTCGAATTGCACCGGCCCTCCGGGTGGAGCGATCTGTCTCGCTTCCGCAAGACCTTTGGAACAGCACTCCAGCACGCCCTGCAAGCGAGCGTGGATCCTGTCGATGTGAAGCTCCGGGTCCTTGTCCCGGAGACGAGAACCCAGGCCACTCCAGCCATACTGGTGGTCCATCCTCGGGATGAGACCAGCGCGGCCCTGGCACAGGGACTTGCCGAGTCCTATAGGGATCAGGGTTGGCTTGCGTTTCTTCTGAATCCCTATCCTGAGGGAGATGAGTTTTCACCCCCTGAGGACGTGAAGTATTGGACGACCTACAACCCGACTGTCGCTTCCCGGCGGATTGCTCAGGTTCGGCTGGCACTAAAGGAGATTCTGCGGCGAAACGATGTGCTCGACGTCGATCTGGTGGGAGTGGGCGAGGCTGGAGCGTGGGCCCTTCTAGGAGGGGCTACGGGTCCAGAGGTGCGTCGTACCATCGTTGATCTCAAGGGATTCTCTAGCGACTCCGACGACCCCTTCTTGGAGAATCTCTTCGTCCCATTGTTGCGTCGTGCCGGTGACTTCAGGACTGCTGCGGCGATGCTCGTGCCGAGCGGACTGACCCTGTGCGGGTCGGAGGACGACTCGCTTAAAGAATGGTGTGAAGCGGTATACAAGGCAGTGGGAGCGACGGACATGCTTCGCTTCGAGGCCGGTAGTGCCGTTCAGGTCGCCGGTGCACTCGGCCAGTCTCTGGCCGACAATCGTAAAAGAAAGGTTCCCTGATGCCATCCGATCTCGACGAGCTCAAACCGGCGCCCCGGGGATTCTGGCCCGTCCTGAAGCAGCTGGGGCCTGGTCTGATCATTTCCGGCTCCATCGTCGGCTCCGGAGAGCTCATCGCAACCACCACTCTGGGTGCGAGAGTGGGCTTCGAGGCGCTCTGGCTGATCCTGATCAGTTGCGGAATCAAAGTCATCGTCCAGGAGGAGCTCGGGCGCTACGTGGTCTCCTCGGGTGAGACGACCTTGAGAGGTCTGGATCGGATCCCCGGTCCTCGTTGGCGGGTGTCCTGGGTGGTCTGGGTCTGGTGGATCATGACCCTGGGCGTGATCATTCAGAGTGGAGGAATCGTCGGAGGCGTGGGGCAGGTCTTCCATCTGATTCTGCCGCAGCTCAGCGTGGAAGCCTGGACGGTCGTGGCCGCCTCCATCGTCGCGATCTCGCTGTTTCGCGGGCGCTATAGTCTGGTCGAAGGGGCCTGTACCTTTATGGTCGTCAGCTTCACCTTCGTCACCATCGCCTGCGTCGCTCTTCTTTTCTGGACTCCCTATACAGTGAGCCCACAACAGATCATCGCCGGACTGAAATTCTCTCTTCCCGAGGGCGGTTTGGCGATTGCGTTTGCGGCCTTCGGAATCACCGGTGTGGGTGCCACGGAACTGATCATGTATCCCTATTGGTGTCTGGAGAAGGGGTATGCCCGTTCCGTGGGTCGGAAGGACGGATCGGCCGAATGGCTAGCGCGTGCTCAGGGATGGATTCGGGTGATGAAGGCGGATGTGCTGATGGCCATGGTGGTCTACACGACCGCAACCGTTGCCTTCTATATTCTGGGGGCCGCGGTGCTCTATGGGATGGGAGTGATTCCTGCCGGCTACGAGATGATTGGAACGCTCTCCAGCATGTACACCTCTACCCTGGGGAACTGGGCTTTCTATCTTTTTCTGCTGGGAGCCTTCTTTGTTCTTTTTTCCACACTGTTTGCGGGGGCCGCATCCAACTCGCGGGTGATTGTCGATTTTCTGGAGCTGGTGGGCCTTGCGAAGATCCAGGACGAGAGCAGGCTATTGGTTTGGCGTCGCTCTACCGTGATCGTGTTGTTGACCCTTTACATCATTCTCCACTCCTGGATCTCGCAGCCTGTTCTCATGGTCATCGTAGGCGGGATCGTGCAAGCCTCGATGCTGCCTGTCATTGGCTTCTCTGCCATCTACCTCCGCTACCGGCACACGGAGCCCTCGGTGCAGCCCGGCCTGCTTACCGACGTCCTATTGTGGGTCTGTTCCAGCCTGATGCTGGCCTTCGCGGTGTACAGCGTTACGACCCGGCTCCTGATGTAGCTTTGGCCTCCAGGCCGAAGTATTTCTTTTTTCTTTCGAGCCTTTGGCTCGACGGACGGCGGCCTGGAGCCCACCGCTACTACCCTCGGCAGACCCTTAGTTTCCGACTTTCTCGAAGACGATGATGTGTTGGCGGGGAAGCACGTCTACCGTCTCGATCCAGCGTAGGGGCTGCGGAGTCATCTCCAACTTGACCTGTCTCTCGGTCATCTTGTGGAGCCGCTTGATGGGAACGGAAGGATCTTCCAACCGATACTCGACGAATGCGACCCGCCCACCTGGCCTCAGGCCTCGGCAGATCGCCTGCACCATCTCCCAGGGGTAGGCAAACTCGTGGTAGACGTCGACCATGATTACCAGGTCGAGTGATCCGGCGGGCAGCTTGGGATCCGTTTCTTCGCCCAGGATCATCTCGACGTTGCTGACCCCACGTTCCTTGATTCGCTGACCCAGGATCTGAAGCATCTCGGGCTGTATGTCGACGGCCAGGACTCGACCCTCTGCCCCTACCTTTTCCGAGAGCAGGAAAGTGAAGACTCCAGTCCCCGCACCGATGTCCGCTGCGACGTGGCCCGGCTTTAGCTTGAGGGCATCGACCGTAAGCGAGGGCTTCTCTTCCCGCTCGCGTTCCGGACGATCCAACCAGTCGGCGCCCTGGTGGCCCATGACGTGAGAGATCTCTCGGCCCATATAGAACTTGCCAGTGCCCTGGGGATCATGATCTTCCCGGTATTCATATCGGGGGCTGGGCTGAGTGGCTTCGGGAGGAGCCTGAGTCTCCGAATGGAGTCCGGGGAAGGAGACCATGATGAGAGGGATCGAACAGAGTAGGTGTCGTCTGGGCATAAGGGAATCACTGGGCTCCGACGATCGATGATGGAATGTTTTCAAAGTTCCTGTCAACTTGACCTGGTCCTGCCGGGTGGCGACACAGGCCCCAGAGGCGCAATCGATGGGCTACAGGATGAGTTTGTACGGAGTGGCTGGCCTATTGTGCGGGCCCCTCGTTTCTCCACCATCGGAACTCGAGGGAGCCCCTCTCGGCACAGGCTGCGATGTCCAGATCCGAGTCTCCGTCCAGGTCGGCCAATATCACCTGGTTGGCGTTCTTCCAGTCGTCCTTCACCAGGTGCTCGGTCCAAGGGCCGCTGGGATCACCACTGTTTTCGTACCAGAGAACCCGCCCCGGTCTGGAGAATCCGCTTGCCACCACATCCGTATCTCCATCCCCGTCCAGGTCGCCGGCAACCGCCTCGAAAGCTTCGTTGAGGCGATCCGAGATGAGGTGTCGAGTCCAACCGTTTTTGTGAACCCCGTCGTTTTCGTACCAGACGACGTGGTGGTTGTAGGACTGAGTGAACTCGGGCCTGTTGTTCTCACGCTCTGGTTTCACCTGGTCCCCCTGGTGCATGGATCCCCAGGCTCCCAGCGCCATGACGACGTCCAGATCGCCATCCCCGTCGATGTCCGCCGGTTCTCCATGAATCGGAGCGTGGGTTGCCTCGATAACGTGTTTCACCCATTCTCCGGAAACCGGGTTCCCCGGATTCTCGTACCAGATGACCTGGTTGGCGGTCCGGCTGGTCCCCAGTAGATCCGGGTCTCCGTCCCCGTCGAAATCAGCGGCGCGGATGGTACGGGTTTCTCCGACATCGATCTCGATGGGGTGTTTCGTCCACTCGCCTTCCGTTGGAGTTCCGTCATTCTCGAACCAGGAAAACTGGTTGCCCAGACGCCAGCCAGATCCCGCTGCGTCCAGGTCGCCATCTCCATCCAGGTCGACCAACTCGACGTCATATGCTCCTGGCAGCTTTCCCTGGGTGATGATGTGCCGCGGCCATAACTTGCCATCCCCTGGCGTTCCGCTGTTTTCGAACCAGAGAAGGTCGCCGAGCTTGTTCTTCACAATTGCCACGTCGGGATCTCCGTCCCCATCGATGTCTCCGATTCGATGCCTCTCCAGCCGCTCGGGATCCTTTTCCTGGATCAGGTGACGCGTGAAGCTTCCGCTGCCATCGTTCTCGAACCAATAGAGCATGTCGTGATCGGTCGCGTCCGCACTGGTCAGATCCAGATCCCCATCCCCATCCAGATCGGCGGCTGCGATGCCGAAGGGGTAGCTGTACTCGTCCATGATCAGGTGCTCGGTGAACTCGAGTGCTGACTGCCCCTTCTCCCCTTGCGGTGGAGCCGTTTCTAGATCGCTTGGGGTGCAACCGACAATGAGCAGAAGTGAACATAGTGCTGTTGAGTTGTTCGAAAGCGTCCTTTTCATGAGTCCTTCACCATCCTTCGCGAGAAATACTATCTGGAATCTGGGACAATTATCGAGTGAAAAAGGGGTAACAAGTCTGGACAGACCCAAACAGGAGCCTGTATGACGAATATTGTCGACCTTCTGGACGAACCTGATACAACCGTGGCAGTGGTGGGAGCTACTGACAACCCCTCGAAGTACGGAAGTATTATCTATCGTGATTTGAAGCGTAAGGGTTATAGGGTTTTTCCCGTGAATCCCAATCGATCTACCGTCGATGGAGACCGGGCCTACGATCACCTTCAGGACCTTGACCGAGATCCGACCATCGTAAATATCGTTGTCCCTCCCGAAGTCACTTTGGAGATCCTGGGTCAGTGTCTGGAGATGGGTTTGATGAACGTCTGGCTACAGCCAGGCGCCGAGAGTCCTGAGAGCATGGGGTTCCTGCAGCGGAACAATTTCAACTATCTGGCGAATGCCTGCATCATGGTCGAGAGCCGGATGAACGCTTGAACTGGACCGCCTCTCGGATCGCTTCCAGTTTTGAGTCGCTCAGATAGTCGTAGCGGTTGACCCAGAAACCGTAGCGTCCTGATTTCCTAACAGATCAAGTTTCAGGTCAGTCGCGCCCCCAGCGGTGCTGGCCCCATTCGAGAAAGAAACTTCCGGCTACTGCGGATTTGTGCGTCACTGCGTGGGGAAGGTCACTCCGTGGGGAAGAGTTGTCCGGCTCTCTCCTCGGAACCTGGGCTCATTTTGCTAGCGGCTCAAGTCGTTCGCGGCTCTGTCGGATCGCCGAACGTGATGGTGGGCGATCGTTTGGAACTTGATGCTTGTGATTTGGAGCTTGTTTGTACCTTGTATCTTGTACCTTCGACTTTCGAAGTTTCAGGTTAGAACGGCGGTGCGCCGGAATCGGCGAATTGAAAGGGTTTCTGGCGTAGAGTAACCTTACCCACATCGGACCGAGTCAGAAAAGGAGACAAAGGATGAGCTCACAGAGTCGTCGTGGATTCCTGAAGAGGTCGGCGGGCCTGGCCACCGGCGCTACATTTGCCGCGGGAGTGCCGGCTTCAGCCTCCGCCATTTCTGCATCCCGTGTCCTGGGAGCCAATAATCGAATTCGAATCGGTTTGATCGGCTGCGGGGGCAGGGGGGCAGGAGATCTGAAACAATTTCTGAAGATCGAAGGGATTCAGTGTGTCGCTCTCTGCGATGTGGACACCGCGCAGATGGAGAAGACGCAAGCAGAGACCCTCGATCCGGTCGAGCAAAAGGCCGAGCAGCAGACCCAGGATTTCCGTCGGCTTCTGGACCGGACCGATCTGGATGCGGTCATCGTAGCTACTCCCGATCACTGGCATGCCATCCCCACGATAATGGCCTGCCAGTCAGGCAAGGACGTGTATGTGGAGAAGCCACTCGCCCTGACCATCCACGAGGGTCGGGTCATGGTCGAGGCCGCCCGCAAGTACGATCGGGTGGTCCAGATGGGGACGCAGCAACGAAGTGCTCCCCACTTTTCGGATGCCGTGGAGTATGTCAAGAGTGGAAAATTAGGCAAGATCCGTCTGGTCCGATCCTGGGCCTACCTGGACTGGAAGGGTGAAATGCCGGTCCAGCCCGACGGACCGCCTCCCGATGGAGTGGACTATGACCTGTGGCTGGGGCCAGCAGCTGAAAAGCCCTTCAACCCAAATCGCTTCCACTTCTCGTTTCGCTGGTACTGGGACTACTCCGGCGGTCTCATGACCGACTGGGGAGCCCATATGATCGACATCGCGAACTGGGCCATGGACGTCAAGGCTCCACGTTCAGCGGTCTCAGTCGGCGGGAAGTTCGGCTATCCCCAGGATGCCATGGAGACTCCCGATACGCAGCAGGTGATCTGGAGTTTCGACGAGGACTTCAGCATGGTCTGGGAGCATGCTCTGGGTGTCGGACGCGGACCCGAGGCTCGCGAGCACGGGATTCAGTTTCATGGAAACGAAGGCGTGCTGGTGGTCGATCGGCACGGCTGGGAGGTCCACCCGGAGACCGACAAGATCGACAAGGACGTGCGTGAATTTCGCTCGCTGGGGAAGCCCCGCCACAACATCAAGACCTACGCCTACCACCTGACTCACGTGGAGAATTTTGTCGAATGCATGCGTTCCAGGGAGCGTCCGAATGCGGACGTCGAGATCGGTCACAACTCAATGATCGCCTGTCACCTGGGGAACATCGCCTTTCGTGTCGGCCGTAGGGTGGAGTGGGACGTCGAAGGAGAAAGGCTGGTTGGCGATAGCGAGGCAGCCCAGCTGGTCAAGAAAGAGTACCGGTCCCCCTGGAAGTTGTGAGGCTATGAAAACTCTGGGGCATGTGCTTGGGTCGTGGCGGCGGGCTCCAGGCCGCCGTTTTCTTTTTTCGGCCTTCTGGTCGAAGCACGGCGGTGGAGACCGCCGCCATTCCAAGGAAGGCTCAACCGACATCTCAGGGTCAGGTTTCGTCTACTCCTGAAACTGAAAGGCATAGAGCTTACAGTTTCTGAGCTTGAAATGGAGGCTTACGTCCTTCCCTGCCAGGCTGGAGACATCCTGGCTGCCCTTCCAGGAGACCGGAAAAGCAACGTTGTTGCCGCCCAGCGAATCGGCGTCGTCCAGGCTGAATCCTGGGATCGGATTCCCCTCCCGATCTCGGACCTCGACCAGGGCCTCCCCGCCCGCGCTGGTGTCCAGATTCAATTCCAGCCGTTTGCCGTCAAAGCGAATTACAGGCGTCGTCAGCCAGCCTCCCTGATAATCGGCATCCGCGGAGACGAACCCGTCCAGGCGCAAGATGGCACGGGAAACCGCCGACTGCTTCCCTCCGGGATGGGGGTCTACGCGGGAGGCGTGGTCCCAATTGGTCCCTACGTAGTAGATCCAGATCTCGTTGCCCATTCGGATCGGGTGAGGCAGTCCCCACACCCACTTGGAGGCAAAGGTACCCGCATGACCCAGACGGAGGAAGGACTGGCGTTCGCCCAGGCGCTTGAAGTTCTTTCCCTCCCGGCTGACGGCCAGTTGGACGTCCGCTGTGACGGGCCACATTGGCCGGTAGTGGTAATAGATGGGTACCATGGCAAAGTAGACGTCCTGTGCTTCCTGGTAACGGAAGACGCCGGTGCCGTAGAAATCCAGGGACAAGGGACCTACCACCGTATAGCCCGGTCCGAAAACGGTTTCGACTTGCTGGGCCTTCTCGGGGGCCTTGGAGCGGAGACGTTTAGGAAGAAAGTTCATCAAGGGCGCCAGATCCCGGGAATCAGGCCGTATCACCAGCTGAAACTTCTCCCAGTGGAGCATGTCGTCTGATTCGTTGTAACCCACCATCCGCGGATGGACCTCCCGGCTGTAGCCGCGATAACGTCCGATACGGGGATCCCAGAACCAGCTGGGCTGGGTGTCGGCCGCCCTGAGTCCGGTGGGAATGGTCTCTTCCAGGTGCCAACGGATTCCGTCGGCCGAATACCAGAAAGCGTTGCCCCCCTTGCGGGTGCCGGGCACCGTGTAGAGCTTCGACCAGGATTTGTAGCGCTTCTCAGGGG
>JAKZYH010000406.1:0-7311 GCA_047514575.1 Acidobacteriota bacterium | reverse complement strand
GAGCCTGGCTGAAGCCTTTACCCGAGAAGCCCGCTGAAGCAGGCTCCAGCAGCCGCTTGCCCGCCCACCCGGCCCTGAAGGACCGGTCTATTACGCTTCGCGCCAGACCGCTAAAGCGGCCTCTTTAAAGGCCACCCCTCAACCTACCCCAGAGGGCCACGCCGCCCCAGCCGAAAACGGAAACTGTCTTTTGCCCAACTAGACCCGTTCGTGAACTTTCGGCTTTGTGATCCCTATCCAACCCACGCTTCCAGACGAATGTGAGAGCAAATTTTCAGAATCCACGAGCTAGCAGCTAGTACCCTGTCAACTGAGAAATTGTAGGTTCTAAACGGCCCTAGCGGTCGATCTCTGCAAGCGACCTCATACGGCCGCCGGCATATGTATGTTTAGAGTCTTCCTCTTGCCCTTGCCTTTCTGATCGTGCGGCTCCGTCAAGGCGCTTGTCAACCCCGACGCCAGGAAGACGACTTGGCGGGCACGGACAAAGGCAAGGGCGAAGACAGAGAAGAGAAGTCTACAGATACAAATGTTCTCGAGGATGTGAGTCGCTCGCTAACCACCTAGGCGATCAATCCAAGCGCCTGATAGGTATTCCTGCTGGCAACACCGTCGACCGTCAGCCCCGTCTCCTCCTGGAAGGCCCTCAGTGCCGCTTCGGTACGGTCATCGAAGGTGCCGTTTGCTTCGGTGCCGAGTGCCTGCTGCAGCTTCGTGACCCATTCGCCGCTGGAGCCGAGACTAACGATCTCGTAGTCGACGGAGGGAGTGACAGCCTGAACCTCGGGTTCCGCCGCAGGGCCTGCAGGAGCGCCCCTGGCAAGCTCAAGGCCGTGGGCGCGGACAGCATCTACGCGGGCCTGCCAGCCGCGCCCGAAGGTCTGCCACAGTTCCCCGTCTCTGAGCCGCTGCATAAACTCCAGCCGTTCGTCACACATCTCGTTGATGATGTCCACAGCCGATTTCTCGCGGGTAGCGGCAAGCGTTTGCGGGCCGATACCCCCGTCCACCGGCACGCCGACCACGGCCTGCAGCCACTTGGCAGAACGCCCGGTTCCGGAATTGACGGCCTGATCGAATACTACGTAGTCCAGGCCTTCGGCAAGATCGTCGCACTTACACCTGTCCCAGTAGCCTGTCTTGTAGACGTGCTCCAATTGATCGTCCGTGATGGCCCTCAGGTCTTCCTTGCCCATCGACTCGCCGTAGTAGCGTTGAAATACGGCTAGGGTAACTCCTCTGTTGGTGGCCCCACCCGGATCTTTCGGGTGATCTACGTATCCACCTTCATGGACGAGAACATGGCCAAGAGAGTCCGCAAAATTCTGTTTCATCCGATCCTCCTATCCACCGGCCCAACTGTGCAGTGCTTCTACGACAACCACAATGCACAGAGACAGCATATAGCCATACCTGCCAGATCTACCTGACTGACGCAAGCCTACTCATCCCATCGCCGCACCGCCATCCACGTGGATGGTTTGACCCGTGATATTGCGCGCTTCTTCGGAGGCCAGGAAGACAACCAGATTGCCGATGTCTTCAGGCGTCTGTTCTCGCTGGAGAGGGGTGTTGGCCTTTACCCAGGCATCGAATACCTCTCGGGGTTCCTTGCCCGCATAGGACGGATCCTCCCTGACGACCAGGGGGGCCAGACGGTGCCAGAACGAAGTCCAGAGTAAACCTGGACAGATGGCGTTGACGTTGACGTTGT
Organism: Acidobacteriota bacterium; assembly: GCA_047514575.1. Taxonomy (GTDB): domain Bacteria; phylum Acidobacteriota; class UBA6911; order RPQK01; family JAJDTT01; genus CAUZIZ01. The sequence goes on along the minus strand of JAKZYH010000406.1, from coordinate 5,597 downwards.
AGGGACCTAGATCTTTGGCCACTACCCGGGTCAGAGTCAGGAGTGCATTCTTGGTTGCCCCATAGTCCGGAAGAATTTGAGGATCGCGCTTGGCAGCAATCGATGAGATGTTGACGATCTTGCCGTAGCGGCGCTCCATCATGTGGGGGGCAGCCGCCTTACAGAGGAAAAACGGACCCTTCACGTTGACTGCGTAGTTGTCGTCCCAGTCTGCCTCTGTCTGGTTGGTGAAGGGCAAACCCAGTCGCTCGCCAAAGTGTCCGGCGTTGTTGACCAGAATATCAATTTGTCCGAAGGCATTGAGAGCCTCCTCAATCAGGGCCTTGCACTGCTCTTCCCGAGTGATATCGGACTCGAACGCTCGAGCACGTCGACCCGCCTTTTCGATGTTATCAGCCCGCTCTTGCGCGGCATCGAGGTTGATATCTGCATCCACGATACTGGCCCCTTCACGGGCTAGACAGGTGCTGATCCCACCGCCGATGCCACCTCCTCCACCGGTGACGACGGCAACCCGATCTTCGAGCCGCATGTTCACGAATCCTCCATTTCGCCCAGGACTTCGTCCACCGCCTCGAGCGTGATCTGAACATCTTCCTCAGTAAGTGCAGCCGAGACGAACCAAAGCCCCCGGCCGATGACACGGATACCCCGCTGGAGCAAGCGATAAGTGAATTCTCCTACCCTGTCCTGGTCGTATTTGGCGCAGTCACGGAAACTCGTGACAGAGTCCGCACTGGTAAAACCGGTGTGGAACATTGGCCCAGGACCCTGAATCAGAAGTGGCAGGCTATGGACCTGGCTACTCTTGCGCAACCCTTGGATCAATCTTTGCCCGAGTCCACTGATGCGAGGATAGAGCGCCTCTCCGTCTCTTATGAGAACGTCGAGTGTGGCCAGAGCTGCTGCTATGCAGGCGATGTTTGAGTTGAGCGTCCCGGCGTGGATTACCTGGCCCGAAGCGATATGGTCCAGGTGCTCTCGCTTGCCGGCAAGGACACTGATGGGGACACCCCCTGCCACAGCCTTGGCGTAGACCGTCAAGTCACTGCTCACTCCCAGATATTCCTTGGCTCCGCCCAATGCTACGCGAAAGCCCGTGATCACCTCATCCAGGATCAGGAGTGCTCCGAATCTCTGACACAAGTCCTGGAGACCTTCCAGGTAACCTGCGGCAGGCAGGATGCAGCTGTTGTTGCACATGATAGGTTCGGTCACTACCGCGGCGATGTCCGGATCGTCCTCCAAGGTCTTCTGTACCACTGACAGGTCGCTCCAGGGGAGTACTAACACCTCTTCCAGCACGGATGGAGACTGGCCGCCGCTCGAGAGAGACGGTTCCCAAGTCGTTTCCCCGTCTGCTCCTACCGTAGGCTTGACGTCTACGAATATGTTGTCGAACCAGCCGTGATAATGCCCTTCGAATTTGACGATCTTGCGCTTCCCGGTGATGCCCCGAGCTAGTCGCATCGCCGTGTGGATAGCATCCGATCCGCTATTGGAAAAGCGGACCAGATCAGCACCGGGTAGGACTTCAGTCAGTTTCCGCGCCAGCTCGATTTCGATCTCGGACTGGCCTGCGTACAATTGGCCTTTGGCCAATTCCTGCTGGATTCGATCCAAGATCTCGGGCGGGGAGTGTCCCAGTAAGAGGGGGCCCTGGCTTAGCGTGTAATCGATGTACTCGTTTCCGTCCACATCCCGCATCCTGGCCCCCTGGCCATCGGTGAAGAACATCGGGTGTGGCTTTCCCACCGTGCGGAAGTGGCTGCTGACTCCACCTGCTAGATAGCGTTGGGCTTCTTCGTAGAGTTGTTGTGAACGATCGAATCTGTATCTTGTCATAGTCTTAGGGATTCCTCGGATCATTCACGGGAAAAGTTCGACTTGGAACGTTGGGGAAATTGTGCTACGGACCGCCGGATCATTCGAAAAAGAAACTTCGGCCGGCGTGGCGGTGGCTTCCAGGCCGCCGTATTCCTTCCCTCGAGCCTTTGGCTCGAAAAACGGCGGCCTGGAGGCCACCGCCACGATTTTTTTGGACAATAGTCTGGAGAATTTCCTATCCAATTTTAGATCAATGGTTTACGTCCCTTATCCCTCCGAATTCACAAATGAAGTTTCAGGTTAGCAGATTCTAAAGACTCCCTTCAGCTTCCCGCGCAATGACCTTCAGTGAAATCGGTCCCGAGGAGTGCTGGACTGGGAGGGACGACGTGGTTTCGACTCGGCCCACTGCGAAAATGGTCTGTTCCAGGGGTTCTACCCAGGGCTCGGCGTAAAGCGTGAAGGTGCGGCTGCTCTCCTCTTCAGTTACCAGGATTCCATTGAGTCCGACGTCCAGGACGCGGACGCCGAAGGGGAGGTTTCTGATGTCGACCGGGACTCGCGACTCGAAGCCCTGCTGCCGGCTGACGTGGACCGTCACTTTCACCTCTGATCCGGGGATGATGTTGACGTTTGGGGCATCCACAGACACTGCCAGATCCGCGGGCCCGGACAAGGCGACCAACGTAGTATCGCGTCCTTCGTCCAATCGATGGACGATTGCCCTGCCTTCGATCGTGGCCCTGCCACTGAAGTGAATCTGGGTGGGTTCGAAGGCAGCGTCCTCGCTGGCCTGTAGCAGGACGACCGTGGAGCTGGCTCCCGCGGGTATCAAACCCCGGGTGGCGGTCACGCCGCTGGGCAGCTCCTCTACCATTACCTCGATTTCACCGTCGAATCCGTCCAGCCTGACGACGTTGACATCCGCGGTAACCTGTCCCCCGGGCGAGAGGTTGAAGTGCTGCTGACGGGTTGCACCCAGGTCGATCCGTCCCCTGGTTCGCATGGGACTCGACACCAACTGAAAGCCAGGCGTCTTTTCACGGATGGTGAGCCGATAGGGGTAGCGCTTGCCTTCGAATCCTCTGATATCTCGGATTCTCACCAGGTAGCTTCCGTCCTCAGGCACCGTGAAATCCAGGCGTGAATCGCCTCCGTACATCGGTCCGCCGTCGTCGTTTCGATAGTTGAGATGAAAAACGGGCATGCCGTTGGGCGGAAAAGTCGAGCCCGGAGGAAAGATCCTGACTTTATACACAGGATCGCCCATGGCGTGGACTTCGGGCGTGGTGCCCAAGAGAGTCAGACGCGTCCCCAGGAAGGTCTTGAACCGGACATCGTCATCGGGACCACGTGGAAGCGCTGATATCTGGACGATCTCACTCCCGACCATCACATAATCATCGATGGCCAGATCCTCCCAGGACTGGAGCCGCATGGATCCTCGCTTCGTCTCCGAGTCCTTCAACACGATCTCGGTCTTAGCCAGACATCTCACGGTAGCCTGTGGCAAGAGGTTGCCCTCGGCATCCCAGATCTCGAGTACCGAATCCAAAGACGATCCCAGCCGCTCGGCATCCACTTCGATGACCAGCTCCTGGCCCTTCTTGGCCGAGAAGCGAAAGAGATCGGCATCCGCCCCAGCGGAGCCACTCTCCTGCGAAGCCGAAGTCTGGATGTGTCCGTTGAGGGTCAACGGCCAGTCCACAGTCTGACTCGCGGCCAGGGAGTCGTTGGGCTCCTGCTCGGACTCCTCTCGGTAGGCACCCACGGCAAGCGGAATCTCGTTCCAGGCGGGATCCACCGACACTAGGTAGGTTTCTCCCCAACCGGTCTTCTGGGGTGCGACCTTGACCGATCGGTTTTCCTTGAGATTGGCTCCCGACACCTCGAGAGACGTTTCCCGTCCTGCCCGAACACCCAGAGCGGATACTTCTGTGAGAAAGGGATACTCCCCCATCCTCAGCCGATAATGGTAGCCCTGCATCGCGCCACCCATGTTTTGGTCTTTGACTCCGATGATGTACTTTCCATCTTCCTCAACTCGGTAGATCAGCACCACATCAGACCCTCCGTCGGGACGGCTCCGGGCACGAATCTTTCCTTCACGATCCCTCAAAACCAGGGTCGAGTTCAGAATCGATCCAAGAGGAGAAGCAAACACCTCGAAGACGAGTTCCTGCCCCCTTCGAGCTTCAAAGCGGAAGTGATCGACGTCTCCGGGATCTGAGATATCTCCTCTGACTGTCGCCGGCAACTCGACTTCCTGGGCCTGATCCAGTCGGTTGTTGACCTGGGTCTCGTTCACTTCCGAGAACGGTCCTACGGCAAAAGGCAAAGCGTTCGTCACTCCCAGCGCTGTGTCGAGTCGGAAGGAATACACCCCGGGCCTGAGATCTGGATCGATACGAACCTCGACCGTCAAGCGATCTTTGGTGGACTTATCCAGAATCAGGGGACGGGTCTCCCCTTCCATCAACTCCTGGACGTTGGGCAGGGTATCCCTTTCGACGATCGACGCCTCAAAGCCGGATCGCTCGAACAGGAGCCTCTTGGTGCCTCCAAGATTGGTTCCGTCCAATAGTAGCGACACCGTGCTGCCACGCTGGCCTCCGTGAGGAACCACCGATTTGAGGGTCGGCGGAGCCTGCTGCGCCAGGACCGAGAGCGTCGAGGCAATCACAGGGAGAACGAAACCCAGACAGAGCCTGTCGGGGATCCTGTGCCTTCTGGAGAAGAGTTCAATCATAGGACTGTACCTCATGAAAGACGACCGGGCCGTCGTAGCGGCCCAGCGCGAGCCGCTTGCTATCGGGACTCACCGCCAGGGCCAGGACCCAGTCTGCCTGGCGTTCCAGCGTCCGCTTCTCCTGGGACGTCTCGACATCCCAGAACTTGACCAGCCGATCCGATCCAGCCGAAATCAGTGTCTGCCCGTCGGGCGTGAACGTCAAGCGCAACACCGAGCCATCGTGGGCAAAAAAGGAATTCAACAGCTCTCCGCCTTGACCCTCATGGAGCTTCCAAATCCGGATCATCTTGTCCTCACCAGCAGCCGCCACCAGCTTTCCCGATGGGTGCAAGGCAAGGCTGTAGAGCTCGGCGGAGGACTCGCCCAGAGGCCGGCCAAGCTGGCTTCCGGTCTGCACGTCCCAGATCTTCACGGTCCGATCGGCCGAGGCAGAAAAAAGCCGTTTCCCGTCAAGATCGAAAGCAATCGAATAGACTGCGTCCGCGTGTCCCTTGAGGGTGCGAAGTTCGCGGCCGCTTCCCACTTCCCACAACTTGATCAGACGATCATAGCTGGACGTCGCCAGGAGGTCACCCCCGGGGTCGAGAGCAAGCGAGTAGATACAGTCGCGGTGCCCTTCCCAACTCCTCAACAGCGTTCGTCCGCTGGTCTCCCAGATCTGAACCTTCCCGTAGCGAGCCGGCATCCCTCCAGCGGCAGCCAGAATCGACCCGTCGGGACTGAAGACCAGGGCACGCACGGCCTCGGGATGTCCCGCAAGGCGGGCTATGATCTCATCACTGCCAAAATCGTAAAGCTGTACTTCGCCATAGGCCCCAGCGGCCACGAGATCTCCGCTGGGATGGAAGGCCAGGCTTGCGATCTCCGATCGGACGGCTGTTCGAGGTTCGATCTGAGGCAGGTTTTCGAGCTGTACTCTGCCCAGATCCCCAGACCAGGGAGAGGCGCCCTCTGAGACCCAGCTCCGGAGCAAGTCGATGTCCTCTTCAGAGAGGAAATCGTCTTCCGGCATGGTGGG
>JAKZYH010000405.1:0-3736 GCA_047514575.1 Acidobacteriota bacterium | reverse complement strand
TCCGAGAGGGGCGTGGGTGGCAACCGGTAGGACGGCCGCTAGGGTGGAACTGTGAACCCACTTCGCAACCGAAAGGGCGAGGCTGGAAACCCTCCACCTACGGCTGCCTGGACTGCTGGGAGTACCCCGCCTACTCGACCGCCTCTGATCGACGGTCATGCGACCACGAAAAGCTTGGGGCTGAAAAGAATGGGTCGCCTTTTCGAGAAACAAGGACAGGATGGCAGTTTCAAGCACACGACCAGCTTCGCAGCGAACGACATTCCGAGTGTCAGCGGAAAAGGTGGATTGAGTTCCGCCTATCCTTCCGATTTCTTATATCCGCCGTCCTCTGAGATTGCCCTTCCAGGTCCAAAGATCTAGTATTTGGCAGATAGGCTCCCTGCAGTCTGGAGGCCCGTGTTGATAGGCCAGACCATCTCCCATTACAAGATCACCGAGATGCTCGGCGAAGGAGGCATGGGTGAGGTGTATCGGGCCGAGGATCCGGATGTCGATCACCGCATCTTCCCTGGAATGCCCGAGACGACTCACTGAGAAGCCTGATGAAAGCGGAACGTCGGAAGAAGATAGAAGATCTTTGCTACGCCGCCCTGGAGCAGGAGGAAAGCAAGCGGAAGGCGTTTCTCGAAGAAGCTTGTGGAGGGGACGATGCCCTGAGGCGAGAAGTCGAGTCCCTGCTAGCGCAGGAAGAGAAGGTCGAGGACTTCCTGGAGGCTCCGGCGCTGGAAGTGGCGGCCAAGGCGATGGTCCAGGATCAGGTTCCGTCCATGGTGGGACGAGAGATGGGCTCCTACAAGGTTCTCTCGTTGCTTGGCACCGGAGGCATGGGAGAAGTCTATTTGGCCGAGGACACGAAGCTGGATCGCAGAGTCGCCTTGAAGTTCCTGCCCAGAGAAATGCAGCAAGACGAAACTGCCAGAAAGCGCTTTCTGCGGGAAGCCAAATCCGCGGCTGCGCTGGACCACGCGTATGTTTGCCACATCCATGAGGTTGGGGAAGAGGAAGGCAAGTCCTTCATCTCGATGGAGTACGTCCAAGGCGAGACGCTCAAGGACCAGCTAAAAAAGGGCCCGCTTCCTCTCCAGGATGCTCTCGCAAAGGCCACGGAGATTGCCGAGGCACTAGAAGCCGCCCACCGGCAGAACATCATCCATCGGGATCTCAAGCCGTCGAACATCATGATCACCCCCGACGGGCATGTCAAAGTGCTGGATTTTGGGTTGGCCAAGCGGCTGACTCCAGCCGAGGGAGGAGACAGTCAGGAAAAGACACTCACCGCCAGTCTGACCCGAACGGGTGACACGCTTGGGACCGTGCCTTATATGTCTCCGGAGCAGTTGCGAGGGGAAGCAGTAGATACTCGCTCGGACATCTTCTCGTTCGGGGTAACGCTCTATGAGATGCTCACCGGCATGGAGCCTTTTAAGCAAGCGCAGCCCGCGGATACCGCCAGCAGCATCCTCACAAAAGATCCACCCCCTTTATCTCGGTACATGAATGAGGTTTCTCCTGTACTCCAGCATACGGTGAGGAAGATGTTGGCCAAGGACCCGGATCGCCGCTATCAACTCATCCACGAGGTAGGGACGGATTTGGGAGAGATACTCCATGGTGGCGAAGATTCTTTCGAAATAGCACCAGCAGCAGAAGGATCGTGGAAACGGTGGATTCCGTGGAGTATCGCAGCCTTGGCAGTGCTGACTGCTGCCACCCTGGCGATCTGGAATCACCTCCCTGACACGATTTCACAGACGCCACCAGGCATAAAGCGGACCACCATTGACTTGCCAACGCCCTATATGGTTGGCCCGCCCGTCGCGTGGAGAATCGCTCTTTCGCCAGACGGTCGTCATCTTGTCTACGTGGGCGAGCGCGCTCAGGGTCACGCCATCTATCACCGGGCAATGGATCAAACCGAGGCTCTCCCTCTTCCCGGAACCGAGGGGGCTTCGCGCCTCTTTTTTTCACCGGATGGGGAGTGGGTCGGTTTCTATGCGTCCGGCGCAATGAAGAAGGTCTCGCTGAAGGGCGGCCAGCCTCTGATCATCAGCGAGCTAGATCCCTATTTCGGCGCCAGCTGGGGGAAGGATGGAAACATTGTTTTCGGAGGCGTGTCTTCGGGCCTTTCACGTGTTTCGGCCACCGGAGGTATTCCTCAGAAAGTCACCACTCCCGACAAGAAAAGGGGTGAAATTGCACATGCGTGGCCCAAGATCCTACCGGGCGGACACGCGATTGTTTTTGATATTCGGCTGCCTGGGACGGTGGGGACTGGTGACAAGAAATCGCCACTCGGCGTCCTCTCGCTGGAGACTGGAGAGTGGAAAACAATCGCGGAAGACGGCCACTATGGTCATTATTTGCACTCCGGACATCTTACATATCTTCATTCCGAACTCGGGCATATGGTGGTGGCCTTCGATCTCTCACGACTTGAGGTGATCGGTGATCCCGTCGCCAGTCCGACCCTTGAAGCCGTCGATTACGCAGTCTCGAATGATGGAACGCTCGTGTATCGATCTCCTCACGGCGACTGGGGGGAACTGGTATTGGTGGATCATAGGGGAGGGACTCAGGCTGGGGGGAAAGTGGCACACAGGTTTGCGCAGCCGCGCTTTTCACCGAACGGCGAGTACGTAGCGCTAACCGTGAAGAAAGATGAGACCCGCAAAAAAGCCACCTTCTCAGGGACAAGCGACATCTGGGTCTATGAGATCGCCCGTGGGATACTCACGCCGGTGACCTTCACAGACACTAGTAGTGAATCTGTCTGGACGCCAGACGGTAAACGCATCACATTCCGTCGGTTTTTGCCGGAAGCCAGGGGAATAAGAAGCAGCATATACTGGAAGGCTGCTGACGGCAGTGGTATTGCTGAAGAACTAACATCTGCTCCAGGCCTATTTCCAACCCCCCACTCCTGGTCTCCCGACGGCAAGGTGCTGACGTTTACGACGTTGCAGCAGCAAACCTCCAGTGACATTTGGGTGTTCTCACTCGAAGGCGAACGAAAGCCTCAGTTATTTCAGGGGACCCGATTCCGCGAATGGCATCCAATGTTCTCACCTGATGGTCGGTGGATCGCATTTACGTCGAACCGCTCTGGCCGAGATGAGGTTTATGTGAAAGCCTACCCAGCCGGGAGTGGACTGACACGCATATCGACAGAGGGTGGAAGCCAGCCTCTGTGGGGAGTTGACGGGAAGGAGCTTTTCTACCGAAACGGGAGAAAAATGATGGTCGTTGCTGTTGGCACGGCAGCCCCTTTCACGGCCTCCCCATCAAGATTCCTGTTCGAGGGGCCCTACCTCGGCGGAATCAACTCCGCACTTGCACGGAATTACGACATCTCGCCGGATGGTCGTCGGTTTGCCATGATCAAGGGGGCGGCAACCTCTCTGAGACAACTCAACGTTGTTCAGAATTGGTTTGAAGAAATCAAACGCCTGGTCCCGACGGGGAAGTGATTTCACCCACCGTATGGTAGCTGAGAATGGTCCCATCTATCCTTCGGATTAATATATATACCTTCTTCTGAGATTGCCCTTCCAGATCCAAGGCTCTAGTATTTGCTAGAAAGACCCCCTGTGGTTCTGGAGGTCCTGTTGATAGGGCAAACCATCTCCCACTACAAGATCAACTCAAAGCTCGGCGAAGGCGGTATGGGGGAGGTGTACCGCGCCACTGATACCAAGCTCAACCGCGATGTCGCTCTGAAGGTTCTACCCAAAGC
>JAKZYH010000404.1:0-2586 GCA_047514575.1 Acidobacteriota bacterium | reverse complement strand
TGGGTTGCGTCCTGAGGGTTTGTTGCTCTTCTTGTACGCAACCCATTCTGGGTTGAAATCCAGGGCAAGCGCCGCTGACCCAGGGTTGGGAAACCCTGGGCTGAAATACGGAATCCCTTCAGGATTCACCTCGCTCCTGTGCGCTCAGGCCCCATCACACTATCAGCTGACGCCAAATTCCAGAATTACTCTGTCCGAGCAAGTCCTGATTCTTCAATCACTTAGAAATTGGGACTTGCATGGTCACGAACGGCACGCTAACCACTTGATATCATTCGACTGCTAACCGGACAGTAGTGATACGGATTCATAAGTACGCTGCGTTTGCAGGTGGGGCTTGCCCGCCAATCATCTCGCGGCCTTCTGGCCTGGAGATGAGATCGCGGGCGCGGGAGGCCACTTAAGCCACCAGTAGGCGAAGAAGGGTACAGCCACTTTCTGAGAATCGCTCCCGTAACTTCGTAAGCTGTTCTTCCGTCGGACAGATCCCTACGATTGATCCTCCCGATCCTGCGTACTTGGCGCACACGCCCAGAGAGCGAGCGATCTGGACCATCTCTTCCCCTCGGGGATCCAGACGAGAGAGCCGCCGACGGGTATCGAAGTTCTGGTCGAAGAGCTCTGCCAGCCTGTGGTAGTCCGCCTCCAGCAAGGCCTGTCTTCCTTGTTCGGCCAGATCCGCGAAGGTTCTCATGGCCGCGTGAACCTCGGCGTCGCCCTGTTCCCATCTGCCGCGTAAGCCGCTGTGGTAGAGGCCCGAGACCTCGCTCAGGTCGTTTCGGTAGGCCAGGTACAAAGGAGGCAACATCTCAGCATCCAGGACCTCGTAGATCCCATGTCGGTGCCGGTCCATGAAATCTCGATCGAAGTCCATATAAATCAGACCCTCATACACCTGGCACACTCGATCCTGGAGGCCGGCGTCAATCCCCATCTCCTGGGTCTCGGTCTGGAGAATCAGGTTGGCCTGAATCTCCCTGGCGATGGAGACAGAGTAGAACTCCGACAGAGCCCGCATCACTGCGGTAATGATGGCGCTTGATCCTGCCAGACCGATTTGTCTTGGGATATCCGTTTCGTAGCGCAGCGAGAAATTCTCTTCGGACAGGGGAATGCTGCTTTCGCGGCAGTATTCGGCGAAAACCTTGATAGCGGCTTTCACCAAACGGAGGCCGCCATAGAGCCCGTTCAACCGGACGTCCTCGGCCAGGTCCTCGATTTGCTCGAACCGGCAACGATCCTGGCGGCTTAGAACGATCTCCAATTCAGGCCACTCGTAGAGAACTACTCGGGCTGCAAAGTTCTTCACCGTTACGGAAAGGGTCTTTCCGAAGAACCCATCGGAGGGATTCCCCAGAAGTCCGGCTCGGGCGAAAGCGGCTGTCCTAACGATCCTCATTGAGTCGCTCGACTAAGCTCTGCCTGAGGCCTGGACCCAACTCTTCGTCCGCAAGGGCGAAGTCCAAGAAGGCTTCGAAGTAGCTCTGGAAATTGCCGATGTCATAGCGCTTTTCCTTCTGCGACAGGCGCACGCCAATCACTGATTCCCCGAGTTCGAGAAGCCGCTGGATCGCATGTGTGAGCTGAACTTCGCCCCCACCGTCGGGCGAGGTCTCTTTAAGTGCCTTGTAGATTGAAGGTGACAACACGTATCGGCCCGCGATCGCCAGATTGCTGGGAGCACTTTCCGGTGACGGCTTCTCAATCAAAGCCCGAATAGGAAAGACCCCACCTGCGCCACCCGGATGAACGATTCCGTATCGCGAGACCCGGCTCTGCGGAACCTCCTCGATCGCGATTACAATCGATCCTGGATTCTCTCGATAAACGGAAAGCAGCTGGCTGACAACTAGAGACGGCTGTTCCAGGCCCATGATGCTATCGCCTAGAGCGACCACGAACGGATGGTCTGCGGTGAAGGATTCAGCACACCCAATCGCATCTCCGAGTCCACGCTGGCGTCGCTGCCGCGTAAAGAAAAACCGAACTCCCATGCGTTCGAATTCGAGCTCGGCCAGAAGCTCTTCCTTACCACCTTCCCGGAGGCCCCGGATAAGTTCATGGTCAAAATCGAAGTGGTTCTCAATGGATGTTTTGCTCTTGCCCGTAATGAAGAGAATCTGTTCGATGCCATTGGCTTCGAGTTCCTCAGTCACATACTGAACTACCGGCTTCTTGGCCACCGGAAGCATCTCTTTTGGTTGAGACTTGGTGGCCGGAAGCAATCGCGTACCTAGTCCAGCCACGGGAACAACGGCGATCTTCACCTCCTCACTCGGATGAGTACTGCTGCGTTTAGTTTTGTCTGATCCCAAAGCGTGTGTTCCCCCAACTCTGATTCATGGGCATTCAGGCCCTAGTATAGCTCCAGTCGAAGTCGTCTCACACTGCTTGATTCCAGAACAGAAAGCCAAACACTGACTGTGACCGGGCTCACCGAGATCGGCTGGGTCCCAATGCTAGACTGAGCTCCGCTTTTGGACTGTCTTGCCAGGATCAGGTCCAAGACAGAGGGATAGAGACAGGGTCCGATCATCTCCGCTAGAGTTTTCGCCAAGGCCCCGTCCCAACATCGCCCGGGTAGTG
>JAKZYH010000403.1:0-3761 GCA_047514575.1 Acidobacteriota bacterium | reverse complement strand
TCACACCATCTTCGGCCGCTCCTCAATCGCGAAATCCTCAACGTAGACCGGGCTACGCCTGCGGTTTCGCTCAATCGTTCGCGGCCAAATCTGGTGCAAATCTGAGCGCCAATTCTACCAAGTTATTCTTGCGCAGACCCTAAGCTGAAACTTCATTGGCGAGCGTAGTAGCTTTGGCCTCCAGGCCGAAGTATTCTTCATTCGAGCCGTTGGCTCGATACACGGCGGCCCGGGGGGCCGGATCAAAAGTACTGCCGAGAGGACATCCTGGAGAGGGCACTATGAGCTTCAATGATTCGGGGAGTGTAGAGAACTCGGGACGGCCACCGAACATCCTTTTCATCCTCTTTGACAAGTGCCGCACTGATGCCGTTGGCTGCTATGGAGAAAAGGAAGTCCACACCCCGAACCTGGACGCCCTGGCAGGGAGGGGCGTCCGATTTGCTAATTGTTTCACCCCACAGGCCCTGTGTGGCCCAGCTCGGGCGTCCATTCTCACCGGCAGCTATCCGCACGCGCACGGTCTGCGTCGCAACGTCTATCCGATCCCGACCACCTCGGTTCACTCCAACTACAAGGAGTCTATCGCCGACCCTTTTCGTGATCCACGTTTTCGGCTCTGGGATAACTTTCCCTATCTGCTCGATAATGCCGGATATGCCACAGCCCACATCGGGAAATGGCATCTCGGTCCTCCCAATCCCGGCTTCTTCGACTACTGGAAGTCTTTCAACTCCTTGTTGCGCCATTGGATTGGCGAACCTCACCAGTCCCGCTATCGTCCCGATGTCCACACCGACCAGGGAATACGCTTCATGGAGCGGCATGTGCAAGAGCCCTTCTTCCTCTATCAGTCCTACTATGCACCCCATGAACCCCTGGACCCGCCCCGACAGTTTCTAGAGCACTACCAGGGGGACGAACGGGCTCCCTATTACGGTACTGTTTCCAACCTGGACTGGAATGTAGGAAGGCTGGTCGAGACGCTGCGGCGTCTGGGGATCCTGGACAACACCCTGATCGTGGCTACCTCGGATCATGGACGTGTCTGGGGCGACCGGCCGGGGACCGAAGAAGGCCTGTGTGTCGCCTATGAAGGTTCGGCCCGGGTTCCGCTGATCATGGCTTATCCTGGGTCACTTCCGCAGGGAACGGTGTGGCAGTCCGGGGTGAGCCTGGTAGACTTGATGCCCACCTTCCTGCAGGCCGCTGGTATCCTGCCCGTAATGGGGGTCCGCTCCTACACCAAACGATTGAACCTGCAGGGAGAAAGCCTGCTGGAACGTGTCTCCTCGGGGCAAGATCGGTGGGATCGACCCATCGTGATCCAGAACATTCCCCAGGAGCCGATCGATGGGTCTCTATACGACGAGCGGGCGCTGAGGACAGAACGCTACAAATTGATCCTGCGTCGATTCGATTCCGGTGCGAGTTGTCGACCGGGCGAACTTTACGATCTTCTCGAAGATCCGGGTGAACGGACCAATCTATACGCCGGATCTTCACACAGCCAGATCCGGCAGGAACTCGCAGTCACTCTCAGGGACTGGGGCAAGAGCAGCGAGGACGAGTTAGCGGTCGAATTGGCTGATTGGGTATTGATGGGGAAGGATTGACCAGGACAGGATGATTTCGAACGAACGCTGCTGCACCGAAATCTGCGAGAATAGGAAGTTGCGCAACAGTGAGGGCCACTATTAAAACAAAGCCAAGACTTGGACTGGCGCTCCGCTGTTGCAATGTCGATCTTCTTCGCTCATTGGAGCGAGGGTGGGGGAATCAGAAATGAACACAACACTCAGCACTTTACTGGTCGTGACCGCCCTGGCAACAACAGCCCTTGCCGGAGACGAATACGAGACTTGGATCACACACAGCAGCCACGAGGACTTTGCCGCGGGTCGGATCGGCGACGGTGGAACCAATCTCTACATCGCCCGCTCCGGTCGGCTGGAGATGATCTACCGTTGGGACCTGAACAATGACGGCTATCTGGACGTTCTCGTGATCCAGGATCACAATCCCCTCGAGAATACCGACGCGCTGGTCTACTGGGGCAAGAAGGGCGGACCCGAATCTATCCTGCCTCCCTTACCCGAACAGCAACCGCTGGCGCGTCTACTGCGCCAGATCAAGGTGCGGGACAAAGGGGTGACGCGCCTGCCCAGTGACGGTGGTGGCCGTTCACTGGTCGTCGACCTCAACGGAGACGACTATCCGGAGATCGTCTTTTGCAATTTCATCCATAACTACTCGGTCCACATGATGGGGCTGGTTTACTGGGGCAGCGAAAGAGGCTATCAGCGAGATCGTCGGACGGAGCTGCCGACTCTTCTGGCTGGCGGCGTCGCGGCAGCGGATTTCAATGGAGACGGCTTCGTCGACCTGGCTTTTTCAAACCGGGGTATAGAAGGTGGAGAGCGCTTCGGCTTCGATATGCATCTGGAGTCGTATGTCTATTGGAACGGTCCTCGCGGCTTCGACAAGGAGCGGCGCACGGCCCTGGCCACGACCAGTGCCGCCGACGTAGCAGCAGGAGACGTGAACGAAGACGGCTATGGGGATGCGCTCTTCTTGAACAACAACTCCCAGAAGCAGAGTCTGGTCTTGTACCTGGGAGGAGCCAACGGCTTCAAGACGCCAGGGGAAGAATGGAAGCTCGGTGACGCTATAGGAGCCAACCTGGCCGACCTGGACGGGGACAAACACCTTGACCTGGTTCTAGCCCATAAGGACGACCGGCTGACGATTCATCGGGGCAGCGGGCAGGGCCTCTCCCGAGAGATCTGGGTTGAGCTTCCTTCCCAAGCTGCAGAGGACAGCGAGGTGGGCGATCTCAACCGGGACGGACATCCGGAAGTGGTAGTCGCTAATAGCAAGGGAGATTCATCCTATATCTACTGGGGTAGCGGGGACGGCTACGCGGCTGACCGGCGGACCGAGCTGCCGACCTTGGCTGCCACCGACGCGGCGCTGGCCGATCTCAATGGCGACGGATGGGTCGACGTCACGTTCTCCAACAAGCACGACGCAGAAACTTCGGATGTGAATTCCTATATCTATTGGAACGGCTCGGAAGGGTTTGACCGTGCCCACCGCAGGGAACTGCAGAGCTTTGGGGCGGTGAGTACGGTAGCGGGAGACCTGGATCGGGATGGAGACCAGGATCTGGTAATCATCAACCAGAACAGCGGAGCTCAGGGTCGAAGCATCCCTTCGCTCGTCTACTGGGGCAATGCTCGGCACCACTACTCACCTGCCTCAGTGAGTGTGGTCCCGGGAGACGGAGGGCTTGCGACCACCGCCGACCTGAACCAGGACGGCTGGGTCGATCTGATCTTTCCGCAGGGCTCCATCTTCGCTGGTGGGGCGGACGGTTATCGGCTGGAAAGGGACCTGGAGATGAAGGGTTCCAACGGAGTCTCGGTCGCGGACCTGAACCGGGACGGTTATCTAGACCTGGTCACCATCTCCGGGTCCGCCTACAGCGATTCTCCTCCAACTGCTTGGATTCTATGGGGCAGTGAGCAGGGGCACGACAAATCGCGTCGCACGGAGCTGAAGCTGGGAATCCGGATCGGACAGGCCAGTCGCATCGCCGACTTCAACCGGGATGGCTACCTCGATCTCATCTTCACCGACGTAGATTCGGAACACGTGGATCTCTTCTGGGGTTCGGCTGAGGGTGACTACAGTAGTAAGAAGCACACCGTCCTGAAGGTGCAACCCACCTCCAACCCGGAGATCGCGGACCTCAATGG
>JAKZYH010000402.1:0-4739 GCA_047514575.1 Acidobacteriota bacterium | reverse complement strand
TCCACAGGCTGTAGCAGCGCGGATGGTGGTCGCGGCCATAGTCGGTGGGTGTCAGAGTGCCCTGCGAGTAGATCGTTCGCCCAAACTCGCCACCCCAGATCACCAACGTCTCCTCGAAGAGGCCACGTTCTTTCAGATCCTGGATCAGGGACCAGGCGGCGCGGTCGACGTCCCGGGCCTGTGCCGGTAGGACTTCAGGGGCAGAGCTGTGGACGTCCCAGCCACGGTGATAGATCTGGACGAAGCGTACACCGCGCTCGACCAAGCGCCGCGCCATGAGCGCCGCGTTCTGGAACTTGCCCGGTTCTTTTGCCTCTTCGCCCCAGCGTTTGAAGGTGCTTTCGGGTTCGCTCGAAAGGTCCGCCATCTCCGGAACCGAAGCCTGCATCCGAAACGCCATCTCGTACTGCTCGATCCGCGCCAGCGTCTGGGGATCGGCGATCTTCTCATGCCGGATCTGATTCAGCTCGTTCAGGCCATCCAGCATTTTGCGGCGGACTTCTCTGGAGACGCCGTCGGGATCGCCGAGGTAGAGTACCGGGTCGGTTCCAGCACGCAGCCTTGCGCCGGCGTATTCAGGGGAAAGGAAGCCGGAGCTCCAGAGCTTGGCCGAGATCGCCTGCACGCCCGACTTGGGATGACTCTTCTCGGCGTTCATCACCACGAAGGTGGGCAAGTCCTGGTTCATGCTGCCGAGTCCATAGGCAATCCAGGACCCGATGCAGGGCCGACCGGCCACTTGTCTGCCTGTCTGGATGAAGGTAATCGCCGGCTCATGATTGATCGCATCGGTGTTCATCGAACGAATAATGGCGATTTCATCGACCATCTTCGCCGTGTAGGGCAGCAGCTCGGAAATCCAGGTGCCGTTCCGACCGTGTTGTTTGAACTGAAAGACAGACGGAGCGATGGGAAAACGCGCTTGGCCGGAGGTCATGGTCGTCAGGCGCTGCCCCTGGCGCACGGACTCAGGCAAGTCCTGATCGTACCAGTCCCTCATCTCGGGCTTGTAGTCGAGCAGATCCATCTGGGGCGGCGCGCCCATCATGTGAAGGTAGATGCAACGCTTCGCTCTGGGGGCAAAATGGGGCAGGTTGGGCAAGCCGCCAAAGGATTTGTCCCCCATGATTGAGCCTAGGCCGCTGTCAGCCATGAGGTTGGCCAGAGCGATGCCAGCGATACCCTTGGCCCCCCGGGCGAAGAACTGGCGTCTGGTTTCTGCCAGAAGTGCCTCTTTATGTGGATGCATTGTCAATCTCTCCGGGAAACAGACTCCGGTTCCAGGGGTCTAAAGCAGCTCGCCGTTGCTCATCCATTACCCACAGTCTCCAAGTCGACAGGGTAGCAGCCTCTATCGGTTCAATACTTCGTCCAAGTTCATGATCTGGCTGGCCAACATGGTCCAAGCCGCTGATTCTGCCGGCGGCAGCGCCTCGTCGGGGGGAGTTTCGCCAGTGGAAAGGAGCTTCTTCGCCTCACCGGTATTGGACCCGTAGAAGCCGATAAAGGCTTCGTACGTCCGCTTGGCGACGGCGCGTTCTCTTTCGCTCAAGGGCCGTGCCAGCAGGCGAGTCGTGACGAAGTCCAGACGTTGTTCGAACCCATCGCCGGCCTCGCGCATGGCTCGTTGTGCCAGGTAGCGTGAAGCTTCGACGAACTGAGTATCGTTCATCGTTACTAGAGCTTGCATCGGTGTGTTGGTTCGTTCGCGTCGCACCGTGGTGTGTTCCCGTGTGGGGGCGTTGAAGATATCCATCGAGGCCGGAGGAGCAGAGCGTTTCCAGAAGGTGTACATGCTGCGTCGATAGAGCTTGCTGCCTGAGTCCTGCTGGTAGATCTGGGTATTGCTGCTGGGCATCGCTACCGTTTTCCAGACTCCTGCTGGCTGATAGGGTTTCACGCTGGGGCCGCCGATCTTGCGAACCAGCAGTCCGCTTGCGGCCAGGGCGTAGTCCCGAATCATCTCGGCGTCCATACGGAACAGCGGACCCCGAGAGAGCAACCGATTTGCCGGGTCTTTTTCCAGCTTTTCCGGGGTGTTCCCAGCAGATTGACGATAAGTGGACGAGGTCACGAGGAGGCGAAAGAACTGCTTGACGTCCCAGCCTGATTTGCGGAACTCCAGCGCTAGCCAATCGATGAGCTCTGGGTGAGACGGAGGCTCCCCCTGTGAGCCGAAGTCATCACTGGTCCTCACCAGGCCAGTCCCGAAGACCTGTTGCCAGTAGCGGTTCACGATCACCCGGCTCGTCAGTGGATTCGCTTCATCAACCAACCACCTGGCCAGCCCCATTCGGTTGCGAGGGAACGACGCCGGCATGGGAGGTAAAGCCGAGGGAGTGTTGGCGACGACACGTTGGCGGGGGTGGTCGTACATGCCCCGGTGCAACACGTGTGCCGTTGGTCTCGTATTCGCGACCTCCTGCATGACATGAGTGACGCCTCCGCGCCGCCGAACCTCGCGCCACTCCCGATCGATTGCTTGCTTGCGTTCCACCAGCCGGCGATAGTCGAAATCCTTGACGCTGAGGTAGTACAAGCGCAGTGCTTCCCGCTGCTCAACACTTAATTGCTGGGCCTCTTGCTCCCTCGCAACTTGGAGAATGTGCCACAGCGAGATTACCTTGGCTTCCTGGACTGTGATCGGACGATTGAAGAATCGAAGATCGGCTATTCCGCCGCCCGAGAAGTGGGTCACCTTAGGATCTTCCCGATCCGAACTCTTGCCGAATCCTCTGCCCAGTTGGAGCGGTCGTGTGGTTCGAATGTTCCCCTCTACCTTGGCGAAGAATTCGCTCCCCTGTTCCTCGACCAGATCGCCATTCCGGTAGAGGCGTAAGCCAGCCCGTTCGCCGGAACCGTCATGGGTCACCACAATATGTGTCCAAACGCCTGCAGGCATCCGCTTCGTATTGATGGGCAGGATCTTCACCAGCGAAGGACTCTTGTCTCCCACTGGCTTTTCTCCGGTCATGGTAAAGGCAAGCTGCCGCTGCTGAACGGTTAATGACCATCCGCGCGAATGGTCCTGGGGATCGTCTTGACTGAGCACGGTGACGTTTCCGACCACCTTGGGTTGGTAGATCCAAAGGGCCATGGAAAAGGGGGTGTCGGTATCAAGTTTCAAGGAAGGGAGCTCGGCCCACGATTCCTTTTCGAAGCGCAGCCCCGGCAGGTTCGGGTGGGGGCCCTCGGCCACGATGGCTCCCTGGTGCAGAGCGATCTCTACTCGGCTTCCCTCGATGTTGGCCCTGGGATCCTGGTCGAGGACAAGCGTCAATAGTTCCGAAGAGTCGTCTAGCGGATTTGTCAGGGACTGATGATGGCCCGCGGTAAGCCACTCGGCGAACGACTTGTCCACCGAGCGAGCGTGCGCTGCTGTCTTTGATTCGAGCTGGGCTGCCTCCTGACGAAGCTCATTCCAGAGCTCTCGATCCTCGTCGCTGGGTACGACCAGCGTAGGTGGTGGATCCGATATGTTACCGTCCATCACATACTGGGTTGTGTTCCGGAAAAAGGCCGTCAAGGAATAGAACTCGCTCTGGGCGATGGGGTCGAACTTGTGGTCATGACAAGTGGCGCATCCGACGGTAAGCCCCAGAAAAACCGCACCTGTTGTGTCGGCGCGGTCCTTCGCATAGATAGCTTCGTACTCCTCGGGGATCACGCCGCCTTCATTGGTTGTGATGTTGCAGCGGTGAAAACCGGTGGCTACCAGCTGATCGAGGGTTGGGTTGGGCAGTAAATCTCCCGCGATCTGCTCGACCGTGAATTGGTCGAAGGGTTTATTGTCATTCAGGGCCCGGATGACCCAGTCGCGGTACGGCCACATCTCGCGATAGTTATCGATGTGGATACCGTGAGTATCCGCATAACGAGCAGCATCGAGCCAATAACGGGCTCGGTGTTCGCCCCAGTGACTGGAAGCCAGTAGTTTGTCGACGAGCTTTTCGTATGAATTCGACGAGGTATCGTTCAGGAAGCTTTCCAGGGTACCGGGGTCGGGGGGAAGGCCCGTTAGATCCAGCGCGACGCGGCGAGCGAGTGTGCGTCTATCGGCTTCCGCAGCCGGTTCCAAGCCCTCCTCCTGGAGCCGAGAGAGAATAAACCGGTCGAGCGGGCTGCGAGTCCAACTTTCGTTTTCAACTGCGGGAGGCTCGTAATGCTGAATCGTCCTGAAGGACCAGTGCTGATCCCAAGAGGCGCCCTGTTCGATCCAACGTCTGAGAAGGTCGATCTGCTCCTCTGTCAGCTCCTTTGTGGTGAAGGCTGGTGGCATACGCCGTCCGCTGTCGGGAGTGGAGACGCGCTGGTACAACAGGCTCTCTTCTGGGTCGCCCGGTACTATGACACCGCCGCGGATGCTCGAGGCGAAGGCTCCTTTTCGGGTATCAAGTCTCAGCCCTGCCAAGCGGGTCTGAGTGTCGGGTCCATGGCAGGCGAAGCAGTTGTTGGAGAGGATCGGCCGCACCTCGCGTTGGAAATCGACGGTGTCCCCCGAGGCTGCCGAGGATGAGGTGCTGGCAAGAAACAGCGCCAGTAAAAAACCTGTGAAGATGCTCCGAGGCAACATTAAGGGTCTGCGTAAGAATAACTTGGTAGAATTGGCGCTCAGATTTGCACCAGATTTGGCCGCGAACGATTGAGCGAAACCGCAGGCATAGCCAGGTCTACGTTGAGGATTTCGCGATTGAGGAGCGGCCGAAGATGGTGTGAACATGAGATGCCAAAATGCCAAG
>JAKZYH010000401.1:0-4546 GCA_047514575.1 Acidobacteriota bacterium | reverse complement strand
GGCTGTCGGGGTTAGTTTCGTTCCGGGAGGGGTACTTGCCCGAAAGGCAGTTCTGATCACTCCTGACTTGGCGGTGAATGCCCTCATCTACGCATCGCCGGTGGTGGGCCTGGTGTGGCTGGGGTTGTTCACCGACATCATCGTTGCGCGGTTTGATCTGCTGATAGCAGGTAGCTTGATGGTGGCAGTGGCAAACGTATTGCTGAACAGGCCAAGCGCAGGCGCCGATCAGGAGCCTTGACGCCTGATATTTTCCATCGCTCCCGTTTATGGTGACTAGCCGTTTCATGCGGAAATAGCCTCCCCGCATCGGGAAGTCGCCAGGACTCAAGTGTGGTCTATCGCAAAGCGCTTCCACCGGTGTCGGGGTGGCTACCATTCACCCAGCGTTGGTGTGACTCCGCCGCCGAGGGTGCGCTCCTATGACTCTGCCTCCTCGGACTCCTTGCCGTGGAGCTGTTGGAGTCCCACCAGCCGCTCCCGGACGACCGTCTCGCTGCGAGCCACTGCCGCAACTTCTGCGTCGGGACTCTCCACCCGGCGGGGAGCGGGATAGGGAAGGGGTCCTGATTTGTTACGTCGCCGAAATATCTGGTCGGGGTGGCTATGGCTTCGAGAGGTCTTGTTTGGTGCCAGTGAAGGAGGAGAAAAAGAATTTGACAGGTTGGCGTGGAATAAAACACTGTTGGTGCGTCTAGCTTCCTTTTGATCCTTTAGCAGGGGGAGCGCCCGTTGTCAAATTAGTTTGGAAGGAAGGTAGGAATGAAGCAAGGTTTAGACAGCTATTTCAGTATCTCAGAGCGGGGTTCCTCGGTAGGTACCGAGGTCCGCGCGGGTGTCACCACATTCCTGGTGATGGCATACATATTGTTCGTAAATGCCGGGATTCTTAGCGAAGCGGGTCTTGACCCTGTTGCTGTGGCAGCTGGTACGGCGCTGGTAGCCGCCATCATGACGATCGCTATGGGGATTTTCTCTAACTACCCGATCGCCATGGCAGCCGGTCTCGGTCTCAATGCCATAGTCGCTTTTGGTCTGACGGCCGATGGCCTTTCGATCCAAGGAGCAATGGGAGTCATTGTCTGGGAAGGCCTTCTGGTAACCGTTCTTGTTCTGTTGGGTCTGCGGGAAGCTGTGATGGAAGCGATACCGACCAGCCTCAAGTATTCGATTGGGGTAGGCATAGGCCTTTTCATCCTGTTCATTGGGTTGGAAAGCGGTGGGTTAGTTCAACAGGGTGGCGCGATCGTCGAGTTCGTGTTTCCCACTACCGCTGCTCAGGGTGTGACCTTGTTTGGGGTGCTTATCGGGATTGTTCTCTTGGCGCGCAAGGTCAAGGGGGCGATGATCATCACCATCGTGGCTACCACCATCGTGGCTCTGGTTGCAGGAGTTGCCAGCGTGCCGGATACTATTTCGGCGTCGGTGAGCTTCGAAACCTTCGGGAACTTCGATTTGGGTAACTCGTTTGCGGAGCTCGGTTTCCTTTCGGCGATCTTGACGATCTTCACTCTGATGCTTACCGACTTTTTCGACACGATGGGCACAGCTACTGCCATTGTCGAGCAAGCGGAGTTGACCGATGATGAAGGTCGGATTCCTCGCCTTCGAAGCCTGCTGTTGGTGGACTCGCTCGGCGCAGCGATCGGCGGAGTGTTCGGGGTTAGCTCGAACACCAGCTACATCGAGAGCTCGGCAGGGGTAGCAGAAGGAGGAAAGACCGGACTCACGTCTGTGGTCACGGGGATACTGTTCCTGGTTGCTATTGTGTTGTCGCCTCTGGCTGGGATTGTCCCGGCACAGGCGACTGCGCCGGTGCTGGTCCTGATCGGGTTTCTCATGGTTGGGCTGCTCAAGCACATCGACTTCACGGACCTGGAAGAAGGATTGCCGGCTCTGCTGGCGATCATCCTCATGCCGTTGGCATTCTCGATCACAGTGGGGATAGCGGCCGGGTTTGTGTCACACACGCTGATCAAGGTGGTGAAGGGCAAGTCGGGTGAGATTCATGTTTTGATGTGGATAGTCTCGATTGCCAGCCTGGTCTACTTTGCCAGCGACTGGATCGAAATGTTCCTCTAACCCGCCTGTATAGCTGCATGTACGAGAGAGCGCCACTTGGCGCTCTCTCTCCTTTAACCGACCATGCTCCCACCACGAACCCTCGACTAACGTCCTGCAAACAAGAGACCCGCCCAAAGAGAGGCTAGGTATAGAGAGTTTCGTCCGGGGCCTACCAAAGACCGAGTTGCATATCCATATCGAGGGGACGCTGGAACCGGAGATGATGTTCGAGATGGGGAAGCGGAACGACGTGGCGCTGCCGTTCGGGTCTGTCGAGGAGGTAAGAGCGGCTTACGAGTTCGGTGATCTCCAATCCTTCCTTGACATTTATTACCAGGCTGCCGCGGTACTGCAAACGGAGGACGACTTCGCCCAGCTGATGGCGGCTTATCTGGCGAGGGCGGCATCCGATGGGGTGCGTCATGCGGAGATATTCTTCGATCCTCAGACACACACCGAGCGAGGGATCGATATCGGGACGGTGATCCGAGGATTAGCGCGCGGGCAGCAGGAGGCGGCGGAGGTTTCCTCGAACCTGATCCTGTGTTTTCTCCGTCATCTCTCGCCTGAATCGGCTATCGAGGTTTTCGAGAAAGCCCGACCTTTCCTTGGTCACATCCAGGGGGTAGGGCTCGATTCGGGCGAGTTGGGTAATCCCCCTGAGCTGTTCGCCGAACCCTACCGCCTGGCTGTTGAGGCAGGGTTGAGACCAGTGGCCCACGCCGGCGAGGAGGGTCCGGCGGAATATGTCCGGGCGGCTCTCGATGTACTGGGAGTGGAGCGGATCGACCATGGGGTGCGAGCCGGGGACGACCCGAGGTTGGTGGAGCGGTTGGTCAGAGAGCAGATTCCCCTGACCATGTGTCCTCTGTCAAACCAAAAGCTCCAAGTGTTTCCCGACCTCCGCCACCACAATCTCAAGGAACTGATGGATGCCGGAGTGCTGGTCACTGTCAACTCGGACGATCCTGCGTACTTCGGTGGATATGTCGGGGACAACTATCTCAGCATCGCTACGGCCCTGGATCTCTCCCGCCATGATCTGGTACGACTAGCCCGCAATTCGGTCACCGCTTCTTTCCTGCCCGAGGATCGGAAAGCGGCTCTCCAGCAGGAGATCACAGAATACGTCGGGTCCGTTTTCTAGGGTTATGAACTAACCCAACCGCGATTGTCTGAAAAGAGGTTGTATTGTGCGGTTGCTCGCCTTTTCTGACCTTCATTTGGATGCCCCGTTTGCCGGAAGCGGCCCCGGATTAGCTCGGTTGCGACGCGCCGAGTTGCGAGACACCCTGAGCCGGATTGTTCGACTGGCAGATGAACTCAAGGTGGATGTTCTAATGTGCGCTGGGGATCTGTACGAACACGAACGCTACACTCCTGACACGGTTCAGATGTTGCAGCGCCTCTTCGCGGAGGTTGCTCCCATTCCGGTGCTGATAGCTCCAGGAAACCATGATTGGTATGGGCCGGGCAGCATCTATGTTACGGCGGTATGGTCGCCTAACGTACACATCTTTGACTCGGAGAATCTGACGCCCTACGACGGCCTTGATGGGGTTCGGGTGTGGGGCTTTGCTCACAGGAATCCTTCACAGACCACGATTCCGTTGGGACGGTTCAGGGTCAAAGGTGACGGCTTGCACCTGGGATTGTTCCACGGATCGGAGGTGGGGGGCTGGGCGAACATAGCCAAATACCATCCTGAAAAGATACGACATGCACCTTTCCTCGCTGAGCACATTCCTGAGGCAGGTTTGGCCCATTGCATCGTAGGTCACTACCACACTCCTGTCATGGGCGAGTTTCATACTTACAGCGGCGCTCCTGCTCCGTTGTCGTTCAAAGATCAAGGCAAGGGGAGGGCAGTCGAGATAGTGTTTGACGATCAAGGCAGGATTATCAGACGGGATCAGCATAGGGTCACCGGACTGCAAGTTCATGATTTATCAGTTGACGTGAGCGGATGCGTTGATCTCGGCGATATACAGAATCGTATGAAAGTCCTGCTGGCGTCACTTGAAGGCATCGCCAGGGTCACCCTTCACGGCGAACTGGGTACTGCTGTGGAACTCGACCTTGGTGTTCTTAGCGAGCGCCGTGGGCCACTTGAGGATTTAGTGGTGCGTGCTGGCAGTATCTATCCCGGCTATGACATCGGGGCGATAAGAGAAGAACCCACCGTGCGAGGAGCCTTTGTCTGTGACCTGATGGAGGCCGACCTCGATGACGACGAACGACACAGGGTCATCATCACGGGATTGCGCGCGCTCGAAGGCCGCACCGACTTAGCCGTAGGCTGAGGTATGTGGTTTCGCAAAGTCACAGCTGGGGCCTTTGGTCGCTTGCGCGACGAAACCCTGAAGTTTGGGGAGGCTCTCAATATCGTCTACGGACCCAACGAGTCAGGAAAGTCGACCTGGCATGCGGCCCTTACAGTGGCGCTGTGCGGACTCAGACATGGGAGCGGTCGCACCAACGT
>JAKZYH010000400.1:0-3320 GCA_047514575.1 Acidobacteriota bacterium | reverse complement strand
ACTTGAACCTGTAGTCAGTTCCTCTGCTGTGGCGGGACTCCATTTTCTGGACGACGGTTCCGTTCGCAATCCCCGTTGGGTGCGTGCTCTGTCCCTAGGCGCTCAGAAACTCGGAGCCAGTGTGATCGAGGCCCTTCCGGTCATAGGCTTCGAATCCAGGGGTGATCGGGTGCAGGCAGCAGTCACACCTGCCGGCAGGATCGAGGGGGAGCACTTCGTCTTGGCGGCTGGGGCCTGGTCCAATCGCCTGGGCGAATCACTCGGGATCAATCTACCGGTCTTTCCATCCCGGGGGCAGATAGTCTTGCTCGAGTCGGTGGCCAGGAAGATCGAGCGTGTGATCCATGCCAATGGCTGCTACCTGGTACCGCGGTCGGATGGAAAGGTGATCGTGGGCGCGACGGTCGAATCTGTCGGCTACAACAAGTCAACTTCGGCCGAGGGCATCCAGGAGTTGTTGGACTGGGCGTTAGACGTGGCGCCCGGGTTGAAAGACATGGCGTTCGTCAGGTGCTGGTCAGGGCTCCGGCCGGCCAGCAGGCGAGGAGGGCCGTTCTTGGGCCAGGTCGAGGGGTTTGACAATGTCGTTGTCGCCACCGCGCACAACCGCAACGGGATTCTTCTTTCTGCCGTCACGGGACGTCTGATTGCCGAGTTGATATCGGCGGGGAAGACGTCATTTCCGATTGACGCTTTCGCTCTGCCAGATCCTGTTGGAATCGACCCAGCTGGCTGAGCATCCGCCGGTCTCGATCGAACTACTTCACTGCGTAGGTTCGGGTCAGGTTGTTGCGACTATTGGTCACGCTGAAGCTAGCGGCGTCGGCACTCACAGAGACGTGCACCCAACGACCGGGGCACCCGTCCTCCCCTTCCAGATTGGCGATAAAGTCGGCGGGGGCGTTGTCTTCTGGTCCAGTTTTCAAGTTCCTGTGTACTTGAAAGATATCCTTGATGCTGGGTGTAGATTTCAAGAGCGAAAACACTTCCGGATCCCCCCCTTTTCGGGGACCGTTATTGATTACCGCCACAGTGGGCTCGATCCCCCTGACCAAAGCCGGATGATTGCTGCTTTTCAATCCATGGTGGGTTACCTGGTAAAGGTCGACCTTGCCAATGACGTTGGCAGGGCAGGCCAGACGAGCCTCAACATTCCAGGTCAAGTCCCCACAGTCCAGGAACTCGAACTGACCGAAGCGGAGCAGCAGTGCCACGCTGTTGGCGTTGTCGCTTGAATCGGTCTCTTGTCGAACGGCGTTCTTGCACTCCGGGTTGGGCGGGGCGTTTTTGTTTGGCAAAGTCTCCCTACTGGATGCAATGCACTGGACCTGGAGTGGTACCTTGCTCTTCTTCAGGGGAATCTGGTCCCCTGGGCTCAGTTTCTGACGTTGTCCCTTGTTGGCGCGCATGTAGGCGACGTAGAAGCCCGCGAACTGTGGGTCTTCAGGGACATCGCTCATGGGACCGTGGTCGAAGAAATTCAGGATTGGGAGCATCTGGACGAGACGCTGAACCCCTCCGTAGTGGTCGCGATGAAAGTGGGTTGTGACTAGATGATCGATCTGCTTCAGGCCGGTTCTTGTGGACACGATCTGGTGAATTCGCTTCGCGTCCCGGTTGTCATCGCGTCTCCATCCCGTGTCTACGAGGATGGTTTCCCGCTGCGGAGTCACAATCAGCGTGGCGGCTCCTCCCTCGACATCGATGAAATAGATATCGAGAGGCTGGGCCAACAGCTCGGCCGTCAAGCCGAGAACCAAGAGTATCTTCCCTCCCCAAGCCATGATGAACCGTTTCAGGTTACCAGAGAAGGAGTTTGTTTTCACGGAAAGAAAGGGTCGCAGGTCGCTGGGGATTGTCAGAACTCGTTGCAGGTCACCCCGGCGCCGAATCCCTGACTGCAACCGGGACGTCCAATTGCATCATCAGCAACCCCTGCGCCATGGTCTTGCCCTGGGGATCGATGCGCAGGGAGGAGGTTCCCCCTCCCCCCAGCCCATCATGCAGCAGAAAGTTCAGGGCCAGCAGATTGGGAAGCTCGAATCGCTCGACTTCGCCTTCGCAAAGATCGCCGAAATACTCCTTCACCTTTCCTGCCGTAAGGGTTGTTTGCAGCCAATCGTAAATCGTCTCGGATCGGGCGACGATGCCCACGTTGCAGATATTCCCCTTGTCTCCAGAGCGCGCGTAGCAAAGATCGAGCAAAACGGTAGGAGCGGTAGGACCACCCGCTTCGGCTGTTTCCTGGGGTCGGCATGGCTCGGGAACGGATTCCTGTAGTCCCTGCGTTTGGGTGGGGCCGAGAGAAGGCACCTGGAACACCTTGCGCGGACTGATCAGAACCACCCGCGGTGTGATCTCCTGCTTGGGAACCAGGGTTGGCCAGTAGGCAATCACCTCCTGAATCCGGGGACGGGAACCCACCATGGCGACCCCGGGGGCCGTGCTCAGGAGCAGGGAGGTGAACTGTTTCGCAAAGGCTTCGATTTTGTGTTTGCTGGGGTCCCTGGCACCCAGCCTCAATAAAATCTCAGGCGGATCAACGGGAGGCACCAGGTGACGGTGGCAGGCGTTGTAACCGACCATTTCGGTGCTGACTTCCTGGAAGTCTATGCCCAAACGGTTCCAGAAGCAGTCGGCAATCCACTGGCACTTTGTGGACGCCTGCGGCCTGCTGACGATCAAAGTCCCGTGGGCCATGAAGCCGTCCTGGTAGGAGATCGAGACTTTCAACTGGTCAGTGGGAGGACGGCCTCGCACGCCTGAGACGCCTACCTGGTTGTCTGCCTCATCTGACAGTGCAACTGAGGTGAAGTCCACGATAGCGTCGGGGGTGTAGTAGGTCCGCGGATCCCCGATCTCGTAGACCAGTTGTTCGGTAACGGTTTTGCGATTGACCAGTCCTCCGGAGCCCGAGGGCTTGGTGACGTGAAAGCTGCCGTCGGAGCACATCTCCGCGATGGGGTAGCCCATTTCGAGAAAGGAGGGCACTTCCTCCCAGTCAGTCAGGTTCCCGCCGCTGGCTTGGGCTCCGCATTCCAGGATGTGACCTGCCACCAGGGCGGAGGCGAGTCGATTCCAATCCCCTGGGTCCCAGCCGAACTCGAACAGCGGAGGCGCGACGACCATGCCCGCGTCGATGATACGGCCGGTAACGACCACCTCAGCCCCCTCCTTCAGGGCCCGGGCTACCGAATGGGAACCGAGATAGGCGTTGGCACTCTGCACCCGATCCCGGATCTGGGAAAAATCTTCCTGGGTGTCTAGATTCGTGAGGCTGATGCCCTTGTGGAGAAGCTCGTCCAAGCGGTCCATCAGGT